>CP112999.1:932083-1242778 GCA_026625165.1 Methanoregula sp. | reverse complement strand
AACCGGTAGGCACCGATATGGGAATTGAGGCAGGGCTTGCCACATTCCTCGTAGGGTTCTTTGCGATCTTTAACGGCGGCGGACGGCCCGTCTTTGGTGCACTCACCGACAAATTAACACCCCGGAATGCTGCCATGGTATCTTTCATCCTGATCGCATTGGCATCGCTGCTGATGTGGCAGATCCCGATCGCACCGGCGTATATCCTTGCCTTTGCCGTACTCTGGGGATGTCTTGGTGGCTGGCTGGCCATCGCACCGACAACCACAGGCAGTTATTTTGGCACCTCTGACTACCCGAGTTGTTACGGGGTCGTCTTCCTTGCGTATGGTGCCGGTGCGATTGCCGGGCCGCAGCTGGCAGGGTTCATCAAGACATCGACGGGATCCTATATCGGGGTATTCCCGTATGTGCTCGCGCTTGCAGTGATCGGTATTGTCATTGCGTTCACCCTGATGAGACCACCAAAACCCATACCTTAATTTTTACGCTCCGGGTTACATTCATCCTATAAATATGGTCGCTGCGTGAGCTTTTCCAGTGAGTGTGCATGAGCAAGTGTCTAGCTGGTACGAATCAATGGAAAGGATGAGAAGAACGTTGTTCTCAGGTGTATCGGCTTTCGAAGAATCGGAGATAGTTGTGGAAGCGTACAAACGATTCAAATTTGGGGCCAGAATGCTAAAAACCGTTATCCGAAGACTCTACGAAAAATGTATTTCTCATAACCGTATTCACAGATATCTGGTGGACCGGGAACTTGCCAGAACGGAGGTTGCTAAGAAGAAGCAGAGAAAATGGGTGCGCTTTGAACGGGACCACATAGCATATCGGCCGGACATATCGATTGGTATGAAGACGGCTTCAGCGGATTAAAACTCTGCACGATTCTGGATGACTCATCACGTAAAATCCTCGCTACCGGTGAATCTGCCACTATCAATACGGAAAACACAATTATCGTTGTAGAACGTGCAGTCCAGGGATACGGGCAGATCTGCTTTCTTCGTGAACTTATTATGGATCATGGCAGTGAATCTGGTGCTCATCGAAGGGACGAGAATGGGTATTGGGATAGTGAATTCAGGCAATACCTTGAAACACGAGATATCTGACCGATCGTTGCATGGGTGAAACATCGTCAAACAAACCAAGACTATGTAGAAATCCCTGATCTCACATCATTACAAGAGATCCATGATGAACCGGTTTTCAATGGATATCGCAAGGGGGGCTGCCGCAGTGGCGGGGGCAATGTAACTCGAAGATGTCTATCAGGACATCTTCTTCAGTTTGCCCGTCCCTGTAAGGAATGGCAAACGCCCCCAAAAACGTTATGAAAAACGATGATTTCTACAGAGCCCAAACCAATGGAAAAGTTGAGAAATAGTTCCATACCTGCAAACGGTTCAGACATGAGTTCTTGTCACTCGATGAATTCGTTCACTGGTATGACAACCGTCCTCATGGCAGTCTCGACTTTGAAGGCATGGAGTCTTCCGGAACTGGCATTCTGGAGAAGGCTGCCCCAAGAGGCAATCCTGGGATCAGGTTTCAGGGTTTTGGTTGGTGAGATGATGAAACGTTCAAGTTATCCTGAACAAAGATCCATGAGAAATTAATTCGGGACTGTACAGGATCAGACAGGTACATTAATCCTTATTGCACCTTTTCCCGGACATCCCTGATCAGGTTCTTTAAATATTCCTCTCCCTCATCGGAAATCAACCATTCCTTTATCTCGTCCTTCGAGGTTTTATCGTGATTCTCGAAAAATATACGTAAAGCCGCTGTAATTATGTCATTTCTTGAAGCATATTCTCCATTCTCAATCGCGGCATTGATTTTTAGTAATAGATCATGGGGACATTTGTACGAAATCTGCTTTTTTGGTTTACCTCTGATGGAAGGCATTTAAATAAGAATGCAATGGAGATGTTATTTCTGTTTGCAATTCTAGAGAGATTCCAGAGAATCATTTTTATTGTCACACCTCTTAAGAAGGATTGGTGGAACATGACAATTAAAGAAAACCAAAAAATCATTGTCTTGGCAGTCCTTATCGCTTTCAGTTGTTTTCTGACCGTCTATTTCCATCTGGTTCTTGAAATTTCTCATGTATTTACCCATTTCTTTTATATTCCGGTTATTTTAGCGGCATTCTGGTGGAAGAGAAAGGGTATAGTGGTGGCAGTCTTTTTAGCCGGGTTTCTCATCACAGGACACATGCTCTTCGGCGGGGACGTGGGTATTGATGAGGATTATTTACGGGGATTTTCATTTATATTCGTGTCCTCTGTTGTTGCCCTTTTAAGTGAGCGGGTTGCCAGAGAAGAGAGAAAAGTTGAAGATAGTCATGCAGAACTGGACCAGATATTCCAGACTGCCGCTGATGGCATGCGGGTGGTTGATAAGGATTTCAGCGTGCTCCGGATGAACGAGACGTTCCTGAAAATGGCAGGCATAAGCAGGGACAAGGCAGCAGGCAGGAAGTGTTATGAAGTGTTTCCAGGCCACCGGTGTCATACTCCCGGTTGTCCTCTGACCAGAATCCTCTGCGGTGAGGAGTGTGTTGAGAATGAGGTGGAAAAAGTACGTGCAGACGGTAAAAAAATTCCCTGCATCGTAACTGCAACTCCCTTCAGGGGATCTGGCGGTGATGTTATTGGCATTGTTGAGGATTACAAGGACATCACCGAGCGCAAACAGGCAGAGGAGCAGATGCGGCAGTTCGCTGAGGGACTGGAGCAGAAAGTAGCTGACCGCACTGCGCAGCTCAATGTCTCCCTCAAAGAGAGAGGGACGCTGCTTAAAGAGATCCACCACCGGGTGAAGAACAACCTCCAGGTTATTTTAAGTCTCATCAGCCTCCAGTCCCGGAATATCAAAGATCGGAAATTACTGGATATACTGGGAGAGTTCCAGAACCGCATTATGGCGATGGCACATGTCCACGAGAGGATGTGCCGTGCCGAAGACATCTCCAGGATCGACCTGTCTGAAATTGTCACATTTTTAGGAACGAGCCTTTTCAAGTTCTATAAGGTAAACCCTGAAGTCATCCGATTGAATGTTGAATTGAAAGATATACAGATTTCAATAAACACAGCAATTCCTATCAGCCTTATCATCAACGAACTCCTCTCAAACTCAATCAAGTACGCGTTTCCCAAAGGGACTCCGGGGGAGATCACCATTGCAGGACGCCGGGAAGCTGACACCATTGTGCTCTCCATCAGGGACACGGGGATCGGGATACCAAAAGACCTTGACTGGATGAGAAATAAACAATCGCTTGGGCACCGGTTGGTGGTGAGCCTGGTGGAACAGTTGAGCGGTACGATCGAGCTTGACCGGACGGCAGGGACGGCGTTTACGATCGTTGTGCAGAAAAAGGAATGAATAAACGATAAAAATGCATTTTTCAAGAACCTTTTTTTCGTTTCTTTACGAGGTCAACAATAAATGTTCCTGCGCCAGCTCTGGTGTCTGCGCATTAACCGGAAGTGAAGATGCGAGGGATTGGATTCTGGACAGCAAGCGCTATACTCAAACCCCAAATTTTAGTTAAAATTTAAAATTGCGCATGTATTTCCATTTTTTCCTATAATACCTGATTACAAAAATTGCCTGGAGTTGTAACCAATTCAATTAATTGTGCTTATAGAGCGCGTGGAAAACCGGCTCATCCGTGTAATTCATTGGAGGTGCTACACTCAACGGGGCTTATGCCATCGAAGGATTCTGACGAATCCTTCTCATCCTCAAGGTTTGTTGACCTCTCGGAGATCCACGATTTTCTGATGAAAATCTTCTCCACTGCATTCGGCAGTCCTCGCCGCGTTGGCTCCCCCGTCGGTTGATGCGGGCAGGTAAGTGATCTCGGTGTTGCGGCCAGCCTGGCCCGCGACAGGCCACGTTCCGCGTCCCGTAACCTGGTCCGGCCTTGGGCGATATGCAGTACGGCCGGGACTGTTCGTCTCCGCTGCACTCCGGTTCAATGGCACTCCCCTATACCAGTGGCAAAGCAAGGATGAACGATACTCCGCATCCCCGGTATTTCCCGTCCGCCCCGCACCACTCAAGCCCTACGAAATTGCCTTGCAGTTACCGGAAGCCGGATTGGCCCGGGCCACGCAACCATAGCTACAATAATCCTTCCCGTCACATTGTTCACAAGTATAGAGCAGAACAATGAAACAACCTGACCTTGCAACTGAAATCGATATGATAGGACGGATGATGATTGCCCTTGAGGAGATTGAGGCATGCATGGAATTTGTCGCCCTCATTCCGGAGGTCAGGACAAACATGGTATTTGCACAACCGCATGCAAAAAATCCCGATGAAGTCATGGCCATAGATGGCCGGATTACCATTATCAACGGTATGCCACGGGCTGCCGGGAGAGTCCGGTTCGGAGCATCGAGCCATATGGCACGGCTCATCATCGAACTTAAAAAGACCGATCCGTCTGTCCGGGCCGGGATCGATTTCGCAAATCTCCCCGGGTTTTCTGACTGGCTTTCAGGCTATTGCACAAAGCAAGGCTGGGTGTCTGCCATGATTGACCGTAGGTCCGAGCCCGCCGAACTCAGGATTGCAGAGGGGTCATCGATGCAGTGGAAAGCAATAGAAGCGGTCCGGGCTACTGGGGGCAGAGTGCCGAAAATTATCTGCGATGCCGGGGGACCGGGAAAAGAGCCGGTCTGTACCCTTGTGGGGAGTGAACCCATCGGGGTTGCGCGGGATATGTGCGGAATTGCACGGGCCTATGCGCAATCGCTGGAATAAGTCGTTTTATCATCCTCGTTTCATAACATTGTTAATAGTATTTTGAATAATAATCAGGAAGCAATTACCATGGAACTCGATGAAATTACCATCAGCAGGGCGATCCTTTCAGTACAGATGAATACCCTGATCGACCATATGGAACTCGACGTGGCGATTGTGGGAGCAGGGCCTGCCGGACTTACATGTGCAGCACTGATCGCAAAAGAAGGCATCAAGGTCGGGATCATTGAGAAGAAGCTCTCTGTTGGCGGAGGGATGTGGGGCGGCGGGATGATGTTCCCAAGAATTGTCGTGCAGGAAGAGGCACGCCGCCTGCTTGACCGTTTCTCTGTCAAATCCACTTTATACAAAGAGGGTTATTATGTCGCAAAGTCTGTTGAAGCCGTCTCTAAACTTACCGCTGCCGCGTGTGATGCAGGAGCCGAATTTTTCAATCTCACATCAGTAGAGGATGTCATGATCAAGGCAGACGGGCGGATCAGCGGGCTTGTTATTAACTGGACTGCCGTCGAAATGGGAAAACTCCATGTCGATCCCCTGATCATGAGCTGCCGGTATACTGTCGATGCAACGGGTCATGATGCGGTCGTAGCCCGGCTCGTTGAGAAGAAGGGCGGGAATCTCCATGTTAAAGGCGAGGGTTTCATGTGGGCTGACCGGGCCGAATCCCGTATCCTCCAGCACACCAGAGAGGTGTTCCCCGGCCTCATTGTTGCCGGCATGGCAGCAAATGCCGTCGCGGGAGAGAGCCGGATGGGGCCGGTGTTTGGCGGGATGCTCCTCTCCGGGGAGCAAGCGGCAAACCTTGTTATTAATAGCCTGAAGAAGTGATGAGGAACACCATTTTTTCAGGATTGCGACCACGATTCCCCTGATTTTTTCTTCTTTTAACGATACCGTAATGACGTCCGGTCATGTTCGCTCGTCCTCGCGGGCGCAACGATCGATAAATCCGCGCCCGCTCATTCTCGCTTCACATCACGTTGCTGCTCTTTTCCCCGGTTGATCTGACACGATGACACCCCCGTTTTGTCACTTTCGTTCCTGCGCCGGCGGCTGCCCTGGCCCTCTGCTCGCACCATGCTTTGCATCGTGCTCGCCGCTGTTGATGCGACAGATATAGTACGTTCAGTGACTCACTCGCATCCGCTTACTCGGGCCGCTGCGGCCGGGCCAGTTCAGCTGAGGCTTCGCTATCCATAGTCAGAGCATCCTTTCATAAGTCGGGATATACGGGCACACAGCAGCATTACCGCCCTATTTCCCCATCTTATATCTCAGCAGCGCCGCAATCCCGCCGAGGGCGTCCAGCCGTTCGCCGGGTTCGAAGCTGGCCGAGAGCACAAAAATCTTTGCCCGCATGGCTTCGGCTTTATCGACAAGCTTTATAACCTCGCTGTCCCGCAGCAGCGTGTCGGTGATCACGAGCTGTTCTGCTGCGCCATACCCGATCGCATCGGCGACTTCCTGCATCCCGTATGCAACCGCGCCGTTCTGGGAAATCCGGAGGAGGATTTCTTCAACTATCTTCACCTCACGTGCGAGCTGGAGGTCACCGATCAGCTTCTCAAGGGCGCCAAGGCCGATGACTTCCTGGACTGCCCCGCGCCCGATCCGCCGGGTCTCAACCACGATGGCCCGGCCTGCAGCTGGACTCTCCCTGTTTTTGGCAAATTTTACAAAATCGTCTTTTACAAAACCCGGCCCGGCGATGATGACCGGCCCGGTGACCTCTGCAATGGCACCAAGCACCTGCTCAAAGAACGCCTGCCGGTTGCTGGTCTCCGCGCCTTTGCCGCTGCCCATGGTAACAGTAATGACACTCTCGGGGCCGAACTGCCGCAGCCGGAAGAGTTCTGCCTCGCCCTCTTCAATCGTCAGGATGTGGATCACTCCGTAGACCGAGGCCTTGACCGCACGGTCGATCCGGTCGAAGTCGACCTGCTTCCATGCCCGGATTACAGATATCTCGTACCCGGTATCGACATTGAATGTGTGGTGTGCCCCCGCATCCACCCCGTGTTCGATCAGCCCGCTGACACGGAGCCTGACTGCGTGCACCGAGAACTCCACCTGCCCGACCCGGATACCGAGCCTGACCGGGCGCTTCTCGGCTTTTTCCGGACGGATCTTGTCGGTGGCTGCGGTGACGCTGCGCAGTGTTGTGGCAAAGACAAGGTCGCCGGGAGCAATCAGGTGTTGCAGGTGCCAGAGGTCATCGATGCTCTCCGGCAGGAACCGGATCTCCCCGTAATTGCCTTTAAGGTCACAAAATTCCGCTTTCATGATTCACCCGCGATATCCGACCCGCCGGGCGGGACGAATGCCGCCACCGTTTCCGTGTTGAGTATCCCCATGAGGCCCCTTGACACCTCGTCCGGGATTGCATTTTTAAGTGCCCGCAGGACTTTCTTTGCCACGTCGTTTGGTTCATACTGCCCGGGCTTAAGTTCCACCGATGATTTTGCATGCTTCCGGATAACGTCCGGGGGTCCGCCGATCACCGCCGCCTGAGGTTCGAGCTGCAGCCCGATAGCCACTCCGAGTGTTACGTTGCGGTACCAGGTGCGTTCCCCCCGCACTACAAACGAACCCCGGGAGACAAACTCCCCGTGCTCCGGTGTCTTGCTCACCTGCGAAGGGAGGGCACTATACACGTCAGCGGAGAAATGCCCGCTCTTCCATGCGCCGGAGTAGGATGCGGCAAACTGTACCGCCTCGTCCATTCTTTCTGTCTTTCCTTTAACGATCACGACGCTCGCGCCATGGACGTCTGCATGGACGAACGTGTCGCCGCCCGCCATGTATTTTTTTACCAGCTCCTCGTTCTGCCCTGCATCCCTGCCGCCGATAACGACCACGTTGTCGCTGGTCACAAACCAGCGGAACCGGTGGTACCATTGTTTCTTGAGGGCAACGATATCCCTCTTTACTGCCTTCTTTTGTATCACCGGCTTTGCCATTGCGGCGAGTGCACCCTCTTTTTTCCGCCGGAATTTCTTGATCTCATCGTAACACCTGCCGGCATTCTGCTCCACCGTTTCGTTAACAAAGATCATCACCTGTTCACCAAGGTCGATCCCGACTGCTCCTTTCTCCGGGTGGACTGAAACGATCTTCCCAGCCATGCCTGTCGGATTTTTCTTAATTAAGGCTGCAATCTCCTGCCATGATCTTTTTTTGCTCTCCTTTGAAAGCGTGGCGATCACATCGGCAACGACCGGATAATTTTCATAGATGGCGGCAACCGCCCGCTCTGCCTGTGCAATCTTTGCATCGAACTTTTTTACTGCCGACTGCTGGTGGCGCAGGATCATCTCATCTTTGGGAATTTTTTTCTTTGTTTTTTTAATAATCTCTGATTTTGTTGCCGGGTAGAACCGGTCAAGGGCAGCGTTGAAATCCATATACTGGCGTTCCCCCGTCGTTCCGGTCAGGTCGACCGGTTCACACCCCTTTGCGGTGATGACTGGTTTTCTGTCGTGCTCCACCCGGTCAAAGAGGGCTTGTATCGCGGCGTAGATCCTTTTGGGATCGGCATCCTTCGCCGGCATCGCCTTGTCCATGCCAGCCTGCCGGCAGATATATTCGGCATAAGCCCCCCCGAGCATGCAGCCCATTGCAAGCGCCCGCACAAGGTCGCGGTCATCGTTCCTGAGGAACGTGGCAAGGGATTCCTCTGACGCAGTCGGATCGGCCGCGCTCAGGGCATACGGGACTCCGGATATCACGTCGCGGTCTTTGAACCGGTGGTGTACGAGCGGTTTTACAATCCTGTATGCCTCATCGGCCAGCACTACGTTCCCGTCATCATAGAGCTCGGTGATAAGACGGTACACGGCATTTCCTTTCCCGATATCGATGATTATGACCCGTTCCAGCCCGTGCTGCCGGATCGCAAGCACCTTACCGCCGCTGATATGCTTGCGCAGCAGCATCGCGAACTGCGGCGGGTTCTTCGGCGGATCCGGGAGCTCACTGGCAAGGTGCGCCCGGCGTCCCGCTTCGATGATGAACAGGTATTTTGCATGTTTCTCCCCGTTGAGCCGGATCCCGAGTGTCCGCTGGTCGAACTGGTAGACCTTGTCGATCCAGAGCGGGAGCTTCCCGCCAAGTTCCATGACGACTGCCTTTACGTCAATCCCGCTCATGCCGGCCTGTGTTGCCATATTTCGTAACCGTTCTTTTATGATCGGTTAATTATTGATGTGCAGGTTTTGTATAGTTACCCCAAACGTGTCATTGTGATGAGTATATAGGAGATCACGGCCTGCCAACCTGTCATAATCACGGCGACCTGTGAAGGTGCAATGCCCGAAGTGTAAGGTGTATGTGTTGATGGATGTGAAGGAGGCGAGATAAAAAAAATTTTAAAAATATCGTTTGTTATTCGTTGAATTTTACAACAGCAGTGTTAAACATATCCAATTCATCGTCTCTCATAGGGATAAAAGTTTCAACTGTTATTTTTTGGTCTTGATACAATATTTCACTCAATTTGATTTGACAAATATCCCCCTTTGCATTACTGCTTATATGAAAAACAATGTCATAATTGGTAGGTTGAGCATTTCGAGGTGTTAATTCAGCGGATATTTTAATAAAATTCCAATTAGGATTATTGGGTGAAACAGGGAGCGGATTAACACACCTTGAAATACCAATTGTTTTACTTTTTTCATTTTTTCCTTCAGTATAATCTTTAATAAATACATTCCACTCAGTCCAGGCAATGCCAGTCAGTTTCGGGGGACTTGCCTTCAATCCATAATTAGGATCGTTTCCAATTGCCGGAAAGATTTCTTTCATAACACAATTGCTTAATGGATACGCGAGATAATTTTTTTCGATTTTAAAGCTATCAACATACGGTTCCACTTTGGATTTAGAGTTAACTTGAGGGGTTGTTACTTTTGAGGTTGTTGTTTCAGTCGCACTCGGAATTTCTGAAGTAGTCGTTACTATGGCTGTAATAGTAACAGGTACTGTCGTTACTTGGGATTCTGATGGAGTAACGACTGGGGTAATCTGATAAGAACCATCCAAGTTCTTTGATGATGTACATCCTGACATCATGCAAAATATACAAAGGGCAAAGCATGAGAAAACCCAAAACCATTTGAAATTCATTTTAACCGATCCGTAAATTATTTTTTAAATTATTAATCCTTTCGTATGATTGTTTAATTAACGAATGCGTTAACAAATGGGAAAAACAAATAAAAAATTTATTTCCACCTTGTTTTTCCATGAATAGGATACCTATTATCTTTCCCAAAGTTCCTGGTTCGAACAGGAACGAAGCTGCTTTCAAATCAGCATAAAAATTAAATTATAATACCACTGTAACGGCAATAGGTTTCTGTAGGAGATTGTACACCAAATAAAATTGCTTCAAAGTTGGATGTTCCGAACGGATCAACCGAAACAGAATCGTAACCTTCTCCAAGCTTAATCCCGTTCCTATCATAGAAATCAACGGTAATATTAACCTTTATGGGGCGATTCACATTTGACTTTATCTTCCCATTTGCGTAGGAAGACGCATATGATTTCATGCCGTTATGAACTTCATAAAATCCAAATTCGCGCAGTATTAGCGGTGCGATTATTGGATTGTCATTATCGCGGATATCTATCGTTGTTGTTTTTGCAAACTGAACCCTAACCTCTCTGTCAACAAAACCTTGTACTGAAATAATGTGAACTCCCTCCCTCAATTTAATAGAGAATGGAGCACTTGACGACACTGTTCCGACATCCAAACCATCTACCGAAACGGTTGCATGGCGCGCCTCAGCCCATCTTTCCGATCCAATTTGCGGGAGCGTAATTATTACAGTACTCATCAATGACTGTGTTGGTGTTGTTGTGGGAACTGTTGGTATTGTAGTTTCAACAACAGGGGTTTCAACTACAACCGATGCCAATGTTGTTGCTGGAATAGTTTGCACAGGTCTTTGTTCTGTTATTGTTTTACTAGTGCATCCACTCGAAACTATAATTCCCAAAATTAAAATCCCGACAATAACTACCCATCCTTTCATGTTGGAGAATAATACAGACTGTAAAAATAAAGGTTACTATAAAAAAATTATATCGGCTAAATAGGCTAACAACAAGCGATATAATTTTATTTTAGTGTATTTGGCTCTGTAGAATTCCTCAATAACAATCCGAACAGATAATAATTGCATCCCCCTTGAGAGGTTATCGAGAAAAATCAGGTTTTCTACAGAGCCAGAAAATGTATTTCAGATAGATATCTAAAAAAATTTAAATTTCCTCAATTTTAAATGATTTCACAATTTCTTCAAATGTTGCTTGATTGAAATTGCCTTTTAGCACTGGTTCTCCATTCCATTTGGCATTTACATCATATTCAAACAAAACAAAAGCACCGGAAGGGGTAAGGTACCGCAGGAAATAGGTAATATGTTCGTCAGATGTGACACTCCAATCCTGCCAGTAATTCTGGAGCGTCCGCGTGTTTCCATTAATTATCTTGACCCAAGAGACATCATTAAATTTTACATTTTCTAAAGATTCGGTGTCATAAGTCATAGACCAATAGTTACTTCCATTCTTTTGATGTCGTAAGTTGTTTGAAACCCATATCCAAGCATCATTACTAGCCATATCTTCGATTTCTACTTTCACAACACTATTTTGGACTATCTTTCTGTAATCAATGTATATTAGTTTGCCATCTAATGTGGTCAGATAATAACGAGTGGAGTCTGGGTTTGTAGCGGGGCTTGTTGCTGGGCGGATAGCGAAAGAATCTTCAAGTTCCTTATTTGCAATAAACAAGTATCTCCACCTATTGGCTGAGTCACCCGGACTCACTGTAGAATAAACTGCATATCCAGAAGGATATTTAAAATTAAATCTTCCTTTATGATAGGAATACGTTTCAGTGAGTGGTAATGGTTTTTCTTGTGCTTTTGTGACTTCAACTGTTGGTTGTGGAGTCGGTTGCGATGTTTGTTCTGTAACCAGTGGTGTCGGTTGAATTGATGTTATGGAGGGTGTCGATGGCGAACTCGTAGGTTGTGTGCATCCACTCGAAAATATTACTCCTAAAATTAATATCCCAACAATAACAGCCCATCCCTTCATATGTCATAATAATACAGAGAGATTCGATAAAGGTTGCTATAAATAAAAATCAATTTGAGAAATCTATTTGTAATAATAATTGATAGTTAAACCCAATGCCACATTGCGATAATTGTGGAGCATATACATACCTCCCGTTTTCTTGCAGCTATTGTGGCGGGAACTATTGCGGAAAATGCAGGCTGCCTCCAAATCACAGATGCATCAATCTGGATAGATGGGAAGGAAAACCGCGACCACCATATCCCACAAGGCGATGGGACAATTCTGAAAGACATCACAGAACAAAAAGAAGGCATTATCCTGAAACAAATCATAAGGAAAGCGAAACCCAACATGAAGAAAGAGAGGAAACCCATGAAAAAAGAAACACGCGAAAAAAAGTCCATATAAGAATTCAAAATCTGCTAAATTTGAAGAACTTAACAATCCTTTCAATTATTTTGATCTCCATTGGGTTATTTTCACAGCAGTATCTAACCACTCAATACGCTGAAATTTTTAAGGACGTAATTGTTGTTGGAGTCCTCGGTCTGATTATAGCATACTTCATTTATGCTTTGAAATGCTGGGGAGCCAATAGCCAAATTTCAGCAGTATTGATGATAACAATACCACTACTCGCATATTTCTTTTCAACAACAAAAATTCCAGTATCGACAAATATCGCAGTGTATATCTTAATTCAATTTTGTTATTATGCAATTATCTCTGTTATTTTTTTGTTCGTCTGTAATAAGATCAAAGTGGGATTTGATAGGTATATCTCTAAAAGTAAAAGTCACACGCATTGGTATTTCCTCCCTAATACCACATATTCACTTCTTGGGATTGTATTGATCTCATTTTTATTGGTGAATTATGGCAGCATATCACTTTTTTCAGATAATACCGCCACAATCACACATTCACTTCAACATATCAACACACCATCACACACAACTCCGAATGCAAACGTACCTCTTCCTACAACAACAGTCCAAAACCCTCAAATTATCCCCACACTTCAGCCAGAAATTGTAAAAAATATTGAAAATTCTGCAAATTCTGTTATGCCATCTCCCCCCACAATAGATCAGCAAACGTTAGAACGACGAGTTCATGAACTGATTAATCAGCAAAGGAAGGGGCAGGGTCTTTCCTTATTAAGTTTTGACCAGACTCTGGCGGGGATTGCACGAAAACATAGTGAAGATATGGCGAAAAATAATTATTTTTCCCATGACAATCTTCGTGGTCTGGGTCCAACAGAGAGAGGCAACCAAGTAGGATACTCATGTTATAAAAATTATGGTTCATATTATACCACTGGAATTGCAGAAAATATCTTCCAGAATAATCTGTACACTTCTACGACGTATTATAATGGAATTCCCGTTCATGCTTGGAGCTCACTAGAGGAGATTGCACAATCTACGGTCAATGGTTGGATGACGAGTCCTGGGCACAGAAGGAATATTTTAACATCAACATACGATCGGGAAGGTATTGGTGTTGCAATATCCGCTGATGATAAAGTGTACATTACAGAGGATTTTTGCTAGTCAATAACAGTAATATCATGATGGATGAGTTCAATCCGGCAGCATCAACTCGCATTCCAGGCAGTACTGCCAGGGAACCGTTTGCCAGCGCTGCAACCACATTGATTTTTTAAAGATCAGAACTCTATTAATTACACGGAAAATTTTGAGTTACCAAAAAAATCAAAATTTGAAACGTTCAAAAGAATTACCATAACGTGTCAACCCAAGCCTAAACTAAATTACATATGGCTTGCGAACCAAAAAATAAGACAACCGGGGAATTTTTTATAATGAGCGAGGAGTCTGGAAAAGAACAGCCCGCGTTAACCAAAAAGGAAAAGACGCGGGTGGAGAAACAGGCGGAGCATATCGAGCGGATCAAGCGGACGCTGACTGCATGCCTGCTGGGTATGTTGACGGGGGTCCTGTCTTATGCTTCGGGCGGGACTCCCGATGCGCAGGGGCTCCAGAACAACGGGCTGCTCGCGTTAATGCTGATGCTTGCAGGCATCGTCATGCAGAAGCATATTTTCATGCTCATGGGAATGGACACCTCAAAACTCGGGGCAAAGGACTGGTTTTACCAGGGGTTCATGACCTTTGCGCTCTGGTTCATGACATGGACTATCCTTTTGTCTTCAAGGGTGCTTTGACCTCCTGTGACCGTTTGATCCTCCATGCGAATTGCAATCGTCCATAAAGACCGGTGCCATGCAAAGAAGTGCGGCACCGAGTGCATCGTCTACTGCCCCCGGGTCAGGACCGGCGACGAGACCGTGATCATCGGAGAGGATGGCAAGGCACTCGTCTCCGAGGAGCTCTGCGTCGGGTGCGGGATCTGCATCAAGAAGTGCCCGTTTGAAGCAATTGACATCGTGAGCCTCCCCGAGGAGCTCGAGCACCCGACACACAGGTACGGGAAGAACGGTTTTGCCCTCTACGGGCTCCCTATCCCTATCCAGGGAAAGGTGACAGGTATTTTAGGTGCAAACGGGATCGGGAAGAGCACAGCGATCAAGATTATTGCCGGGCAGATGCGCCCGAACCTCGGCAACTTCGACACTGAGGTTGCATGGGAGGAGATCCTGAAACAGTACGCGGGCACCGAGCTCTTTGACTACCTCCAGACCGTTTTAAAAAAGAACATCAGGATCGCGACAAAACCGCAGTATATCGATTACATCCCGAAAGTTTTTTCCGGGACTGTCGGCGACCTCCTTAAAAAAACCGATGAGCGCAATAAACTTGCCGACCTTGTCTCTGCGCTCAAACTTGATGCAATCCTCTCCCACCAGATCGGCACGCTCTCCGGTGGAGAGCTCCAGCGTGTTGCCATTGCCGCCTGCCTTGCAAGGGACGCGGACTTCTATTTTTTTGATGAGATCACGCCGTTTCTGGATATCTACCAGCGGATCGCGGCGGCAAAACTGATCCGCGACCTTGCTGCGACACGGCCGGTCGTGATCGTTGAGCATGACCTTGCGATCCTCGACATGCTCGCGGATACCGTCCATGTCGGGTACGGTAAGCCGGCAGTCTTTGGGATCATCACCCGGCCCAAGGGTGTACGGGTCGGGATCAACCAGTACCTTGAAGGATACCTTGCCGAGGAGAACGTAAGGTTCCGGGACACGCAGGTGGTCTTTGAGAAGAGGGCACACGAGAAAGGTTCCGACCGGCAGGACCTTGCCGAGATCCCGGCGATGACAAAACAGTATGAATCCTTCCATCTAACGGTCTCCGGCGGCACGATCCGGAACGGCGAGGTTCTCGGCCTTGTGGGTGCGAACGGGACCGGGAAGAGCACGTTTGCAAAGCTGCTCGCCGGGTTGGAGAAACCCGATACCGGCACCCTGCCACAAAGCCTCAGGATCTCGTACAAACCCCAGTATATCAAGGCGGACACGACTGACACGGTCGAGATGCACCTGCGCAGGACCACGACAAAATTTGACTCCTCGTTCTACCAGCACGAGATAATCGAACCCCTCTCCCTCCAGCCGATCCTTGCTTCCCCCGTCGACACGCTATCAGGCGGGGAGCTCCAGCGGGTCGCGATCGCCACCTGCCTCTCGCGGGAGGCCGACCTCTATATCCTCGATGAACCGAGCGCCCACCTCGACGTGGAGCAGCGGGTGAAGGTGACCCGGATGATCAAACACCTTGCCGAAGGAAGGGACGCAGGGATCCTTGTCATCGACCACGACATCTACCTGATCGACATGATCAGCGAACGCATCCTTGTCTTTGACGGCGAACCCGGGAGGACGGGTGCCGCGTACGGGCCTTTTGACATGCGTGTGGGCATGAACCGGTTCCTGCAGGAACTTGAAGTGACCTTCCGGCGGGACCAGAGCGGCAGGCCCCGTATCAACAAACCCGATTCGTTCCTTGACCGGGAACAGAAGGCAAGCGGGGAGTATTATTACTATACCGCTGAAGAGAGCTAAAAATACTCAAGTGGTTATTTTAATTACATATACGCACGTATTCTTGGATATATGGTGAAAGGAGAGGTACTTTCAGACGCGCTCATCTACAACAAACTGGCTCTCCTGAAAAAGGATTTTTACGGGTATATCGAGAAGAACACCATAAAAGTAGATGCCAACCTCCCCGTTTTTTTTGGATATGTTGTCTCTGCACTTGAAAATTCGTTCCCGAACATCTCCGATGATTTGTACGATGATTTTATCGATGGGATCACGTTCAAAGTGCTCGATGTGAGCAGCAATACCAATGACTTTGAATATGTCAAGAAAGTAATTCTCAACGCTTTGCGCCTCAAAAAGCGCAAGGACGCTGATATGGGTATCAATATCGTCGTCGGCCTCAAACTGTTAAAGATCGGCGATGAAGCCCATGCCCTTGAATACCTGCGCAATTACTGGAACCTCGATGTAATGCTGGGTGCCGCTGTCGCCCACTGCTTTTACACGCTTTCGCTGCGCGAATTTACCCCGGAGGAACGGGAGAAAAAATCCCGGCCCGGGGAAATGGAGCTCCTTGCACGGGAAAAGATGCTCGAATTGTCACGGAAAAAACCTCCGTTGCAGAAACTCCCGCAGCTGGAACTTGAAGACACTGCATTTCTTGATAAAATATTCTGGCAGATGATCTTTTTGTCGCTTGAATGGTTCCCGAGCGAAGCATGGTTTGTCACCGTCGGGCTCGAAAAGGCAAAGATCTCGAGCAATTCCGAGATGAAGAAAAGGCTACTTGAGATCGGCTCCGAGCAGTTCTACAATGACATCAACTTCCTGCGCGAGATGTACTATTTCAAGCTCGAGGGTAAGGACGCCGGTGGTGCGGCAGGAGTTGTCAACCAGCTGATCAAGCAGTACCCGGATAACCTTGAACCCATCTTCCTCGGGCTCAAGCTCTCACTTCTGACGACAAAGAAGATCACCTACCACAGCTTCCGCAAGCTTGCAATCACGAAGGGAATGCCGGCACACACGATCGAGCTCTTTGATTTTGCATTTGATTTGTTGAACAAGGACAACAAAGAGGCATTCGGGCGACTGGCGGCTATTGAAAAGAATTTTCCATACCTTGAGTACTACGTGACGACGCTCCGGTATCTCGCAAAAGACTTTTTCCTTGAGGATGAGGTACGCCATAAGATGGCAAAGAAGGCGATCCTCGACTCGCTGGAGAAATACTGCATCGAGGTTCTGAAAAACAAGGAACCGTTGCGCTGAACCGTTACCGGGAAAACAGGGAAAATTTTTAGAAAACCCGTTATTTTCAGTACTTTTTATTATTCGGTCAACCGTTGCCGGTTATCACGGTTTAATTTTTGTCTTTTTATCGGCGGCTGCATTCAGTTCTGAAAATATCTCGTTGAGTTCGCCCTCGATATCCTCTGCCGGCGCATTGAAACCTTTGAGTTCCCTCAAGAGGCCTGCGTCCCTGGTCTTTTTGGCAGTCTTGACATCGGATGCCAGTGAACGGACCATCTCGTCATCGGCAGATACGGGTGCGGTGAATATTGCCATATCAGTCTGCTGGGCAGAAGTCTTGTCTGACGAAGGAGTTGCCGCAGCGGATTGGATGGCAGGGCTGCCGGGTCCGGGTGCCGGAACCGGTCCGGGCGTTTCCGGTACCTGCTCGATGGGTTCCAGCGGTGCGGGCTGCACCTGCGTTCCGGGTCCTGTACCCTCGCGGGCAATATCTTCATCGGGCTCCATATGGCCCGTCCCGGCATCATCAAAGTCGCCAAAATTCTGGTCGATGGTTTCCGTGCCCTCAAACCCGTAATAATCATCAGCTTCGGGCTCCTTTGCGTTTGTGTTCTCCCCATGCTCCATGGGCACCTCCTGCGGGGGCAGGGGGATATCCGACTCCCCGATGGAAAGGCCGGACATCGCATCCATGATTGGATGGGATTCCGGCAGGGGGACCGGGCTCTCCGGTATGGTTGCCGGCTCCTCTTTTTGCTCCGGCTCTTCAAAGGTGTCAAGGAGTCCGGTCTCAAGTTCATCGCTTGAGAGCGAGAGGAACGGGTCTTCGACAGGTGCGGCATCCCTGCCACGCGCAGTCGCGCCGCCCCCCCTGCCCGGCAGCGATCCCGGTCCTTCAGACAGTTCACCTGCAAGCGCAAGAGCTGATATGTCCGCATTCTCTCCGGCTTTTGCATCAGGAATACGGCCGGTCTCATCCGGAGTTTTTGATACGGATTTTTTCCTTGTTGTCATCCGGGAGAAGAGATCCCTGAAGGAAGAAACCAGCGGGCGTACCGAAAAGGGTGTTTTTTCTTCCCGTTCAATGACAAAGGGAGGCTCGGGTTTTTTCTGCCCGGTCCTTTTTTGATCGGTAATCTTAAACAGGGGTCTTTTTCCTCTGTCCCTGCGGATAAATGAGATCTTCAGCATGTCCGGGACTGACGACCTCAGTTCCGCCCCAAAACCCGGGCTGAGCAGTACGAGGAGTAAAAATCCGACAATTGCTTCAAGTGCAAGGATAAAGAGCAGGGGGAGGTTAAGAAAGATCAATGCCGTCCCCGTGCCCGTAATGACAACGAAGATGAGCATGTGGCGGAGTGTATCATTCATCGTGTCCCCCTCCCCTCTTTGTTCATATGCCCGGTCCTGCCATATTTGTCAGTGCTTCCGGGTTGAAGAAGATCCCTACGACCATCGGCACGATCAAAAACATCAGCCCGGTCATTATGCAGAATATCGTTGTGTAGAAATAATACATATACCGGTCGCCGCCCCCCACGATCTTTGCCACGATAATATTTGCCGCCGTTGTGATGGTGAGGATGATTGCGACATAGGCATACATGACTGGTTCCGGGAAGTTGGTGAACATGTTGAGCGAACCGGAGATGGCAGAGTTCATGGACGCGCCTGAGGCAGCCGCCCCGCCGGTGGCGCCTGCTGCCTGGAAATGGGTCATCATGGACCCGACAGAGCTCGTCAGCACCACCATGATCCGGAAGAGGGCAATAAATATTCCCGCCATTACGATATGCATCGGCAGCAGCATAAGGAAAAAACTCCGGGAGAGCATGTCCTTTTTCTCCCTGAGCAGCACCTGGTCGTGCATCGATGAACCGACGATCTTGCCGATTGGTTCGGCAGGGCCGCCAAGCCGGATCGTGTCAAGGTAGATGTTGAGGTATTTATGGATCAGGTCGCTGCCGGATTCGCCGACGAACCGGTCCCATATCTGCCGTTCGTCAAGCCCGAGGTTCATCTTGGAATACACCGATTTGATTAGCGGTTCGAGTGCCAAAAACGACTTGGGGTCGATCGCCCGCAGCGCGTACACGGCTGTCGTCGCCTTGCCTCCGGTGACTGCCCCCAGCGTCCTGATAAAGGTGGTAAAATCATTGTCACGCATGGTGATGTTGTGGTCGTCGAAAAACCCGATGATGCCCAGCGGCGCCACAAGCACGCCGACAAAGATGAACAGGAACCCGGCTGGGACTCCCAGGAACCAGAGAAGCAGGGCAAGAATGATGGTAACAGGCACGATGATCTTTTCGAGCGCGTGGATGGTGTTCTGTTCTTTTGACGAGCGTTCAGGGAGGCGATGGGTCTTTGGGTCTTCGGGCACGGACTGGTACATCAGGACGATCCCGCCCATGCAGATCAGGAAGATGATCCCGTAGGACATATTCAGGGTCCCCTCCATGCCCGCCGGGGAATAGATCGCAACCGAGATCATTATCGTGACGGCAATCACGGTACCCGCAAGGAGCATGGCGACATATGCATCCCCCCACTTTGTAAGGAGCTCGAACCCCTGTTCGTACTGACCGCGGTACGCGCTCCGGACGGTGACGATCTCGTTGTTGAGGAACTCCTCGTCCGGGACATTCGAGTTGATCGCGTTAGAGTACCTGAGCAGCATCATCTGCAGCATCTCGTTTTTTGTGCGCTCGGCAACAAAGCTTAAGGACTCCGCATAGCTGTAGTTCCACTTTTTGACGTAATTGTCGACCCGCGCGATATACGGGGAGGTGATATATTCACTGCGTTCTGAGGTGTTTGCAAAGATCTCGGGGCGGGACGCATTGGCAAGGGCGAGCGATGCCATGTAGGTGGTCATGAACAGGAGGTTGGCGCCCATCTTCCGGTTCTCGGCTGCCTGCGCGATGCGCTCTTTAAACGCGGCAACCTGGGATTCAAACGGAAGGGAACTGCCCCCCTGCATTGCCCTGAGCCGTCCCTTGAAATTCTCGAACATGAGGATCAGGACCCGATGGCAAGCAGCCCCTGCTTCTTGATCTTGGTGATCATATGGAAGAGATCCCAGAACCGTGCATAGCCGGCCTTGTGCAGCCGTTCGAGGATCTTTGCCCGCCGGTCTACCTCCAGATAGATCTCGGCTTTTTTGTTCTCGGGTATTCCGAGCATGGTCGCGATCTTGCTCTCAAGCAGGTAGGAATTTCCCTTGCCGCTCCACGTGAAGGTGTCGGTCAGCGGTTCCCATGCAAACATCTGGACGAACGTGAACCCTTCGGTTTCGGGGTTATACCCGACAAGTTCGTTGCAGCTGGTCATCCGGCGGACCGTCTGACCGTCTGGCCGTTTTACCGCGCTTGTCAGGACGATGAGATTTAAGTTGTCCACGTAGGTCTTGGGGATGTTGATGGGTTCCCCGCAGAGACGCTGGACTAATTTTTCTACAGATGCCGAGTGGAACGTGCTCATGACGGGGTGGCCGGTCTGCATTGCGCTGAATGCAACTGACCCCTCGACACCCCGGATCTCACCCACGATGATCTGGTTGGGGCGCTGGCGCAAGGCAGCCTTGAGCAGGTCGTACATCGTGACCTCGCCGCTCGTCCCCGTGCTCTCCCCCCTGCCCTTTGCAAGCGCGACTTCCCTCACCCAGTTCCGGTGGGGGAGGTTCAGCTCGGGCGTGTCCTCGATGCTGACAATCTTATTCTCGGGCGGGATGAACGTCGTGATCGCGTTCAAAAACGTGGTCTTGCCGCTCGCGGTTTCGCCGGAGACAAAGACCGACATCCCGTATTCAATGCAGATCCAGAGATAGGCAGCTGCCATGTAATCGATGCCGCCGTTCTCGATGATATTGAGGATGGAAAGGGGGACCTCGTTGACTTTCCTGATGGTGAAGTTGCTCCCGTGCTTGCTGATATCCGTACCGTACACGATATTGATACGGGAGCCGTCCGGGAGTGTTGAATCGACGACAGGATTCCTGTACGTGATGGGACGCTTGATCCGTTCGGCGATCTTGATGACAAACTCGTCGAGCTCGCTCGAAACCTTGAATTCGATGACGGATTTGAGCCCCTTGAAGATCTTGTGCTCGATGAAGATCGGGCCGACACCGTCGCAGGAGACGTCCTCGATATAGGGGTCGGAGAGGAACGGTTTTAACGCCCCCATGTCGATCTTGTCGCGGATAAGCAGGTACTCGATAGCCCGGTACTCCTCGGACGTGAGGATGAATTTGCCCTCCGGGGTCACCGGGATGCTCCGGGTTGACGCTTTCTTCTTGTGCGTCTTCTGTGCGGTGAAATCGGTCTTTAAGAATGTCGTGATCTTTGACGCGATGCCTTTCTTTTCCTTATCGTCGCCTACGAGTGTTGCGATATCGGTATTTTTCGGCTTGACGATGGCGATATTTTTAAGTATCCCCCTGAGCGCTTCCGCCCGCTGCCCGTCGGTCAAAGGGTTATTGTCAAGGCCGTCGATGAGCTCGATCAGCCGGGACTCGATTGCCGGCATGAGATCATATACGGAATGGAGGAAAGACGGTTCGATGGGGATATAGAAGCTGCGCACGTCTTCAGGATCCGGCAGGATGTGGACGAACGTGTCCTCGTTGACAGGGTAGATGAGGTTCGGGCTCTTCATGGTGCGGAGATCGGGCTTGAGCTCGGATAAAAAGAGCGGGATGCCATAGGTGTTGACGGGAAAGATGGAGAGGTATTCAAGGAGGTGGGGGTTCGTCCTGACGTATTCCTTGGCATTTGCCGGGAGCATCTTGTAGAGTGCGCTTGACTCGAGATCGCCATAGATGTCGGTGGTTTCTGCAATCTGCTCCGGTTTGAACGGGAGGTTGACTGCGACAGAGAGCGTTCCCATGTTCACACCTTTGCAATGCTCATCGGGATAACCTTCATACCATATCCGGGATGGACTTCAAAGCTTACAAGGTTTCCCGTCGCTTTCTTTGCTCCTTTCACTTTGCTCACTTCCAGCACCATGACGTACTTGTCACCGACAAGGGCTTTTTTCATGTTGAAATGTGCGTCGCAGATCGACCTGATGCGCACAAGGGTGTCTTCCTCAAAGGCATAGGTGTGGAGGGTGACAAGGATCGTCTTGCCACGGTCCGCGAGCGATTTGCAGCTGGTAAAAAACGACACGATGGCATCGATATTGGCATATTCCGTAAAGAGCGTGAGCGAATCTACGATTGCGACCTGCGCGGTGCTGTGCTTAATCTTTGCGACCAGCCCTTCGAGGATGTTCTCCATCTCGTCCTTTGACCATTCGAAACCGACAACGTGCAGGGGAAAGACTCTCAGGTATCCCCACGCGAAGTATTCCGAGATGTCAAGGCTCATGGACTCCATCTGCTTGAGAAAACTCTTTGTTGTGTTCTCGGTGGTGAAGAGGTCGACCGAGAGCTCCTGCTTCATCGCGCCCCACATGATCTGCTGGGTGATCACGCTCTTGCCCGTATCGTTCTCCCCTTCGATCAGCGTGAGGGAATGGAGCGGCAGGCCGTCGGCGATCTTCCGGTCCAGCTCATAGTTGCCCGTGGAGATGACCTCTTTTACCTCCTCTTCTTGTATGTCGGGAATATCCGGGGGCATGAGTGTCCAATCCTATATTGTCACTGGGAATATGTATCTGTGACGCCGTTGGGGGTCACAACGGTGATTGTAAAGCTTGCTGGCGGGTTTGGGAAATAAAAATTGTTGATTTGAACTTTAATTTTTTCACCCGCGTCCAGCAAGCCCGGATGGATAATATCGGGGGAGATCTGGATGTATGACCAAGTACCACTTGGTACGTTTCCTCCAATGCCAATTTTCGTTGGATCGAAAGTGTAAGGTGCCGGTGGAGTGACGGGTGTCAAAGGGAACCAAACGGGACCATTAATGATATTCTCCGAAGTAGTCACATACACGTTCATTTGACCAAAACTCCCAAGCATTTCGGTTCCGGTGTTTGTGATATTGAATGTTAATGTACATTCCTTCCCACCCCAGAAAAAAAACCAGGTTCTATCCACACAACTGAACTGCGGTGCTGGCGATGAATCCGGGATATCAATAGCAGTTTCCCGTTGCGATTCTTTCATTATGACATAATCGGTTTGGGCTGATGCAGCATTCTCTCCTACAGAAAGAATTCCCCCGACAAGCACGTAGCCGAAGATAATCAGGCATAATATCCCAATTCCTGATGCGATTATCTCAGCGCCGGCCATATCCGGTTACCTCAGTATTACATGGTTCCGATTACGATACATATGCGAACCTTGTCACTCCAGTTGCTGTGCTCACGGAAACCGCTGCGGGTGGTGAAGTAAATCCTGAGATCGTAACTACCATCGTTTCATCAGGATCGAGCATGCCCGGATGAATGTTGTCCGGGGATATGCCTGAGTTGCTCCATGAGCTCCATGCTACACCGCTTCCGGTATCAGTGAACGAATGATATACGGGACTTCCATCCGATGGGGTAACATATACATCCATATGGTTGAAATCCCCGATCGTCTCGCTTCCGGAGTTGATGATGTTTATTGTGAGGACAGGATTGGAATAAACACCCGAGATAGTAAAAACAGTCTGGAGTCTTGCCTCATTCTGGAGGGTAATATCTTTCTGCGCTGATGAGACAACCTCTGCTGTTGTCAGGGCGCTCCCGATCATCAGGTAGCCGACAAGGATTAGCAATAATACCCCTATCGCAGCCCCGATAATCTCAGCGCCCGCCATGGTTTTTCAGTCCGTTTATTTTGTGGTAAATTCTTGGGAACGCGAGACACCATTGGGTAGGACATATTGGAAATATACTGGTTGTCCTGATGTGGTGAAGGAGGAACTATAGGCATCAACTTCCAGAGTTTCCCCCGGATCCCAGAATCCGTTTGAGTTAGTATCCGCAATACGGTAGGCCCATTCTTTATTACTATTAGGTGGCCAGGTTGTCAGGTCGAGGGTTGCACGGTCAAAATTTCCAACTAGACCAATAAAAACATCGGACTGGTTCACCTCACCCCATCCGATGCGGTTTGTGCCAATATTTTTCATCCAGACCTTTGAAATGTATTGCGGTGTACAAGTCGCACCCCCAGTCCCACATGCATACGTTGTCACGATCTTAAAATCCGTCCGCATCCGGGTATCGGTCTCATGCGATGCGGACGAGAATGTGCTCACCATGTTCCAGACAATCGGGAAGACGGCGGTGATCAGGATTGCAGATGCGACCACGGCCGTGATCAGCATCATGGCGGATACAAACGTCTCGGAAGCCAAAGTAACAAATCCTCTCTAGTGTGTCCTGTTTATCATATCCTGTCGGGGAGGTTCATCCAGTCCTCGTCATATTCCACATTTTTTGTGGGCTTCTTCTCCTGTTTTGGGAGCGTGGGGAACTCGACCCGGGGGATCTGGGGACGGGCAGGCACCATTGAGGGCAATGCCTGCGAGCGCTGCTCCATCATCACCTCGATCATGTCGCGGTCAAGGGACGTGTCCTCGGGCGAAACGATCCGGTTTAACGTGTAGAGCTCCGAGACGTATTCGTCGGGGCCGACCTCGTGCTCGTCCCCGAGGCTCGCCGGCATCAGTTTTGCGATCTCCTTGATCTCGTCATATGAGTCCTTGGTGATGTACCCCATCGTCCGGAACGACTGGAGGATGATCTCGAGACGGTCGTTGCCGTATTTGTTTACCGCTTGTTCGGTCCACTTGAAGAGCTTGTACACTTTCTGGAGCCGGGACTTCTCTGCAATGTTGGGCTGCGGAGCCGGGGCGGAGCCCTTGAACCCGGTCGCCTGCGCCTTGAACTGCGCCACAAGCTGTTCGTCAATGATGTGCCGGTCGACACCTGCATGCATCGGAGGGGCCTGGGCCGGGTAGGGCGACGGGAACTGAGGCGGGTATTGAGCGGGGACTGGGGAGGGAGCGTATTGCGGGGGGACCTGCTGGGGATATTGTGGCAGTAACGGTGACTGGGCCTGGGCAGGGGCCGTCATCTTCTGCTGTTCGGCTTTTAACTGCTCTTCCCGGGCTTTAAGGTCAGCTTCTTTTCGCTCGAGCTCGGCATTCCTTGCCGCGTCAGCCTCTTTCTGGAGATTTTTACTATCCGTGGCATTTCCCCTGGCACCGGGCATGCCGGCGATTGTGAACGGGTTCTCCATCTCGTTCATCCGCTCGCGGATATCAATAAGCAGCCGTTTGATGGAGGTCTTGAGCAGGTCCACTTCCCGTTCGAGGTTCTGGATCCTGGCGTCCTGATCTTCTCCGGCGCTCTTGGAACCCTCAGTAATACTCTTAGGTAATACCTTGTCTCCGGCATCCGGATTATCCGCCATAACATATTCTTATATAACTATTGTCATTTATAATCCTTCTCGTAACAGGAGCCATGGTTCCGGCGATCACGGACATAAAAAACGGGTGATTTTTTTTTAAATAATCTACCATTCTTGGTGTGAATTTTTATGGGGATCTGTGGTCAGAATTGACTGTGTGCAAGAGTTGAAGATCCCCGTAAGTTGGTCATAACCCATCTTATGTTTCAACATCCGCATGCCAATCAAATGTGGTACAATCCATTGTGTATCACATCCGTTGCCATCAAGGTTTGTGCGGGAGCTTGGAGTTAACGAATAATGGCGTGACTCACAGGTTTAATTTGTAAAAGGACAAATGGTACATTCAGGTTAAAAAGGAGAATATGGCCATGGCAAAGAACTCCAATCCTCTTACTGAGAAAGTGCTCGTTTCGATGGATACCAAACAAGCCCTGATGTCCATCAAGGAGCCCGGGGAACGGTACGGGGATGTGATCGGCCGGGTGTTGCAGGACCGGAAGCGTCATGACTTCATCGCACACCTGGATAAGATCGCAAAGGAAGGAGAATTCGTCCCGCTCGACAGCGATCCCGAATACGCAAGCCTGAAAAAAGAGATGCGTCGTGAGAGTAAACATCGACAAGCGGGCGCTGCTGTACGTTGACAGCCTGCAGGATAAGGATCGCAGGATTGTCAAGCAGCATTTGCTGAAACTTGAGGATCCGTATACTGCCCCGGATGTGGAGCTGTTGCAGAACGGTCACTGCCGGATGCATATCGCTCATTCCTATACTGCGTTCTTCGATGTTCTGCCCGGGGGCATTGTCAATATTCTCGAAGTGATGACGATCGAGGAAGCGCATAAGCGGTACAAGCGGTTCGGGAGGTAACAGTACCGGGCAGGGGATGATCCCCCGTCCGTTGCCCTGAATAATCCCGGTCTTCCACATGGAGGAACGATCTGAACACAAGATCGTACTACTATTCGGTCTGATTTTTAAGAGTCTCCCGCTGGATCTGTCAGGCGCCCACGAGATCCACATCCCGGATCTGACACCTGCCCTCCGCTAACGTACCTTCACAACAAAGATTATCCTCTGCCGGCTCGCAAATGTACTTAGTTGAACGGGAGTCAGACAATGCACCTGAAAGTTGTGATCTCGAAGGGAGAGGATGGCTGGTATGTCGTCACTGTTCCCTCTCTTCCCGGCTGTATCACGCAGGGTAAAACGATCAAAGAGGCGAAGGAAAATATCAAAGAAGCGATCTCCCTCTATCTCGAACCCGGGGAAGAGATAATCCCCGGTAAAGGAGCCCGTGTCATCGAGGTCGCTGTTTGAAACATCTCCCTGCTCATCGTTGTTTTGTGTAATCACCTTTTTTTTAGAAAAGAGAGCTATCCTTCCATCAACAGAATTATCCGAATAATTCGTCAATGAGCTGATCCCGACTCATCTGAAGATAGTGAGCAACATCTTTGAGAATATGGTGGAGTGTTCCGACCCGGAGTGGTTTATGCAGGGGAATGGTGATATCATGTTTTTTCCCGCGTATCGCCGTTGAAAGCCGCTGATGGCTCCCGGTCTGATGTACGATAGTATATCCATACCGGGAGAGACGGTTTGCCAGTTCGTCCCCATCAATATTCCTAGGGAGTTTCATAGCGCAATCAGTTCTTCTTTTACCATGTGAAGCCTGATAACGCGGGGGCGCTCCCCGGCATCAAAATGGCAGGATACCGCGTCCTGAATCATTTCTTTGAGTTTTTCAAACGTATCTGCTTGTGTGAAAATAGAATGATTCAGGGATCGCGCTTCATATCCACCTTCCGGGGACTCTTCAACAATAAAGATGATTTCGGTATTCTGATACATCTCAATCGCAGGTTCCTTTAATGTGTATAATCTCTTGTGTATGCTGATTAACTTTATCAGTCAGGGATAATTTTTCCTATGGATCCGTGAGGAGCTTAGTTTGAAATAGTTCCTTTACGAAAATATCCCGGGTACGATTCGTGCATTGCAGAGATCCGGAATAATAAGTGAATTCAGGAAAGAATGGTTGTCTTATCAATTGTTGCGGATTTTGTCCTAAAGAATTTCCCCCTCCCAAACCCTGCCCCCTGATAGCCCGCCATGGTCGATGCAACGATTTGATATGGGGTATGAGCTGTTACAGGAACACTGTGCGGTGACTGTGTCACGGCATAGCGGGATTTTTTTATACATGTTCTCATAATTTTTCAGGTATGACCAACTGTTTGAGGGATCTTTTTGAGAGGACGCATCCCCCGAATCGGACGGATGTTATGTCTGACAAAAACTGTGACTTTTATCGCTATTGTATATTTTGTCGCTATGGAGAGTATGGCTGTCAGCGTTTTTTGAAAACTTTTTTTGTTGGAGGGGTCACAAGGGGTCACGACCCGGTCACGGGCGACCCCCCGATCATGGGCAGAGAACCCTGCCAGAGACGATTTTCCGAAGTGAAACTCACGTGACCTCAAGAGGAGTCGGGGGGGGATCATGGGGTCACCCCCCTCCCTTAAAAAGTGGTGAGAACTCGAAGATTGTTTCACAATCTTCTCAAGTCTGCCCTTCCTTTCGGAACGGCAGACACCCCCAACCGTCGGCAGGGAACCCTGCCAGAGACGATTTTTTTGGCGTGAACCATGCATGAGATCACAGGGGGTCGCATGGGTCATGGGGATACCCCCCTCCCTCCAAAATGTGGTGCGACCCCCTGCGACCCCCCCAATCATTTTTGCCGGGCCTGCTGTTGTGATCGTGCTTTTTACGACGGCAGACTTTGCCGGTTTTGGGGTTGGAAAAGTCTTTTGGGGTTGGGGGGGGTCGCATGGGTACACAGGTTGTGGGGGTGGCCCCCCCCACATGTGCGATATGGTGTGTCTCTGCCTGTCCTCAGATAGGATGTGATTGTCGCATCCGTGAGGTCGATTAGTGAAGTGATTGTGTGTTATTAAAAATTTTCCGAAAAAATCAAATAAAATCCGGAGAGTGGAACAAATAAATTTCAGAAAATTTCAATGGTGCTGAAAAAAAGGAGAAATTTACCGAAGTACATTCACCGCAGTGATTGTTGCCGGAACCGTTTTTGTGAATGGGATCGCTGCCCCTCCCCCGGGTGGCCGAATCTCGATATTCATATCAGTATTCTTTGGGGCAGGTACAATTGTGAACATGATGTAGACTTGATCATCGGAAGTCATAGTTGATTGTGATGAATAGAATGTACTGTTGACCACAGTCCCGGTTCCACTATAACTTAATATAGTCGGGGCAATGGTTGCATTAGAATAAACAATTTTCATTTTTGTCAGATCAATTGAAGGAGCTCCTGGTGCCAATCCAAGAGTCATATTAATTGTATCAATACCCGTACTCGGGGCAGATGCTATTCCATAGACACTGCCTTTCAACAGGATATTCGTGGTCGACTGTTCAACACCCTTATACACCGTCTCCTGCGCCTTCTGGGTTGTGAAGAACCCGGCGCCGAGTACGACATAGGAGAACACCGCCGCGACGACGACAAATGCGATCAGCACAATCGCCGCCTCAAGACCGGTGAACCCGTCATCATCTAAGTTACGTAACATATTTTTTCCTCGAGTTTTGTGGAATATACTGAAAGCTATGCATCGCCTCCAGTGCCACTGATGTGATAGGTAATATTTGTTTATATAAATATTTTGTGTGACCTTTTCACGTTTAAATTGCGCAGATTTTGATTTGTCGCAAAATCTGGGGAATTTGTAAAAAACCTGAAATTTCCTGATATAAAAACGGATTGGAGAATGCACAGCGATAGGTTCCGGCTGACAGGATTGCAGGTACCGGGAATATACCGGGCCGCAGGGAACTTTTGACTAAAAGAAGATGTCCATGCCGGTGCAAATCGCCGGTCATACGAGACCCTCCCCTGTTCACTACCGCCACGAAACCGGGATATGTGTCCGGTTCAGATACAATCAACCGGCATATGAGCTGAAATGCCCGTATTTTTTATGAGCCTGCTCGATAGGGAGAACATCTAAAATCTTCACGAGTTTTTCCGATTCGTACACCCGGTAAAATGCAGTCCAGGTCCTCCCTATATGCAACCTGTACAGAATATACCCGTCCTTTAGGCAGAACTTCTCTTTATCCCCCCGTTTCCCGGGATAAGGATTTTCGCCAAGTGCTGCCAATTTTGCCCGGATAATTCTCCGGCTTTTCTCATCAAAACTATTGATCTTTGCGGCCTGCTCCTGTTCGATGAACAGTGCAAAGGTCAATTGCGGATCTCCGAGAAGGGGACAAACGTACCTTCTTCCTCAATACGCTGCATATCCCGCGCAAGACGTGCTTTTTTCCGCTCCTCTATCATCTCGGAGAGGAGATCGGTATAGGTCTGGCCGGCAAGACGCATCTCTGCAAGATCCTTCCAGACGGGTTCCGCCACCGGGATTCGCTTTACTGCGGACATGATCATAGTGTAAGCATTGCCAACATGAAAAATATGATCATTCTGGCCATTTTGGATCATGAGCAGGAGGGTTACAAGAGGATTGGAGGGCGGGAGATCACCCGCTGACATATTGATATATCCCGGCAACCAAGTCATGTTTGATGCAGAAGGAGGACTACCAGTGGGTGATCTTCGCGCTGGGTTTACTGGTGGTCATTGCGCTTATCATCAAACCTGTGGCAACCCACGAACCTCCTAATTTCAGTATACCGGAATTGCCGGCACTGCCAAAGATGCCCCCCCTCCCCTCGGCACCGTCACCGATCTTGACAACATCGGTCATAACTCCGGTGACATCACCGGTCACTGGCATGCCGACGACAGCGGAGCCAACACCGGTGCCCACCGTATCAACACCGGTACCGGCACAAACGTTGCTGGTCTGGAACGGTACAGGGCAGACCGTGGGATTCGTGGACCCGGCTACGTATAACGTGAACCTGAGCACCTTTATCCCTCGCGATATAAATCAGACCCTTGACAAACAGACGCCATATCGTTCAACGAATTATACCTCTATCCTGAAAACCCCCATCACCGGTCAATACAGCGGCACGACGCAGGTTATCGATATCCCTTTCCCTTACTGGGAAATCTGGTACTCGGTGGATCCAACAGCTTCTGATTTGAGTGAACAAAGCGACGTATCAGTATCGGCGTCCGGTGCGCAGGGCTCATATTCAACTACCAAACCCTCTTTTACCATTGATGTAGTTGATGCAAACAATCCATCCCGGTTCGTAAAGACAATAACACCTTCAGGGAGTCTCGATCCTGCGCTCTGGAAAACCAATGACCCGCGCCCATGGAAAGAAAAAATCTTTGAAGGCAGCAGAAGTTATTATTTCATTATCACAGCAAGGTATCTCGCATCCTATAAGATTGATATCATGGTTCCCAACAACTACCTTGGGAAAATTTGAATTTTTTAAAAAAAATTCAGGTCGAAAATTTCGAGTGCGCTGCAATAAATTCCCTTACCAGCTGCGCCGCAACCGTTGCCGTCTGCCCGCAATCAAACGGGCTCACTTCTACATAATCAAAAGCAACCGCCCGCGGCGCAACGGTTAAAATAATGTCCCGGACATCCTGTGGCGTGAGCCCGAACGGCTCCGGGGTCCCGAGCCCCGGTGTCAGGCAGCAGTCGATCGCATCAGCATCGATGGAAAGGTACACGCGTTTCTGTCTCACAGCGTCCTTGATCTCCGTTACGATCGCGTCCATCCCGCGCCGGTGTATCTCGTCTGCGGTATAGAGGGTGAGTGACCGGGCGAGATCGAACTGGTCTTTTGTCCCGCTCCGTCCCCCCACAATGATGATATCCTTTACCCCGTCGTCAAGAATGCGCCGGGTGGTGCAGGCATGGTTGTACCGCGTCCCCCGGAACTCGTCCCGCAGGTCGAGATGAGCGTCACACACCACGTAGCAGTCGGGTTGTACCGCACGCACCGCCCCGGTCGTAATGGAATGTTCCCCCCCCAGCATGACGGGAATTTTTTTGTCCCGGATGATCTCCTGCACTGCATCAAAGACATCCGCCACCACATCCTCCGGCATCACGCCGGTATCGATATCCCCAAGGTCTGTCACCGGGATATCGTTAAAGTTGAGATCGAATGCGGGCATGTACCTTTCAAAATTATACGAGTACTCACGGATTGCACGGGGACCGTCACGGGTGCCGGGCTTAAAAGTGGTCGTGCTGTCGTACGGGACGCCGAAGAGGACATAACTGGCGTCGGTGTAACCGGAAACACAATTGGCAAAAAGACTGTTTTTAAAATTCTGCATAGGGTTGACCAGTAGGTTGTCAGTCGATCTTTTTCTTTCCCATGGACTCGATATACATGATCTCCTTTCCTACCTCAACATGCCCTTTTTTGTCTTCAGGGATCACGATCTCGAAGTTAGAAAAATCCTTCATGTCCATCAGCTGTGCCATGTTCCCTGCTATAGATATGACCTGCCCGCTTTTGCGCTCGACGACCGGCACGTATGTCTTTGCCGAGACCGGCTGCACGATCGACCGCTTCACACCGTCAAAAATCCCGACTGCATCGATCCGTGCCTTTGCCGCACCATGCTTGCCGGGCTTTGATGTTGCAATTCCCTGCACCTTACACGGCTCATCGTCGATAACAATATAGCGGCCTTCTTTGATCTTCCCGATCTCTGTCTGTTCTTTCATGAAACTGGCTCCTTGCTCCTATATACTCGCACGCGTTAGTAATTTATCTTTATTGCATTAATAAATACAACGGACAGTAAAATGCGACCGAAAGGGAGCATGAGAAGATATCCGTCAGGATACCTTTGAGCTGCGACCGAAAGGGAGCATGAGAAGATATCCGTCAGGATACCTTTGAGCTGCGACTATAATAGATAAGGAGAAAAAATCCGGCGGGCAGGTATGGAGTTCCTTTCAGCATGTGAAGAGATGGCACAGGCGGTCAAAGACGCGATCTGCGATCTCGAGGGGACACCGGCAGCAGGGGATACGATAAAGATCGGGGCCGACCTTACCCCGACCAAACGGATCGACCAGGCAGCCGAGGACTGTATCGTGGAATACCTCATCAGCCACCCGCTCTGCAGCATTCTTGTCAGCGAAGAACTCGGAAAAAAAGAATTTGGCGGCGGGAAGGGGACCATCTTCCTTGACCCCATTGACGGCACCTTCAACGCCGTTGCAGGGATCCCGTTTTACGCGCTATCCATCGCGTATGCAGAAGAAGGTGAGGTGCAGCAGGCATTTATACGCAACCTTGCCAGCGGGGAGACATTCACCGCGGTCAAGGGAAAGTTTTCACATTGCAACAAGAAGCCGATACGAGTTAGTACAACCTCCCATCTTGATGAATGCGCGATGAGCGTGTACGGCAGAAAGTTCGACCCGAGCCGGGTCATGCAGCTGGGCATGAAGATACGGCGCTGGCGCCTGCTCGGGGCATCGGCGCTCGAACTCTGTTATGTCGGCTGCGGCAGGATCGACGGGTTCATCGACCTCCGGGGCACACTGAGGGTGACGGATGCGGCAGCCGGGATGCTCGTCTGCACTGAAGCCGGCGGCAGGGTAACGGACCTTGAAGGCAGCACCATCCGGTTCCCCAACGAAGTGACCATCGGCAGGTGCCTTGCCGCCACAAATGGTGTCCTGCACCACAAGGTGATCGAATACCTGAGGTGACATAAAAAATCATGAAGATGCTCCTGGTTTCACGGATTGACAGCGGCGAAGCGCTCAGTTTCACAAGGCAGCTCGGAAGCGACCTTATTGCACGGGGGCATGAGGTCATCTTCGAGGAGGAGACTGCAGGGTCTATGGGCGTATCCGGTGCCGCGCTTGCATCTGCACCTGCCGACCTTGTCGTAGTTATCGGTGGCGACGGCACAATCCTGCGATCGGTCCAGCGGATGGAACGGCAGATCCCGCTTGTCGGGATCAACTGGGGAGAGGTCGGGTTCCTTGCAGATCTCGAACCAAAAAAGGCACTGTCGTTCTTAAGCGGCATTTCCGGGACGGTTAATGCCGAACCGCGGATGCGCCTTGCACTCAGCAGGGAAGGTTTGCTCCTTGGTGAAGCGCTGAACGAGGCGCTCATAATCACTACACGGCCGGCAAAAATGCTCCGGTTTTCCATCCTTGTCGATGGCGTGGTTGCAGAACAGTTCCGGGCCGATGGACTTTTGATCAGCACCCCTACAGGTTCAACCGCTTATGCGATGAGCGCCGGCGGCCCGATTGTCGACCCGCGGATTGAAGGAATTGTGTTGGTTCCCCTTGCCCCCTACATGCTCTCATCACGCCCCCACGTGATCAGCAGCGACAGGCACATCGAGATCCGGCTGGAGAGTGCCAAACCCGCAGACCTCGTCATTGACGGACAGCGGACTGTTGAGCTTGGAACCGACAATATTATTGAGGTAAAAAAATCAGTTCAACCTGCCTTGTTGGTGGATGCAGGGCAGAATTTCTTTGCAAAGGTTGACCGGAAGCTCAGGAGGCTCTGAATTATTTTTATTTTTCCCGGGAGATATACCTATAGATATCCTGTCATACTGATTTTTATCATAAAGAAATCCCGATAAATCTCTATATCGGTATATTATCGGTATATTTTTCTGTCCTGTATTTTTTTCAAACAAGGAAGTTCAGGTTTTTTTGGCTCTGTAGAAAACCTGATCTAAAACAGAGTTGTACCGACGACCGAAAGAGCTAAGGTACGGTGTCTCCTTACCTTGTTATGCAATCAACCTGTAAGGAGACGATATAGTGTCAGCAAACCGGTATATCAGGTTTGTTGAAATATCATCCGGATTGATCAAAGATTCAAGAATTCCTCTTTTCTCTTCCAAGTTCTCAAGAAAAACCTATACCCAACACCAGTTACTCATTCTCCTTCTCCTGAAAGAATATCTGTCTGAAGATTACCGGGACACGATCGAACTAACTGAGATCATGGATTCTCTCAGAGAGAAGATTCACCTCGATGAAGTACCTCATTTCACGACTATCCAGAAGTTCTGTCAACGGATCCGATCATTCACTTTCACCCGGTTACTTAACCGGCTCATGAAAATGTTCTACGACTGGGGCGAGAGGATCCCTTGTACTGCTATCGATTCATCCGGGTTCACCAGCTCCTATGCCAGCCATTATTATTCGTGGAGAACCGGTAAGACCAGAAAACGGTTCCTGAAAACCTCGATCTCCGTTGATACTGATCGTCAGATTATCACCGGTCTGAAGATCTCCCAGCACCCGGTCCATGATATCCCTCACGCTGAAAAACTCCTGAAACAAACTCACAGAACCAGACAATCCGACCTCTATGTCATGGACAAAGGATACGACTCTGAAGAGATCCATGAATTGATCCGGGACTCCCTCAACTCCTGTTCCCTTATCCCGGTCAGAAACAGAAAACGGAAACGAATCTCCGGGTATTACCGAAGACGAATCGCTCAGTCATTCGATGAAGATAAGTATCATCAGAGAAATAAGGTCGAAACGGTATTCTCCGTCCTGAAAAGAAAGTTCGGAGAAGCCCTCAAGGCTCGAAAATACAGACTCCAGATCAAGGAGATCAAAATTAAAGTGATCCTCTATAACCTCTCAAGAATGATGTTAACAATTTCAGTTCTTATTCGTATTGAGGAATTCTACAGAGCCGAAAAATCCAACTTTAAAAAATTAATTTTTTTAAAAGAACTTGATAAGAAAATTTTTATTTTTAATTATCATTTAAAAAAATCATATGGTAGATATCAATACTGCGGCAGCATTTGCGACAATATCTTTCCAAGTGGGAAAGAGGACTTTTCTTTCTACTTTGACGAATTTTACTGACACATTTCGAATTTGGGTATTTAACCGACATGTAAAAGGACAATGGGGGGACTCCATTTTAAATGATATAACAGAAATTAATCTCCTAATTAAAAATGCATTAGATAACAACGATATTCCCCGAACATCTTTTTTAATATATTCGTTACTAAAAGAATCTGGAAGAATAGATGCATTTTCTAAAATATTCGTTATAAGGACGATAGGTCAAAATTTAGAAAATTTTTCACAAAATCCATTTGTTATTAATGAAGGGCTAATAACTATTTTCGCTGCACAGCAAAATTTTATTGAAAAATGGGAAAAAAAGTATCAGACAACATTTAATAAAGTTACTGAAAAAATCCGTTTCCCTTTTGAAACAGCGAAAAGTGTTGATGATATTTTTAAAGATCCACTATTCCAAGGTGCAAAATTCTGCATATTGGTTTTTTATGAAATTTGCATAAGAATCTCAGAAAAATCAGATGAAAATCTGATAAAAGTGAGTAATTTCTTACATTTTTGTGCTGCTGGGGACAATTCAATCATATACGATTGGAAATTTGGTGAAATTATTTTAAATATGGTAATTCAAATCGGTGCAAGGGCTTATGATAAAAAAATTGAACCCACCCTAGAAAAGATGATTCAAATAATTGAATTTTCTGATAAGGAAATAACAATTAGAACGTTTAACCGAGCTCTGGATTATGATGATTTTGATTTTTATAAGTATGGTAACATGAAGTTGTTTCTTGCAACACGGCAGCAAATATCAGAGTTTAAAAAATACTATGAATCAAGAAAATCAGAGATTTGACAACTTTTAATAACAAAAATGTTGGCGCCTTGAACATCGCGGTGGAGTGCGCCGACCGAACCTTAACGATTAAAAATAAATTGAAATATACATAATGACGGGCTTAAAAGTCCGTCATAACCCGGAACTGGTCGATCTCTTCGCGGTCGAGCTGTTCGAGGAAACCCTCAGTCGCATGGTGGATGTCCTTGCTCGCGGTGATTGCACGGCCGACCACGAGGATGTCTGCGCCGGCCTTGAGTGCGTCCTTGACCACGTTCACGCGGATGCCGCCTGCGGTCCGACGAGGAGCTTGCCACCGGCTGCTTTCTTGAGTGCCGACCCAACCGTTGATCAGCTCTTCCCGTATGCTTCCAGAAAAATATCCCGCGGAATGCCGGCCTGCGTGCATATGGTTATCAGGGTGGATCCTTTGATTGTTTCGTGATTCGGCATCGTCATGGGAGTCTTTGAGCCGTCCGGGTTTGCCCGTTCCAGTGCGATATGATTCCCAACCCTAACGACCCGGAACCCCAGCAATTGAAACGCATGAATGACCCGCTGCTTGGGCGCGTCATGCGGAAATTTCATTCAGACGACGACCTCGGCAAGCCGCGTGTCGATGATCTCGTCCTCACAGAATGCGTCTTTCCCGAAAGTATCGATATGGAACCTGATTGCAGAGGTAACATCGGCAACCGCTTCCTCATAGGTATCACCTTCGCCGATGACAACACCTTTCATGCCGACAGGGTAGGCAAGATAACCGTCCGGGTGTTTCTCGACAATGATCTTGAAGGGTTGCATGGAAATCCCAAACCTATCATTTCATTGGAACTTCGGAATAATAAGGAGATCGCTTGAGGATTTTAGAGCAACAGAAGGTTCTGTTGTTTGTAACGTGGCAAACCAAAAAAAAAAGATTGAGTGGTAATTCAGAAATCCGTCATAACCCGGAACTGGTCGATCTCTTCCTTATCGAGCTGCTCGATGAATGCCTCGGCCGAGTGGCGGATGTCCTTGCTCGCGGTGATTGCACGGCCGACCACGAGGATGTCGGCGCCCGCTTTCAAAGCGTCCTTGACCACGTTGACGCGGATGCCGCCCGCAGTTGCTATGAGGAGCTTGCCGCCGGCTGCCTTCTTGAGTGCCGCAATGTCGCCCCATGCATGGGCGGTGTCGTCGGTGTCGATCGCACGGTGGAGCTCGACAATATCCGGCTTGGCCTTGAGCTTCTCGATCACTTTGACCGGGTTCTGCACGTTCAGCATATCGATGATCGAGTAGATGCCGACCTTTCGGGCCTCGGTGATCGCCTTCTCCATCGTGGAAGTCGGGGCGAGTCCGGAGATGACGACTGCGTCCGCTGAGGCATCGGCTGCCATGCGGGCTTCGAGGTTGCCGGTATCAAGGATCTTTAAGTCCGCGATGATGAACGCGTTGGGCCGCAGCTTGCGGATCTCGGAGATGACGCCAAGCCCGAACTTCTTGACAAGCGGTGTACCCGCCTCAATGATCACGTGGTCGTTTGTCGGGACCTGTGTGAGCACTGCAGCAACCCTGCCCATGTCCACAAGATCAATTGCCACCTGCAGGTAAGGCGGGTCCCAGAGGCGCTCCACCTTGAACCCCATGATCGCGTGGGCGGCACGGTCTTTCTCAAACACAAGCGTCTTTGTGTCAGGGAACTTTTCAAACGCCCGGTTGATGGCAAGCTTCGTCGCACCGTAGTTGTACCGGTAGATCTTATTGTAGTCTTTTGCGTCCGGGTGCAGGAACGCAGATGCAAGGATGACGATATTTTCCACATCCACTTTCGCGTTTTCAAAGACTTTCTCTTCGACACAGTCAGCGACAGCCTTTGCGACTGCCGCCTGAACCGGCCCGAACATCTCGTTGACCTGCGAGATGTTTTTTAACGTGACCTTGGGTATCACAAGGGTGACTGGTTTTGTAAGCAGATTCGGGCGCACAACCGCGAGCAGGGGCGTGTGCCCCATCGACAGCTGGGAAATTGCATTGGCAAAGGAGGCACCGACCGGGCCTTCCTTGTCGCCGATGAGCAGGTCGATATGTGCCAGTTCCGCACCGTCACCTATGAGGGCTTCTCCTATAAGATACATGGAATTTCTCTTCTCCTATTTTATAATGTAACCGTCGCATATGATAAAGATATCAAAACAGGGTAAAATAAGTCAGAAAATGTGGGGTCGGTGAGATTTGAACTCACGATCGACGGGTCTCTCCGACATGCATCAGTGCTCCAACGGGTCATCATCCAATTCGAAACTCTGATGAGTTTCTCGATGACTTCCTTCACACAATTGTGAACGAAGTCAATTCAGTAGACCCATTGTTCATCATCTGCTTTGTGTGAGAACGATGCAAAGACCGCTGGAGCCCGTCGCCATTCCGGGCTTGGCCACGACCCCGCATATCATGGATGGAACTCATCCCATCTGACTATACAGAATCGCAGTAAACTAATAAAAGTGTTTTCTTACGCTCAATGAAGATCCCCTTTTTTATCCCGCAAGAAAATCAGCATCCAGAAATCCTGCCTTCATCCCATTCATTATGAATATCCGGGAGCAGTTCGGCAAGCGACATACCGATGTTCCTATTTCCGAGGATCAATACCATGAAGAATCAGAATCCGGTTGCCTTGACATGCCGGGTCAAAAAAAAGTAGCCTTATAAAATTCCGAACCATGCAACATACGAAATGATGATCATGAAAATCAACAGCACGATCAGGACCTTGTAAAAGCACCCTTCACAAATAAAAAAGTGATGGGATGTGCAGTCCGTACAGTAGGGCTCAAGGCAGAGCTTGCATGGGGTGTCGCTCTTGTGATCCGGGTGTTTTTTACAGTGTGTCATTGATGCAGTAGTTAGTTGCTTTTCTTCAAATGATTTCCGATTATTTAATATGCCATCGGGGTTCCCGGTCGTGAGCACCGATAAAAATTGTATCTTCCAATGCGGACCTTTTATTTTCCGGTGAGCCTGTCTATAGTTCCTGCAATCCGTTCCCGCCCCCTGCGGGTTGCATCAGGATCCGGTTGTAGCGTGAGGCTTACCCTGTCTCCTTCCCTGCACCCGGCGGGAAGGATGGATGCGGGGAGGGTTACGGTATGCTGTGTGCGGGTGTCCAGCACGAGGACTGCAAAATCTCCCTCGATCCGGTCAACAGTTGCCTGCACCATCAGGTCCCCCCGCTTTCAGAGCGACGGTCGACCACGTTCCCGCGGTCATCTTTAAGTACCGCCTCATCGCCGTTGTTGCCCCACACGGGAGCTGTCTGTCCCATGAAGAGCGCGGTGTCATTGATCGCACCGGTGCCGGTGTAGACAAACACCGAGGAATCCGGCAGGAGAAGGAACGCGGGAAAGATGTAGGGGCGTGCTCCTGTACGGTCCGATAGTGTCCACCCGTTCATGCTCACCACACCTGTTCCACGGTTGGTGATCCGGATGTACTCCCCGTTCAGGTTTTCACGGTCATCGCCAGGTGCGTTGAACTGCGTTGCGCTGATCACTACATCATACGGGGTCGTGGTGGTGCTGACTGTTGTTGATTTCACCGGGCTCACAGTAACTGGTGTGGCCGGAATAAACGGCACTCCAACCGCGCCGTATGCGGTCTGGATCTTGTATGATATCCCGTCGCTCGTGACCAGAATGTCCCCGTCCCTGTCAGTGCGATAGACACTCACTCCGGCATTTTTCAGGGCTGCAAGTGTTTCTTCGGAGGGGTGCCCGTACTGGTTGCCTGCGCCGACATGGATCACCGCGACCTCTGGGTGGACACGCCCGAGAAATGCCGTGCCGGTCGAATGCGTACTCCCGTGATGCGCGACCTTGAGGATTTCAGAGTCCAGCGCATAGCCGGTTTTTTCCAGTTGCTCCTCGGTCCCTTTCCCGGCATCTCCGGTCAGCAGCAGATCGACTGTGCCGTACGAGATACGAAGGATAATGGAATTGTCGTTGAGGTCATCGGAGTTTCTCTGTCCGGGCGGGGAGAGCACCACGATCCTGAGTGCAGGGTCAAGGTCGATGGTCTGCCCCTGCTGTGCGATGCGGTACCGGATATGTTTTTCCTCTATTGTATCAAGGAACCGTTCATAGATTGGTGACGGGTGCGGCATCCCCGAATCAAGCACCTGCCCGATGGCAAATGCGCCAAGCACTTTCTCCATCCCGCCGATATGGTCGGAGTGCGGATGGGTGACTACCAGCAGATTGATTCGGGAGATGCCAAGCGACCTGAGCTTGCCGACAACGATATCTCCTTTGTCCGTTTCCCCGGCATCGATGAGGATTGTTGTGTTCCCAAAAACAATCAGTGTCGAGTCCCCCTGCCCCACATCAAGGAAATATGCCTTTAGGGATCCCCCGCTCTCAGAAAATTTCGGGAATGAGAAGCTGTTGACATCAGGTATGGTGAAATTATCAACGCAGCCAGCAGAAAACACACAGAACAGTACCAGGATGGCGCAGCAGGAAAATGCCATAGTACGGAAACAATCCGGCGCTTTGTTTTTTTGCATGATATCCTGTCTGAATTATCCTTTATCTGTAGCGCGCTTCACAAGATTGGACGATGCTTTTTGTGCGCCTGCAAGGATCTCCTGTTCATGCGGCACTTCACGCTCCAGCATCACGACCCTTCCATTACAGAGTACGGTCTCCACTGCGGACCCGCTGCAGGAATACACAAGGTTTGACGTTGGGTTGTGCATTGGGATGTTGCATGATGTGCGGGCAGAAACGAGGATTAGATCTGCGTTTTGTCCTGCCGCGAGTATGCCATTGCCAAAGCCCAGTGCCCGGGCGCCCGCAGCAGTTGCCATATGGAGCGCATCGGGTGCCGGGAGCAGGGTCGGGTCGTTCCAGTAGAATTTCTGGAGGAGCGCGGCAGCTTTCATCTCCTCGAACATGTCAAGGTTGTTGTTCGATGCGCAGCCATCTGTCCCGAGGCAGACGTTAACGCCGGCATCCTTCAGCCAGTGGTACGGCATGGCGCGGTTGGTGGCAAGCTTCATGTTGCTTGACGGGTTATGGGACACATGCACCCCCCGCTCTGCGAGGACGCGGCACTCGGGTCTGTCAACCCAGCAGCAGTGTGCGGCAACCGTCCGTGGTGTGAGAATCCCGCAGGAGTCAAGGAGCGCGGGAGGGCGCATACCGTGCTGCCCGACACATTCGGATACTTCCTTTTCTGTCTCGGAAAGGTGTATGTGTATACCGATTTTATTCTCCGAACTGTACGTGGCAAGCCATTTTAAAGATTCCGGCGACACCGTATAGACGGCATGGGGCCCGACTGCCGCCCGGATCCTCGGGTTGCCGAGGTGCCTTACATGAGTACAGAACTCATCGGTCGCTTTTATCTCCCTTTCACGTTTTTCTGCATCAAAAAGGTCGATAAAACCATAGGCTAGAACGGCGCGGATCCCCATCTCCTCAACCGCGCGGCAGGCATCCATCATGAAAAAATACATGTCTTTAAACGCCGTCGTGCCGGTCTTGATCATCTCGAGGCAGGCAAGTTTTGTTCCCCAGTAAACGTCATCGCCGGTGAGATGCGCCTCAAGGGGCCAGATCTTCTGAGAAAGCCAGTCCTGCAGGAACATGTCATCTGCATATCCCCTCAGCAGCGACATCGCTGCGTGCGTATGGGTATTGACAAGCCCCGGGAGCGCAATCGCGCCGTCACCATCAATAATGAACTCGGATTCGCGTGCGTACTGTTTCTTTATGTCCGTGCCGATTGCGGCTATGGCACCTGTATCATTGACAAAGATATCTGTCGCACGCCCGTCCACCCTGACATTGCTGATCAACAGCGGATAACTCCTGGAAAAAATTTCGTCCATGCCCTGCCAACTCCTTATCAACCAAGTTCCCTGATGATACTGGATACAAACTTTTCGGTCCGGTGCCGGTTTGAACGGGATGTCTCAAGGATGTGATCATACGTGAGCACTTCACTATCCAGCCCGTTTGCATAGTTGTCAACCGTGCAGACCGCGGCAAACGCCATGCCCAGTTCACATGCAAGCGTTGCCTCGGATGCGACGGTCATTCCGACGATATCGGCAACCTTTGCAAGCGCCCGTACTTCGGCAACAGTTTCAATCCGCGGACCCCGTGTCTGGATGTATACCCCCCCCAGTCTCGCTCCGGGGATGATGTGCGAGAGCCGGGATGCCAGTTCCTGCGAGAGCTCGGGGCGGATATGGTCGATCGCATGGTCATGGATTGACGGGATATCGGTCATCGATATATAATCGGTCGGGATGACGACAGAACCGGGTGCAATCCTTTTTTTGAGCGAGCCCGAGGAACCGAATGCCACAACACTGTCCACACCCGAGATCGCGAGCGCTGCAAGGTTTGAACGGTAATTGATCCTGTGCGGCGGAAGGCCCTCCTGGTGCCTCATCAGCATCACCACATCGCCGCAGAGGACCTCCGTATTTCCAAACGGTGTATGAACCCGGCTTTTTTTGAGATGGGGAAGCCGGGAGAAGAGGAGGCTGGTCCCTCCGATGATACCCAGTGTCATGTGCGCCTCATACTACACTTCCGGCCTTTGCCAGGATCGCAGTCCATATCGTCCCTGTCAGTTGTTTGACGTCTGGTTTCTAATAATTAGCGCAAAACCTGCATCTTCAGCAATGAAACATTAATTACCTTTTTTTTATAACATGAGGTACTCATATGGATACTATGCAACCAGAACCGCCTGTCCTTCCACAACCTCCCTTTGAACCGCAAATACCCGCCCCCCGGGGAGGAGCTCCTGAGGTGCGGTGGGTGCTTGTGCGGGCAGTTGTCCTCGGGCTCTTTATTGTCGTTGCAGTGATCGGAATGGTATGGCTGGTCAGTATTCCGCTCCTTGCGGTCTGGCAATCTTCGATCACTACAGGTTTGCCCCCTCCGTCATCCCCTTCACCAACCCAGACCATGACAAGTCCTGCTGCCACGGAAACAGTCCTTCCTTCAGGTTCAACCGAACAGCCCCCGAAAAACTCCGAAGTGTATTTCTCGGTCCAGCCAAAAGACGGTGCGGGACGTGTGGTTGTGAGGTTTGAAGGCGGGCCGGGAAAATCGATGGTCAAGGAGATCGAGGTCAGGCTGACAAAAGCTGATGGCAATGTTGTTACCGCAAAGATGGACACGCGGATGGAATTCCCGGAAGTCAACCTGATGGGTACAAAGAGCACTGACAGGGTCGAAGTATTTGTCAGGTTCTTATCAGGAAAGACCTACAAGGTAATCGATGAACCGGTCATTTACCGGCAGCGGTATTGAACTCAGGACCGGAAATTTTTTATTTTCTGGCAGGCTGCCTGCACCCGGACATCACTTTTAAAAAAGTCTCCCCTAACCAGTATGTTTATGGGTTTAAAGCGATGATACCCTCTTATAAACCTCTTAAAAAACCGCGAGGGTCAGGTAACCCAATCCTAAAAAAGGAGACTGATATCCCATGGATGCAAATGAAGCACAGGCTGCATACAAATCAATCAGAGCCCAATTTGATACTGGGCAGATCACGCTTGACGATTATAACAAAAAGATCGCCGAGCTCCGGTACCAGGACAACACCGGCATGTGGTGGGCAATCAGCTCGGCTGACGGCAGCTGGCTGAAGTGGACAGGAACTGCATGGGTACCGGCATTCGCACAACCTGCTTCTGCAGCCCCTCAGGCACCGGTGCAATCGGCTCCCCGGCAGGCTGCACCGCAACCTGTTGCGGAACAACCCGCAACAAAACCTTCGTGGTACATCCCGCCGGTCAGCAGCGGACAGCAGAAACCGGCGGCTGGGCAACCTGCAGCAACCCATACGGTGCAGCACCCGGTCCAACAACCATCACCCCAGCCGGCACCGTCATCATACTACATTCCCCCAACCAGTGGAGCACAGCAACCCGCCGCGCAGCAGCCGGCAGCGGCGGTAGCCACTAAACCCGCCCGAAACTGGATTGGGATCGGGAGCCTTATCCTTGGTATCCTGTCATGGATACTCTACCCGTATCTCCTTGGTTTTGCTGCCATAATTGTTGGCGGGTATTCGGTGTATACGATAAAAAAGACAACCGGGAAGATCGCGTTTGTCGCAATCGCAGGTGTCCTGATAGGGCTCGCATCGATCGTCACAGATAATTTCTATTTTATCCTGTTCCCGCCATCTCAGGGAATGCTGCTTACGTTCTGGCTGGTGCCATGAGCTCTAAGATTGTCATTCGATTTTCTTTATTTCTTATAAACGGGGAGGGTTATTCAGGCATAAGGGGCCGCTGGTTGCCATCCGATAGAGCGATAAATGGGTATCCCCGGCAGGGCTCCCACGCATGAACCTGCAGTATACAAGCGAGCAGGCACCTGCTGAAAGATACATTGAGCAGACAACAAGGAGATTTGAACTGATCACCGTCAATATGTCAAGCGAGAAGACAACTCCTACAGAGAGCGTTGCAAGGGTGCACATCCAGATAACAGCTACCGGTTTCATGCGCCCCGTTCCGGGAATGCGCCACCCCCTTCCAGCCGCAACGATCATTCCCAGTGAGGCATAGGGGAAGATGTAGAGAACACCGTACAGCGCTCCGCCGGCAATAAGAGTGCAGATGGTTGCAAACTCGACATTGAAGCCGGCGAGGGTGTAGATCTCCTGCGAAAAGATCACGATGCCCATGAGCGGTGCAAGGTTGAATGCATTCAGGGTTTTAACCGCCGCGTGTTCGCGGATATATCCCGATGCTGACGGACTCATGGAGTCGTACCACGAATTGAATCCTTCCATGAACCGGGAACCGGTATAACTCTTCTTTATCCGGCCATCCCGGAATTCCTTAACCTGTTCGACCGTCCCGGCAAGAGGTGTCAGGTAATACGTGAGGTATACAGGACAGATGTCGTGACCCGTGCCTTGGGCAACATACGATTGCGCTTTCTCGTCTGCACGGGCAGCAAGAGCGTCATCACCCACGTCCTGCCGCACCCGGTATAAATCAGCTTTATGCCGGTAAATCTCTGCGAGTTTTCGGTTTTTTTCTGTGTCAGACAAAATCCCGCTTTTTTGGATAGTATCGATGGCCGTGTTATAGCTCCCCAGCGCATCAGAATAGTCCCCACCCTGTTTGGCCCGATCGCCGTCCGCTATAAATTCATCGGCAGAAAAGAACACGCGATGTCTTGCCTCCCATGACCTGCGTATTGGGTTCTGCCATGTTCGGACATGGGGCGTGCCCGTTGTACTATCTGCAGAATCATCTGCAAGAACCGGCACTATGATGGTCATGGAGATAAAAATAACCAGAAGTATAAGAAAAAAACCGGGATATCTCATGTATGTGAATTCCGTACCATATCCTTTATACTTTACCATCATACGGTAGGCCGGGACGTCAGGAGGATTGGCATACCATTGCCCGGCCTGCCATAATGAAAAGGGCACAGACCAGATACTGCCCCGATCCCTCTTTTACTTCCCTGACAGCCGTAAGGGCATCATTTTTCCATAACCGGGCGTCCGGTTTTTCTGGATTTCCTGCGTTTTTCCCCGAAAAACTAATTGTGGTAGCTGGTTCAGGCCTGCCGTCCCGCCATATTTATGTAATCAGAAAAATGATATCCTCCTATCAGGATCAGGTTACCGGAAGAGAACCCATTTACCCGCAACGGGGATCTACGATGAACGCACAGGAAGCAGAAGCGGCATACCGCATGGCAAAAAGCCAGCTTGACTACGGCCAGATCGGATTGGATGAATTCAACCGGAGAATAGCGGAACTCAAGTACCAGGACAATACCGGCACATGGTGGGCGATCAGCCCGGCCGACGGCAGCTGGCTGAAATGGACCGGCAGTGCATGGGTGCCGGCGTTTGCGCAGGCACCGGAGCAGCCGGTCCAGCCTTCAGAAAAACCATCATGGTATATTCCCCCGGTCAGTAGCGGGCAGCAGAAACAGGCAGCAGCGCAACCGGCCACTGCCCCGCCCGTTCAGCAACCGGCAGCCCATCCGGTCGCCTCCTCGTACTACATCCCACCTGCAGGTTCTGTACAGCAGCCGGTCATCCCACAGCAAGGCAGGCCCGCTGTGCAGCCGGCTACTCCTGCTGTCAAACTGGCCCGGAACTGGGCAGGGATCGGGAGCCTTATCCTTGGTATCCTGTCATGGATACTCTACCCGTATCTCCTTGGTTTTGCTGCCATTATTGTTGGCGGGTATTCGGTGTATATGATAAAAAAGACAACCGGGAAGATCGCGTTTGTCGCAATCGCAGGTGTCCTGATAGGGCTCGCATCGATTCTGGTGGATAACTTCTACCTTTTCCTTTTTCCGTTAAATATCGATGACCCTCCATTAACACTAAAAACAATCTATCTCTTTTTTGTATTCTGATAAGATTATGATTTTTTTTTAAAAATTGAGGTTCTTATAGACGATTTTCCTTCTTTGTTCCCCAATGGCATGAGAGGAGGAGTGCACCTGCACTGGCGGTCAGGATCACCGTGACCGCAACCAGCAGCCCGGTGCTGAGTATGGCAACAGGATCGATTCTGGCAATGGCACTGACAATGACCAGAACGAGAACTCCCGCCCACAATGCTGCCACAGGTTTCAGCACCGCAGGTGCCGGGGTACTCCACCCCTTTCTTCCCGCTGCCCAGATGCCGAGGAAGAGGGCAGGGAGGAGGTAGATAAGTCCATAGAGCGCTCCGCCCGTGACAAGAACGATGAGTGCTGCGATTTCAGTGTTGAAACTGAGCACGGAATAGACCCACTGAGAAATAAGGACAATCCCGATGAGCGGGGCAAAGTCAGCCTGCATCACCGGTGTTACTGACGGATTTTCGTAGATAAACCCGGCAACTGCCGGGCTGAAGGAGTAGTACCATGCATTGAATGCCTTCATGAACCGGGACCCGATGTAACTGTCAGAGATCGGGCCGTCACGGAAATCCCGGATCCGTTGAACTTCACTTGCGAAGGGGGATTTGTTCATGACCAATCCAAAGAAACAGGGAAATGTTACGCCCGAGCGCTGGTTTTTAATCATTTCCTCCAGTTCATTGTTGGACCATTCGAAATCCTGTCTCCTGCGATCCTCTCTCACTCTCCATTGTGCCGCAACAGATAAACCATTAAAGTACCCTAATGACCCCTGACTGTAAAAGTCATTAACCTCTTTATCTATTTGTGGATCCCCCCCTGCTCTTGTGTTTACCTCATGGGCAGCATTTGCCGCTCCCAGCGCATATAGAGAATAACGGTCATAATAAGATCTATCACGATCTTTAGAGATACCTGCCGTTTTATCCCAATATTCGTCATGCAATTCGGAAATCGCCCGTTCATACTCCTGGTACGCGGTTTCGGGATATCCTTGTGATGCGCTTTCCTGCGCCCTTTGCGCCCAATCTTTGTCGTCCATGATCATTACATGTTTTGGCGCCAGGGGGTGCACCGCAGCAGCAGGCGGAACGAGAATAAGAAAGAGTGTCAGTAAGAGGAGGATGATCAGGATGCCAGATCGCATGCTTCTGAATCATATGATATAGGCAATAAATGTTTTTCTTTCAGGGGGTACCTTCACATATTTTCCTGCAGGCAGGAAGGATAAAATAATCTGTTGCAGCTTGCCATCAGTATCTTCCGAAGCATCGGTTTTTTCAAGGAACTCTTGAAATTACCAAATAGAGAATCAGGGATCCTTCAGGCTCACTTGTTGGTTCCAGATGAATGATCAAGGTCTTTATAGGCGATGCTTTCCCATTCTTTTCAATGGCTGCCGGAAGGAAAATAAAAAGCACGATCACATACCCACAGAACAGGAAAAAACCAGGCAAAAAAACCGCAGTTTCCCAAAGAAATCTAGGAATTGCCAGCGAATCCCCTCAGTTCGGCAGCACCATTGAATGGTGGTTTGTCCACGGATCTTTTGATGCTCCGTGTTCAGGCCGCCAATATTTTCTTGCAACGATATTTCGCTACACTGTTTCCCAAAAGAAAAAAAACCCTTCCGACGGGTATTACCTGATCCTGTCAATGCTCAACCCCGCCACCGGCCAACACGACGTTGTCAGCCGGGGCGAGCAGGAAGCATTGAAGTGGATTGTTTCCCAAAAGAAAAAAAAGAACAGGAAGTCCAACCTTGATCCCTGTTTTATCGATACGTACCTCGATGAACTCCGTTCCTACGGCCCGCCCTCGCCGCTCTCACTAGAACAAAAGCGGGCTTCTGTCTCGCTGGAACCTTTTTCCATCTGCTGGAAAGATTTTTTGTTTTCCCAGTCAGAATCCCGGTTTCACGTCGCATTTGACGCGCCGGTAAGTCAGGTGCCGTGCTGTTTTTCCCTCACCCCGGTGAGCCCCCGTGGTTTTATCGACGGTACTGGCTCTTCGTTTCAACATCGTATGGCATATTCCACGTACCCGCGTCTTCAATTGAACGGCACGTACGGAAACGAGGAGGTCTGTGGAACGGCATGGCTGGATCACCAGTGGGGAAATACCAGCTGGTTCCTCTCCCAGCAATCCGGGGGGAATGTCTATGGATGGGACTGGGTCGGGATGAATGGCGATGACGGATCCGACTGGATCATCTTCATCTCCCGCGATATGCAGAGCGAAAAGGTTGTAGGGCAGTTCATCGCCGTGTTCAAGGAAGGAGAACGAACCCGGTTTTACCGTAATTTCACCGCTATCCCGACCCGGTTCTGGGAGAGTAAAAGGACACATATCCGGTTTCCCGTCAGCTGGCGCTTTGAAATTCCGGAAATTTCTGCAACAATCACGGTCGATGCACTTACAGACGATCAGGAGATCCCCCTGTTCGGCTACATGCGGGCATTCTGGGAAGGTGTGGCCACAGCAACCGGAATCGTTAGTGGCAGGCGGTTTACGGCAAACGCAAGGCTCGAGTTACAGGGATACGGGTATATCTTCGATTTCAACCAGTACCTGCAGTTCCATTCCACTAGGATCGATGATTGCATCAGGTCATTCTTCCCACCGAGAATGACTCCGGCCCGGTACAGGCAGTTCGCCGGGACTCCCAGGTATCGGCACGAAACGACCGCATGCAACGCAGTGATCACAGCTCCGGTCTGGGACCTCCTCTCCCGGAAGAAAAAGTACTGGCGGCCGGTATTTAGTACACTCATGCTCGAGGCGCTCGGTGTCAGTTCGGAAAAGTACAGGATGTTGTTGTCAGTCGTTCCCGAACTGACGCATACCGGGACCTTAATCATCGATGATATCGAGGACAATGCGACAACGAGGAGAGGGGACGCCTGCATACATAAGAAGTATGGCATCGATGTCGCTGTCAATGCCGCAAACACCCTGTATTTCCTCCCCTCTGTACTTTACGGCTGGCACCCGTGCTTGACCGATCAGCAAAGGCTTGAGTTTTATAACCTCACACTTGATATGTTCATTAAAGGCCACTTCGGGCAGGCACAGGATATCTTCTGGACAAAAAATCTTTCAAGCAAAAACCTTGCTGCCTGGTCCAGTAATCACCTGCCGGAAAAGATCCTGCAGATGTATACATTCAAGACAGCATCTCCGGCGATTGCAGCTGCAAAGGCAGCCTGCATCCTTGCAGGTGCTGACAAACGTACACGGAACGCATGCGTATCCTTTGCCAGTGCACTGGGGGTATCGTTCCAGATAATGAATGATATCCACTGTTTCACCGGTTCTCAAGATGCTGGTGACGGCCGGTATGACGATCTCGCATCCGGCAAACTGACGTATGTCATTGTCAGGGCTCTCGACCTTCTTGGAACCCGTGAAAGCAGCAGACTTTGCAGGATCCTCTGTTCCCGTCATCTGAGATCGAACCCAAAGTCTCTTTCTGAGGGAATCGGCCTTGTGAGGAAATCCGGCGCACTGGATGAATGTACCCGGGAGGCATCATCGATAATCGAGGATGAATGGATGACATTCTCCCAAGTCCTACCCCCATCCGAACCGAAAATGATGCTTCGGGTTTTTTCCCGGAATCTTGTTGCCCCTCCTTAAAACAGGGGGGTACCTCATAAACAATTCTTTTAACCAATGCCATACAACTACATAAGAGCGGGCCGATAGATCAGGGGTAGATCGCTTCCTTGGCATGGAAGAGGCCGCGGGTTCAATTCCCGCTCGGTCCATGGTTTTATCGTCGCTGATATTTCGCAAATCCTTCGCACAACAGCCATACTATTTTTATGCTCGCGGGACAGCACAGATGTAGGAACGATCATGCGGATCCGTGACCTGATACTTCCCGAAGACCGCGTATTTCTTAGACTGTTTGCCAAAATGGCAGGAACGATAAGTGAAGCGGCGACTGTACTTAACGAGATCACCCATGAACTGCCGGGCGGGACGGAAAAGGCGCACCGGGTCCGGCAGATCGAACATAACGGTGACGAGATCACCCGGCAGGTATACGAGAAACTCGATGAGTCATTGATTACCCCGCTCGAACCGGAAGAGATCGCCCGTCTTGCACCGGTCATGGACGATGTTCTGGACAGGATCGACCGGGTAACCAACCAGATCTGCACGTACGGGCTGACGGAATCCAGTGATGTATTAAAGGAGTTCTCGTACCTTGTCCTGTTGTCGGCAACCGAGATACAGCATGCGATCACAAGCCTTGCTACCTTGGACAAACCCGAAGAAGTCCGGTCTCATGCCGGCGAGATCAACCGGCTCTACAACCTTTCGATCGAGCTTCAGTCACGTGCCGTGCTCGACCTGTTCAAGACAAAAGACCTGCTGCTCATCATCAAGTTAAAGGATATCTTTGAGGGTATGGGCAGGGTGATGGAAAAGTGCAATGATGTCGGGCATGCACTCAATGACATCTCGATGAGCCACAGCTGAACGATATGGAACCGCTCATCCTTTTCGGGATCGTTCTTGCGCTTGCACTCAACTTCGTCAACGGGCTCAACGATGCATCTCACTCGATTGCAACCGTTGTCGCCACAAAGGCGCTTTCCCCGCTTAAGGCGACGCTTCTTTCCGGCATCTGCAACATGCTAGGCCCGTTTATCTTTACAACCGCTGTGGCGCACACGATCGGTACAGCGATCATCGCACCGGATGCACTGACCCCGCTCTCCATTGTGGTTGCCATGCTGGTCTCGATTGTGCTGGTCTTTGTCGCCACCCGGTCTGGTATCCCGATCTCAAGCAGCCATGCAATGGTGGGAGCGATCCTTGGCGCCGGTATTGGTGCTTCAGGATTATCCGCAGTGGTACTTCCGTCCTTAAAATCCCTGGATATTGTCATCATCGGGGGGATCGCCGGTGCATGTGCAGGTGCTTTAACGCTGGTGATTATTACGGTCATGCTCAAGGGAGACTGGAAACCCGTTGCCGGTGTCGGTGCGACCTGCGGTGCAGCTGTCGCAATTCCTGTCCTGATGATACTCGGCATCTTAAAACTGAACGGTATCCTTGGGATCGTCCTGTTTATTTTCATCTCCCCGATACTCGGCCTGACCGCCGCGTTCCTGTTCGATATCCTTGTCTCGCATCTCTTCAGGCATTCCCGGCAGAACAGGATGCGCAGGATCTTTCAGCCCCTCCATGTTATCGCCTCCCTCTTCCAGGCAGCAGGCCATGGTGCAAACGACGGCCAGCATGCAGTCGGTGTGATCACCGCCCTCCTTTTCTCTGCCGGGATGCTGTCCGCATTTGACGTTCCCGTCTGGGTAGTGCTCCTGTCGGCAATCGCGATGGGGTTCGGCACGTGTTTTGGCGGGTGGCAGGTGGTGGACAAGATGGCAAGAAAGATCACGAAAATCCGGCCATACCAGGGGTTCTGTGCCGCGACAACCGGAAGCGGAGTCCTCACGCTTGTCACGGTATTCGGGATCCCGGTCTCTTCGACGCATGTCATTTCCGGCGCGATTGTCGGTGTCGGTGCAACCCGGGGGAAAAATGCGGTGCAGTGGGATGTAGTCCGGGAAATGATGACCGCATGGGTGATCACCATCCCCCTCGCCCTCATTATATCATTTGGAGGGTATTATCTCATCGCAGCACTCATTCAAGGTCTTGCCTGATGGTAAAATCGCCACATTTTTTACCTTCCCTGCCTGATGATCGGTAGGGTTATTATGGGAATTCGGGAATTGTTAATACCACAGGACAAGGTTTTTTTTGACCTGTTCGAGCAGCAGGCCGGGATCGTGAAGGAGGCAGCGGGAAAACTTTTGAACCTGACTGAGGATTTCACAAGTGTAAAAGAGAAACGGCAGGGAATTGAACATCTCGAACACAGGGGGGACCAGGTCACTCATAATATCTACGAGGAGCTGAACCGGACCTTCATCACCCCGCTTGAACCTGAGGAGATCTCGCGCCTAGCCTCAACGCTCGACGAGGTGCTGGACTATATCGACGGGGCAACTGAAAAGATGTTCTATTACGGTATTGAGACGACCGATGTCCACATGATAGAACTCGCCAAGCTGATCCATATGCAGACTGCAGAACTCGAGAGTGCGATCAGGGGCATACGCTCGATTAAGAACCCAAAATATATTGAGGAACGCTGCATCGAGGTGAACAGGCTGGAAAATCTTGCTGACGATGTGCTTGCCCACGCGATAACCGACCTCTTCAGGACCCAGCACGCGATCACGATCATAAAATTAAAGGATATCTACGAGCATCTTGAGACGGCGACTGATAACTGCGAAGATGTGGCAAACGTACTCTCCGACATCGCGATCCGGCACTCGTGAGTTCATTAGCAGGAACCTGTGAGAGGATTACATGATCGAAGCAACGTGGGAACTCATCGTCGTCATCATCGGGATCGCTCTCATTTTCGATTTTACCAACGGATTTCATGACTCTGCCAATTCGATCTCCACGGTTGTTTCCACAAAAGTCATGTCTCCAAGAAGAGCGGTTGCGTTTGCCGCATTCTTTAACTTCATCGCAGCATTCGGATTCGGGGTTGCTGTCGCGAGCACGATCAGCAAAATCATCCAGCTCGAACTGGTTGAAACAGCAGTAATCCCCTTTATCGTGCTCGGAGCCCTCATTGGTGCGATCTCTTGGAACCTGATCACCTGGTATTTTGGCCTCCCGACTTCCTCATCCCACGCGCTTATTGGCGGCGTCTCGGGAGCAGGTATTTCAGCAGCAGGAATCACGGCAATCAAGTGGTCAACGGTCGAGCTCGTTGCCACGTTCATGATCGTCTCCCCGGTCATCGGTCTTGCCTGCGGGTTCGTTTTCATGGCGGTGGTACTCAACCTGACAAAAAAAGCCAACAAGGCGTCCGCCGAGCACTATTTCAAGAAGCTCCAGATTTTTTCGGCCGCGGCATACAGTTTCAGCCACGGGACAAACGATGCCCAGAAGACCATGGGCATTATCGTGCCATTGCTCTTTTCCATCGGGTATTTCGGTGCCGGTGTCGACCCGAACCACCTGCCCGTCCCGTTATGGGTGATCCTTGCCGCCCATGCGGCTATCGCTCTTGGGACTTTAGCCGGCGGCTGGCGCATCGTGAAGACCATGGGATACAAGATCACGAAACTGCGCCCGGTGCATGGATTTGCGGCAGAGACGGCCGGCGCGACAACTATTATTGGGGCATCCATTGCAGGGATCCCGGTGAGTACGACCCATATTATATGCTCATCAATTATGGGAGTTGGTTCGACCATGGGCATCAGCACGGTGAAGTGGGGGGTTGCAAGGACTATCATGTGGGCATGGATCCTCACAATCCCCGTCAGCGCCTTAATCGGTTTTATATCATTCTCGGTTATCCGTATTTTTATCGGGTATTGAAAAACGCATTTTTGTCAGCAGAAAAAGTAAATTTTAATAATATTTCTGGTAAATATCTGCCGTTCTCAGGAGTGAAGGGCAACCCGGGGAAGATTTTACGGATTTGTTATCAGAGATTTTCAGTGAGCCCGCCTTCAAGAATCAGGTTTTTTGAGCCCTGGCATAAAGGCAGTAACGCTTGACAGGACATACATTGCACCGGGGTTTTTTTGCATTACAGCATGCTCTCCCGTGAGCGATCAGGAGATCGGTGAGGTCACCCCACTGTTCCCGTGGAAATACCTCCATCAGGTCCTGCTCAATTTTGTCCTGCTCACTGTTATCTGAAAAACCGATCCGCTGGGCAAGCCTACGGACATGGGTATCTACTGCAATACCGTCGTTTTTACCCAGCGCGTGATACAGGACGATGTTTGCAGTTTTGCGCCCGACACCCGGGATCTTCAGGAGTTCGTCCATCGTCTTTGGAACAATTCCGTGAAAGTCCGAAAGCAAAGTCCGTGATGCCGCGATGATGTACTGCGCCTTCACATGAAAGAACCCGAGGCTGTGGATGATCCGTTCAACATCATCAATCTTTGCCTGTGCGAGAGCAGCCGGGGTTGGATATTTGATAAATAGCGGTTTTTTCACAAGGAGCACTGCACGGTCGGTTGTCTGTGCGGAGAGGATGGTCAGGATCAGGACCTCAAAAGGCGAACCCCTGCTGTGCATTGCAGGGGAACCGGATGCATCGGGATACCGCTGCACAAGGAGCGAATATATTTTTTTGGCAGTGGTTTTTTGCATGAAACAATGGGGTAGGGCGGATTCGAACCGCCGTCAAAGCGTCCCAAACGCTCTAGGATGGACCAGGCTACCCTACTACCCCTGCGCTCCTACAGTATTGCGCAGTACGTTACAAATACCTGCCGTTCGCTCGTGTTATACCGGCAGCGGTTTGCCCTTCTTGTCGCTCACAATTGTGCCGGTATAGGTACCTGAGAGCACCGCGGAGCGCAGGTTTTCGGGATTTGTACCATCCAGCACGACAAGGGGGATACCGCTTCTCTCAACTACACGGGCAGCGATGATATCAAGGACTGTATTGATGCCGGCGACCAGCTGTGCTTTTCCCACGATCTCGATGAGATGGCGCGGGGTGAGGTAATCGTACCGCACAGCATTCTTGTCTTTTTTCGGGTCCGCGGAGTAGATGCCATCGACCGATGTCACGTTGATGAACACGCTGGCATGCACACGCTCGGCAAGTACGGCCGCAACCGCGTCAGTGGTCTGCCCCGGGGTGATCCCGCCCATGACCACGCATTTTTTGTGCTCGGCATACTTTTTGGCCTCGGCATGGCTTTCCGCAACCCGGGGATAGGCGTCATCGCCCAGCGCGGCAACAAGCATGGTGGCATTGAGCCGGGTGATCAGGATCCCGATCTCATCTGCAGTACCTTCGTCAATACCGAGACTCCGGGCTGCTTCGATATACCGTCGCGCCTCCCCGCCGCCTCCGACTACCACGAAGATCTGGTGGCGGGATGCGATCTCCCGCAGCACGGGAACGTACTTCCTGATACGGTTTTTTTCAAGCGCAGGCATCAGGACAGAACCACCCAGCGAGATGACAACCTTCTTCATTGCACTAGTTTTTGTGCCGGATGGTCATATAGAGTTGTTGAACATGATCTACTGCCCCGTATGCAAAAGCCCTGACATATTCCCGGTTGCGGGGGGATATATCGGGCAGGTATACCTCTGCAAGGCATGCAAATACCGCGGCTCGTTTGTCCTTGAGGCTGATGATAAAGACGATGAACTAAAAAGAGTATAACAGGTTTTTAATGGGGGATATCCCGTAATGCATGAAGCGCTCCGGTACCAGAAACAGGAAAACGATACGGTATCGTGCTCGCTCTGCAGCCATCGCTGTACGATAAAAGAAGGCGGGCATGGCATCTGCGGGGTCCGGATCAACCGGAAGGGGACGCTCTATGCCTCCACATATGCAAAGATCAGCGCCGAGGCAATCGACCCGATTGAAAAAAAACCGCTCTTCCATTTTCTTCCCGGTACCCGGTCATATTCGCTGGGGAGCATCGGCTGCAACTTCCATTGCCGGCATTGTCAGAACTGGCACATATCGCGGGCGGAACCCGATACGGAAATGCTGCGGGCACTTCCTCCGGAAGAAGGGGTTGCGCGGGCTGTCGGAAGCAGGAGCGCAAGCATATCATGGACTTATAATGAGCCGACAATCTGGTACGAGTATACCCTTGACATGGGCACGCTTGCCCGGGCAAAAGGGCTGGGAACGGTTTATGTGACAAACGGGTATATCACCGAAGAGGCGATGCGGGAGCTCGCCCCTATGCTCTGCGCGTTCCGGGTGGACATCAAGGCATTTTCCGATGATTTCTATCGTAAAGTCTGCGGCGCCCGGCTCCAGCCGGTGCTTGATTCGGCTGCGCTTGCAAGGGAACTTGGCATGCATGTCGAGACCGTGACGCTTGTCATCCCGGGTTTGAACGATAGCATGGAGGAGCAGTCTGCGCTCATCGCCTGGGTGATCGATCACCTCGGCCCGGCGACACCGATGCATTTCTCCGCATTCCACCCGGACTACAAGATGACCGATCGCGGGGCAACACCTGTTGCGACGCTTGAAAAAATCTACAACAAGGCAAAGGCGCTGGGTTTGCGCTTCCCATATCTCGGCAATGTCTTCAGCAGCCCGTACGAAAATACATATTGCCCGTCCTGCGGGGCTACCCTTATCGAGCGGCAGGGATTTTCAGGCAGTATCCGGGAACTCGACGGGCACCAGTGCAGGAACTGCGGGGAAACCATTGAGATCGTAACACATGTCACATAAACAGGAAGGCAGGACGCGATTTGTCGCAGACCGGATGCTCGGCACCCTGTGCCGGTATCTCCGGCTCATGGGATATGATACCATCAGTGCAAACAGCCTGTCAGAGGGAAATTCATCGGAAGACACCCTCCTTTTGCGGATTGCACATGACCAGCGGCGTCTTCTGCTTACCCGGGACCGCGAACTGGCAACCCGTGCCGGGCCGGCAGGAGTCCTTATAACTTCCGATGATGTGATCCGGCAGGTGACCCAGCTCCGGGATGGTGCCTTCATCGAACCGGAAGTACGGATGACCCGGTGTTCCCTCTGCAACACGGAATTACGGGAGGCTTCCTGTGACGAGATTGCAGGAGCTGACTATGCTCCAAAAGACAACCAGATCTTTACTTTTTTCTATTGCCCGCACTGCAATAAACTGTACTGGGACGGTTCTCACGGGAAGCACCTCGCTGACAGGATTGCACGGCAGATGGGCGTGCGGGATTGATAAAAAAGAGAACCTAATGGCCAGAAGGCCGGGTTGGCATATCCTTTAACCTGATATGGTGCGGGATTATTCCGAAAGGTTCATTGATCCTGCATTCCCACCCGGAATTACAGGACAGGCAATGGTCCTGTCATCGCATTGATACATACTCAAAGGACAGAAGATACCATGATCGACCATTTGTTATCTGGAAATGCAAAATTCAGGGAAACTGCATTCAAACAGAACCATGAACGTTATTCGGAGCTTGTGAAAGGACAGCAACCACCGGTTCTCTGGATTGGGTGCTCGGACTCAAGAATCCAGACCGGGCACATCACCAATACGATGCCCGGTACGTTATTCATGCACCGGAATATCGGGAATATGGCACCGGCAAACGACTGGAACCTTGCAACGGTCCTTGAATACGGGATCAGGCACCTGAAAGTGCAGCACATCGTCATCTGCGGGCACTCGGACTGCGGCGCAATCAAGGCCCTTGACAAGGAGCTGGAGGATGTTTACATCCCCAACTGGCTGAACAACGCTGCTGAAGCAAAGAAACGGGTTGACACAAAGATTAAAAAACCTTCAACAGCGGCTGAGCAGAAAGAACGATTACGGATGATCGAGCAGGAGAATGTCCGGCTCCAGATCGAGCATCTGAAAACGTACCCGCTGGTCAGGGAGGTTCTGATAAAAAAAGAGATCTCTGTCCACGGGCTCTACTATGATCTTGAGAGCGGTGCGCTATCAAAAATTGTATAAAATCACAGGACTTTTTCAATCTCTTTTTTTATTCGTTCCAGCGCAATCCTGCCGATGGGTGTCACCCTGCCGTTGATGATAACCATGGGGAGCGCCGGGTGGTGGGTTTCGATGATTGACTGCAGTTGGGGGGGTGTACCCTTGTCAAGCAGGGTGAGTTGTATGGATATTTTGTTTCCGTACTCATCCATAAGCACCTTTTTGAGAGCATCGAATGCTACAGTCAGTTTCCCGGTAGGATAGCACTCAACGAGCCTGCAGGTGCGCTCTTCGTTGCAGGGAAACGGGGAGCAGTCGGCATTTTCAAAGCCGGCAATTTCTATATGGACTGTATCTGACATACCTCCTAGGTTGGCGCAGACGGTATTTGAGGGTTGGGAATTCTGCAATAATTTTTGGGTAAAGAAAATAATAGGGTTATTCAGATAAAACGTTCGAACCTGTCCTTTGGTACCTTGCATATCGGGCAGATCCCCGGGGGTTGTTCTCTGGCACAGAGATAGCCGCATACCTTACACCGCCAGACAGGAAACGGCAGTGCCGGTATCAGGGCTGTCGCGGCAGTTTTAGGTGACTTCGGTTTTTTCCGATCTATGCGCGAGGGGCGGCGCTCTGGAACCGGTGCGAGTTTCTGTGTGCCTTTTTCTATTGCGTCGCTCACGTATAATGCACAATAGCAGGCGCCATAATCACCGAGGTCGGGGTCCCGGTAATCACAGGGGCAGATGATATCAAGATCCTCCTCTTTTTTACCGGTGGCAAGGCGGCAGGGGCAGGCCCGGTAACCGTACCGCTGTTCATTTTTAAGCAGCCCCCCGACAAGGTTTTTTGTAAAATCCATATCCGGGTTCAACCGGTACCCCCCGTCTTCCGCCTCTTTTTTTAAAGCAGTATATGTTGCATCGACAAGTGAATCAGGGTTAAGAGGGAGCGTCATTTTCCAAATTCCTCCCTGATCTGACTCTCCTGGTACCCGATAATACATCTTGCGTTATCAATTACAAGCGTCGGAAATGATCCCTTCGGGTTCCATCGTTCCATTTCTGAAAGTGCCCGGTCCTGTTCCTTTTCATCGAGCAGGTCCACATAGACAAAATCAAATTCAACACCAAGGTCCCTGAGAAGCTCTTTTGTCTTGTTGCACCACTGGCAGGTGCTTAAGGCATAGAGCATCAGGTTACCGGCCTTCCTGCCGCTCACATGTTCGACGCTCATGATACATCTCACATTCTTGTCAATGGCAGAAGATTGAGATGAATAGTATTTAAAAATGGGGATAGAGGGTTTATGGCAACCCGGTGATACCTGTCACATTTCATCGGAACAGGAGTTGCAGGATGAGGGATCCATGAACACAAATAAGAAAGGAAATTTCAAACCTCAGGTTCCCCGGTCATCGGGCACTTTAAATCGGGTAATAAGTTTCCCGTCCTTCTGGATTATGACAGGAAAAAAGCGTTCACCTTTCCCGCATCATCACTTCGATATCCTCAAGCAGTGCCTGGAGGTCTTCCTCGTGTTCGACTTCCTGCTGCAGGATTGTAAGGACGATGTTATAAGTGACCGGGTCCTTGTCTTTGGTCTTTTTTAACAGGGCGTTATATGTCCTGATGGCGCACTGCTCCCCTTTGATGTTCTGTTCGAGCACCTTGATCACATACGGGTCATCGGGGGCATCATACCCGCAATTGGTAAGTTTGTACCATTCCTGAGGTTTTGTTACCGGTGTTCCGCCAAGCTGGATGATCCTTGTCGTAAGCAGGGTGGCATGCGCCAGTTCTTCCGTTGCATGCAGGGTGAGCTCGGCAATTACTGCCTCCTTGTTCGGGCCTTTCACGATTTTGGAACCAATCCAGTACTGGTAATAAGCGAGCCATTCGTCACTGAATGCCTTGTTGAGAATTTTGACAAGTTCCGCGACATTGGTATCAACAATCTTGCGTCCTATTGTTCCCATGAACTTCACCTTTTAATCAATTTTTTTAAGATAAGGCATGTGAATATCAACCCTTCATCTTTTTATTCATATGCCTCGTTCATGGGAACCCGATTGAATAAAACCAATGGCAAAACCAGGGAGATAATTAAGGAATTTTTATTCCTGCAATAATATTCCATTGTCCAACATAAGAAAAATTATCGATTCGATCAACGACGGTCAAAAGGTTAATGCACCGACACTATCGTTAATAACTATTCGGGCACACTACATATGGAAATCATGAAGGCGGTTCTGGGTCTTGAGGATGGTCAGTCTGTTGTCGGGGAGGGATTTGGAGTCGAAGGTGAAGTCGCCGGCGAACTGGTGTTCAATACCCAGATGACCGGCTATATGGAATCGCTCACCGATCCAAGTTATTTCGGCCAGATCCTGATGTTTACATTCCCGCTCATCGGGAACTATGGGGTTGACCTGCAGAACTTCCAGAACCCAAAAGTCTGCGCCCTTGGGTGTGTCACAAAGGAGATTTGTGAAAAACCAGCCGCCTTACCCTCAATCCGGACATTTTTTGAAGAACAGGGACTTTACGGCCTTACGGGTGTGGATACCCGTGCCCTTACCATAAAAACCCGTGTACATGGCACGATGCGGGCAGCACTTGTTGTCGGCAGTGATGACGGTGAGTATGCTGTACGGCTCGCAAAGAAGGCGCCGGATATTTCAGATATCACCCCCATCCCGCAGGTGTCCTGTAAAAAGCCATATCATATCAAGGGGAATGGAAAGCGGATCGCGATCATAGACCTTGGCATAAAAAAGAACATGATTACAAGCCTTGTGCGACGGGGTGCCGACCTTTACGTCTTTCCCCACAATGTCATCTCTGATGATATCCTTGCATGTAAACCGGACGCCATTTTTATCAGCAACGGCCCTGGCGATCCAAAGCAGGCAAAAGCGGCAATAAAATGCACAAAAACCCTGATCGGCCAGTTGCCTGTCTTTGGGATTTGCATGGGAAACCAGATCGCTGCATTGGCTCTTGGGGGAGACACCTACAAACTCAAGTTCGGCCACCGTGGAGCCAACCAGCCCGTGCGGTACAGGGACGGGCGTATCTTTATCACGACACAGAATCACGGGTTTGCAGTAGATGCCGCATCTCTGCCTGAAGGGTGCAGGATCTCGTACACCAATGTCAATGACGGCACGGTAGAAGGGTTTGAGAATGAAAATCTTAAGCTCACCACCGTTCAGTTCCATCCCGAAGCATTTGGCGGTCCGAGGGACACAGAAGAGCATTTCTTTGACTCGCTCTTCAGGAGGATCTCCTGATGCCAAAAAAAGCATATATAAAAAAGGTGCTGCTCATCGGATCGGGGCCGATACAGATCGGGCAGGCAGCTGAATTTGATTTCTCCGGCTCGCAGGCATGCCGCGCGCTGCGCGAGGAAGGCCTGAAGGTTATCCTTGTCAATTCCAACCCGGCAACAATCCAGACCGATCCCGAAATGGCCGACGAGATCTATATTGAACCGCTCAAATCAAACATCATTGCAAAGATCATCGAAAAGGAGAAACCCGACGGGATCCTTTCCGGAATGGGCGGGCAGACCGGACTCAATCTTACTGCCGAACTTGCCGAGATGGGGGCGCTCAAGGGAGTTGAAATCCTTGGTACCCCGCTTGAGGCGATCTATAAAGGAGAAGACCGGGAAAAATTCCGGGACCTTATGCAGTCAATCGGCGAACCTGTCCCAAAAAGTACGATCCTTAATAGTCTCAGCCAGATTGACGAAGCGATTGCCGCAGTGGGCCTTCCTGCAGTTGTTCGTCCGGCATATACATTGGGCGGTGCCGGTGGCGGAATCGCTCTCAGCCGCGAGGAACTGGTGAGAATTGTTGAACTGGGGCTCTCCCGTTCGCGCATACACCAGGTGCTTATCGAACAGAGCGTTATGGGGTGGAAAGAAGTCGAATTCGAGGTGATGCGGGATGAAACCGATACCTGCCTCATTGTCTGTGGGATGGAAAACGTGGACCCCATGGGTATCCATACTGGCGAGAGTGTGGTCGTCGCCCCGATACTCACCCTGCGGGATGACGAGTTCCAGAAGCTACGCAGCGCTGCAATCAAGATCATCCGTGCACTCGATGTCCAGGGCGGCTGCAACATCCAGTTTGCATTCCAAGACGGGGACTACAGGGTCATCGAGGTGAACCCCCGTGTCTCCCGTTCATCAGCACTTGCATCAAAAGCAACCGGCTATCCCATTGCACGTGTCGCCGCAAAGATCGCAATCGGCCTTCATCTCGATGAAATTATGAATACAGTCACCGGTTGTACCCCGGCATCGTTTGAACCAACAATAGATTATATTGTCGTCAAAGTTCCCCGCTGGCCTTTTGACAAGTTCAAAGGAGCCGACCGTACGCTCTCTACATCCATGAAGAGTACGGGTGAAGTGATGGCAATCGGCAGAACCCTTGAAGAGGCATTCATGAAGGCGAAGCGCTCGATTGACACGGATGACACCCCCCATACGAGCCACAGCGAGATCCGCATGATCCTTTCCCGACCGACTGACGAGCGGTTCCACTGCCTTTTCGATGCATTCCGGCAGGATTTTTCAATAGACGAGATTGTCCAGCTCACATCCATCACCCCGTTCTTTTTAGAAAAGATCAAAAACATCGTTGAGATGGAAAAGCACCTTGTTGAGAACCATGACGCTACAGATGTCATTGCAGCAAAACGGTACGGGTTTTCCAATGGTGAGCTAATAAAGATCACCGGGATTTCACAAGAAATTATCGAAGAGATGGCAGGTGTTCCTACCTACAAGATGGTGGATACCTGTGCAGCGGAGTTCCCTGCAAGCACGCCGTATTTTTACTCAACCCGCGAGCAGATTTGTGAGATAGTCCCTAATATAAAACAGAAGATCCTGATCCTCGGATCGGGGCCAATCCGTATCGGACAGGGGATTGAGTTTGACTATTGCACTGTGCATGCCGTAAAAGCGCTGCGGGAAGAGGGTGTTGAAGTACATATCGTCAATAATAATCCGGAAACTGTGTCCACTGACTTTGATACATCAGACCGGCTCTTCTTTGAGCCAATGCAGCTTGAGGATGTGGTAAATATCTTAAAAAAAGATGATTATGCCGGGGTCATGGTCCAGTTCGGCGGACAGAATGCGGTGAACCTCGCCGTTCCTATCGAACAGGAGATAAGGCGCCTTAAGCTTAACACAAGGATCCTTGGCACAAGCCCGGATGCGATGGATATTGCCGAGGACCGGGACCGTTTCAGCGTCCTGCTTGACAAGCTCAAAATTCCAAGTCCGCCAAATACGTCCGCCTATTCCGAATCCGATGCAAAGGAAAAAGCAGAGAAGATTGGGTATCCGGTTCTGGTCCGCCCCTCGTACGTTCTCGGAGGCAGGGCGATGGAGATCGTCTATGATGCGACTGAACTTGAGCGGTACATGAAGGAGGCGGTACGGGTGAGCCGGAACCATCCGGTGCTGATCGATTCCTATCTCCAGAACGCGATTGAGCTTGATGTAGACGCGGTCTGTGACGGCACAGAGATACTGATTGGAGGCATCATGGAGCACATCGAGCAGGCAGGCATCCACTCGGGTGATTCGGCGTGTGTGATCCCCACCCAGTCCCTCTCCCCCGCAGTTCTTGAACAGGTTCGCGATCATACCCGCAGGATTGCGCTTGGACTTGGAGTCATCGGGCTGGTAAACCTCCAGCTTGCTGTTAAGGATGATATTGTCTATGTCCTCGAAGCAAACCCGAGGGCGAGCCGGACTGTACCGTTTGTATCCAAAGCGACCGGTCTCCCAATTGCAAAGATTGCCGCAAAGGTGATGATCGGCAAGAAGCTGTGCGATCTCGGGTACCACGAACGGGAGATCAGGCATGTGGCCGTCAAGGAAGTGCTGCTCCCGTTTAACAAACTGCTGGGTGTTGATACGATGCTGGGTCCGGAGATGAAGAGCACCGGGGAGGTGATGGGTATCGATTATGACTTCGGGCTCGCATTTTACAAGGCATCCATCTCGGCAGACAACGAACTCCCGCTCAAGGGCAACATCTTCCTCTCTGTCAACATGGAACAGAAAGACGAGGTGATACCGATTGCACAAAAACTGCGCGACCTTGGGTTGATACTCTATGGAACGGAAGGCACGGTTGAGTACCTTCACGGAGCAGGGATTGAAGCACATCTCGTGCGCAAGGTGCAGGAGGGCTCGCCGAATGTCATCGATATGATGCGCCACGGGGAGATCCGGCTCATCATCAACACCCCCACCGACAAACAGTCACGGCTGGACCACTACCAGATCATGCGGGCTGCGGTGGATTACAGCATCCCTTATATCACGACGATTCAGGCAGCGCGTGCGGCAGCGCTGGCTATTGATGCAATCCAGCGGGAGAAGATGACTCTCGAGCCAATCGGGCATTATATTGGATAAAATATGCAGCTCAATACAATTGCTTCACATCAATAAATAATAAAGAAATGCGAATTGATATCGGAATCAATAAATCAAAATTGAATTTCAAAAAAAGGGAGAATTTATACGTAAGTATCAAGTACGACCTGTGAACTTCCATCTAAAAAGTCAGCCGTAACAACTACATGATCCTGACCCGAAGTCGCTCCGGAAATGGTAATAGAAGATCCAGTCGTGTTTCCAAGTGAAGCTCTATTTTTGAGTACTGTTCCGGTTGAACTTGTGACAGTCACGAAAGTCCAATTCACAACTGGACCATCCTGTCCCCCTTGGTAGGTAATAATTGCATTATTTCCTGACTGGGCTGCCGTCGCCGCAACGACCTTAGTCTTCTGGATGTTGCCGGCCATGCCGAACACGAATGCAGCGATGACTGCTGCAAGAATAACCGTAATAGCTACCATCAGGATCACACCGATAACGGGTGATACTGCATCATCATTTTTCATGAGTTTCATTTGTACACCTCAATTATTATGCCCGTAATCCGGACATTACAATGTATACCACGATATTGCGTATATGAATATATAAACATTGGGGTGATTTCAGGGATACAATAATTTAAAAAAGAATTTAAAGGGGAGGCTCTGGCTAATATATCATCTCTTACATATCCCTTTCATAACCCTATTTCAAGTTTCCTTAATAGAGAGGTGTCATCATGACCTTTGAAATGAGTGATTTATTAAGAATTAATAATAAAATTTCTTTGTTCCTAATTTAAAATTCGGGCTCTTTACATGATGCTTAAACGGGCTTCATACCGTACTTTTATTTCCCGAACCGGTACGAACCCGGGGGCACAACAATCTCAAACCGGGCACCTTTTCCGGGTTCTCCCGTCTCTTTAATGGACAGTCCGGTGATACCTAAGATCTCTAAAACAAGGAAGAGCCCGTACCCGGTGTTCCGATAAAACTCCCTCCGGAAAATTTTCTCCTTGGCATGCTCCGGGATGCCCACGCCATCGTCTTCGCATACAATGGTAATTCCTGCATCATCCTTTCGGAAATAAAACCGGATCTTTGTCAGTTTCTCACCATGACGCAGGGCGTTGTCCATGAGGTTGTAAAAGACCTTCTCCAGCAGCAGGTCAGCATAAATCTCAAGATTATTGAGGTCAGTTTCGAGTGCGACCTTGCCAAACTGCAGGTCCGTGACCGTGTTGTCTATGATGAGCTGAACCTTTTGCCAGAGTGGGGTTGTCGTACCGATATTCTGGTAATCCCGGGTGAAACGGATCTGCCTCTGGATCAGCTGGGTGATCTGTTCGATCTTGACAAGGTATTCATTAACGGCAGGATCACTTTCAATTTCCTTGGCAAGCGAGAGATACATACCCAGTGCTGTAATCTGGTTGAGGATGTCATGACGGGTGATGGACGAAAGGGTGTTTAATTTTTTGTTTGCAAGCTGGATTGCCTCTTCAAAACGTTTACGTTCGGAGATCTCTGCCCGGAGTATCTCGTTTGCCATGGTCAGTTCATTGGTCCGCTCACTCACACGGATCTCCAGTTCTTCTCGCGCTTTCTGGATGACCTTTTCTGCAAGTTTTCGTTCGGTAATATCGATCGCAGAACAGATGGCAATGAAATTGGGTACAATTGAAGCTGTTAAAAGGAGCTGGCGAACTGTGCCGTCGCGGGCGGCAAATTGTAGTTCAATTTCTCCTGTGACTGACCTCTCCCTCAAATTTAAAATGAACCTGTCCCGTTCCATGGATTCCGGTAAAATGACGGAAAGGTGGCGCCCGATAAGATCCTCGCACTCGTACCTGAGCAATCGCGCACATTTTTCGTTGACTTCCCTCATAATAAGGGTGCGGCAGTCAAATGTGAAAATGCCTGCCTGTGAGTTTTCGAAGATTCGCTGGAATTTCCGTTCTTGCGCCCTGAGCCCGATGGCAAATGATGATGTCACTACACTGATCGTGATAAAGATTACAAACCATGCAGTGGATACGGCAACAAGTTTCGGATCGGAGAACCCGTAAAAGTAGACGATGAAGATATATGTTGTGGAAAGCAGAAGTGAAAATACCACTGCCCGTTTTGGGTAAAAATAGACTACGAGAATGATGGGCATGAAATACAGGAACGGGAATACATCGAGGATTCCATGGGTGAGGGAATATATCGTTGAATAAACCGCCCCAATGACCGTCAGTCCGATGACAGAGATCCAGAATACCTGCCGGTTCAGCACCCGATCCATCATGGTTCCCGCTCCCCGCGATCGTTCTTTTGTTTCCCATTCAGAATGGTATTCTCGATACGCCGGTGTTCTTCGATCTCTGCCCTGAGCTGCTCATTGCTCTTCTCCAGGTGGGCAGTCCGCTCCCTGACTTGTTGCTCCAGTTCTTCGAAAACATGGCGGATATCTTCATTCACATTTTTCTGGATTGCCGTGTCGATCGCGGAACATATAACAACATGGTTTGTGGTAAGGATTGCGGAGATGAGATAGTGGTTGGGGGAGCCATCCTTTGATACAAGCAGGACTTCCTTTTTACACGGGCTCTGTCCAATCCTGATACAGGAAATAAAATCCGCCCGTTCCGTTTCGCTCCACCAGATCTGGGAAAGATCTTTTCCCAAAAGCTCCTCCCTTTCATATTTGAGCATTCGTGCACACCGAGAGTTAATCTCATGTAGGCGGTTGGAGCGGAGCTCAAAGCAGAAGATCCCGTCCTGTGCGGTTTCCAGGACTTTTTTGATCTTTTTTTCCTCGTCCCGCAGCCGGTTTGCATATGAAGATGCCACAACGCCAATGATAATAAAAATTGCAAACCAGGCAGCAGCAATGATTATCTGGTTTGTATAGGCTGTGGAGTAGAACCAGACCAGCACGATATAGACAAGGCCGATGCATAGCGTGAACAGCTTGCCATATGCCGGGTAGAAATAAACGACAAGAATTATTGGAAGAATATAAAGGAATGGGAACACCTCAAAGATTCCATGCGACAGGGAAAAGACCGATGAAAGGATTGCACCGATGACTGCGGCAGTTACAATAAAAAGTTCGATGAGATCGTTTGTCACATGTCTGCTGATATCCATATGGTATCCTTCGTTTGTTTTCATTTACTTACGGGATGTATCCTTTTGGATTCTTCATTACCTTGATTTTTAACACCCGCGGCTCAGAGACAATAAATCAAACAATACCTTACAAACTCAATATATATATACTTTAGAAAAACGGCCATCGGAACGATTTGGAGGTTTTGCCCCCTTATACCGTGTCTGTACTATTGAACTGATCCAGTTCCTCGAGACGGTTGATATTGGTGAATGTTGTGAGAGCGGGGTCATACCTGCGAAGCGTTTCAACTGGCACGTAGACCGTCTTTAAGTTCCTGACCATATCACGCAATGATCGCGACTCATGGCTTTTTAGATAGGTTAAAAGGGCGCTTCTCAAATAGACTGCATGCAGGGGTTCGTACATCTCCTTGTTCCAGCAGGGAATTGCTGCGTCAGAACCACCGATGAGGTCAAAAAGGCAATCAACAACGTCCGGGTTGATGCATGGCATGTCGCACGCCGCAACAAATATCAGGTCTCCTTTTGCCGCAAGCACACCGGCATGGAGCCCCCCCACAGGGCCGATCCCTTTCCGTATATCCGTGATGCAGCGGACGGCTTCGAAATGACCAAACCGGGAGCATTGTTCCGGGTCGCGGGCAACCAGCACGATCTCGTCGACCACCTGCGAGAGCGATCCGATGAGACGGGAGATGAATGTCTTTCCTTCATACATGAAAAAATACTTTTCCTGTCCGTTGACACGCCTTGCCTCTCCCCCTACCAACACGACTGCAGATCTCATGCAATATCCCCCTTTTCCGCTGGTGAAATCCCGGCTGCATCGATTTTCTGTACAAATAATTTTACAGTAAAATAAATTTCACAGTACAAGTACTTTCATTGCATCTTTTGATTGCAGTACAGGATTTGGAGGAAAACCTGTTCAATGTAACGAAGATCTCTGGTCATTTCTTCATGGCTATTTCTTCTGTAATCCTTTCTTTTCCATCGCAAGCAGTGCCTCCTTGATCTCTATATCAGGCGTAAAACCGCCCAAACCCCGCGCTCCGATGATCCGGTGGCAGGGAACAACAAGAGGAGTGGGATTTTGCATCATTGCCCGACCGATAACCCGGGGAGCGGTGCCAACTATTAACGCGATCTCGCCATATGTCGCTTGTGAACCATAAGGCACATCCTGTACTGCACGGTAAATTTTTGCATAAAGAGTGTCCCCTTTTCGGGCGATGCTTTTGAATATTGAGAGGTCGACTGGTAATCCGGCACAATACTGGAGAAATGGAGCTGGAACCGGGCCTGGGATACCGGTTTTTGAAAATCTCACCCTGTGGATCAGGTTTCCGCTCCACCAGACATGGACATACCAGAGCCCGAACCGGCATGATCCCCCGTTCACTTCCATGCAGACACAACCTGTCGGAACCGACTGATGTCGGATTCGATCATCTCATCAGATATCCAGCCGGGAAGCGCGTTTCTCACCCGGCTTTCCAAAAAACGTCGTTCAGCCAGCACCAGCACACCGCGGTCCTGCGGGGTGCGCAGCACCCTGCCCAGCGCCTGGAGGGCGCGGCTAATCGCCGGAAGCGTGTAGCAGAGGAATTCCCCTTCCGATCCGAATTTATGCCGGAAATATTCGATCACCATCCTGCGGACACGGTTAAATGGTGCAAGCGGGAGCCCGACAACCATTGCCCCGGCGAGCATCTCACCACGATAATCAAGACCCTCGCTCCACTTTCCTCCACAGACTGCAAACATCACGCCCGCCCCGCCCCGGGATGGCAATGACATGAATTCCGAAAGTGCGGACCCGGCATCGGTGGCACCCCTGGGCTCAATATATACTGTTTTTCTCCTGATTCCCGGTATACACTTTTGTGCAAATGATTCAAGGATCTGGTAACTGGGAAAATACACTGCAACATTTCCTGGTAGCGCAGAAAAAGCGATTATATACTGTTCAATTTTTTCATAATTTTTCATGTCCTGCCGCAACGAAAACGCTGTTGTAACATCACTGGCGCAACAGATTAGCCGGTTCTTTTCAGGGAACATGTTTGGCAGGATCAGGGTCTTCACATCCAGGCTGCCAAAATAATACCGTCGGTAACTTTGGACTGGGGACAGGGTTCCTGAGATCAACATACAACAGGCATGGGAGCTGCAGATCTCCTGAAGGGGTGCGGAAGGGTCAATATTTCTTACTTCCAGTGTAATCCCCTCATTATCCCTGCGGTAGATTGTGAGGTAGGCAGGATCATGCGCCGATTGCGAAAGCCGTAATAAAAATAATGTCAGCCGTTCGATAGCAGTCTCCCGGTAATCCCCGGTCTTCTGGTTCTTCTCTCGGACAGATTCGGCCAGACCCATCACTTCATCGACGATCTCCTCAAGGTCCTTATACAGCGAGCCTTTAACTACCATCCGGTCAAAAATGGCAGGGTCAAACCAGTCCTCTGCCTCGGTCGAGTTACCCAGCCCCCTTATGAAACCGGTGAGCCGGGGAAGCACATGCTGAACCGCATCGGCACCCTTGTGGCGCCTCCGCATGCCGGACAATTCGCGGGATGCCTTTTCGAGATCGTGTTCTGCCAATCCCACGCTTCCTATGGACTGGATTACATCCCCGCAGTTGTGTGCTTCATCGATCAGCAGCATCACATCCTCCGGTTCGATGTTGAGAGACAGGTAAAGCTGGTCCCGTATCGCGTTATCAAAGAGGTGATGGTAGTTCAGGATAATCACATCGGCGTTCCGCGCGGCATGCAGCATCAGTTCGTACGGGCATAGGTCACTGCAGTACTCCGCCAGTTCACTAGGGCTCACCTGCTGCCCGGCCATATGGTCCGCTTTTATGCGCAGGGAATTTGAGGGGACCATCTTCAGACCACCGGTATCAGCCTGAACGAAGGATTTACTGTGGATAAAATAGGGACAGATGAGCGGATGTTCCCTGTCCATGCGCCGGATCTGCTGGATGATGAAAGGATCTTTTGACGGTACAAGCACGCCTTTCTCCGCACGGTCGCGCATGAGGGACGATGAGAACACCTTAACACCTTCGCACCTGCGGTACACATCCCCTTCGCCACCAAGAGGGCACATGCTTGCTTTCCCAATGAGATATGCCGTCCTGAGCTGGGGTTGTTTCTTTTTAATCAGCGTAAGTTCACGGATGAATGTGCTCAGCTGGCTGATCGTGCGCACCGCGATAACCACCTTGCGCCCCTTGCTTTCGGCGAGCAGGGATGCGACAACGCTTGATTTTCCGCTGCCGGTCGGTGCGTCGACCATTGCGATACCGCCCCCGCGTGCGCATTGTGCTGCAAATTCCAGCATCTCGCGCTGGTGCGGGCGGTATTCAACGTACGGGAAGAATGCGTCGAATGCATCCATGGTATACACATTTGTCCGGACTCTTTTTATTATGGTCTAATACAGATCTGTTCACATGGCAGTCCACCCCATCGAGGAGCGTTACGGCACAGCAGAGATGCGCGCTGTCTGGAGCGAAGAGAACCGGTTTTCATGCATCGTAGCTGCCGAGGTTGCGCTCGCGCAGGCTGAAGCAGAACAGGGGATGATCCCTTCATCTGCTGCCGACGCGATCGCGCAGAATGCAGGCAGGGCATCGCTTGCACGAGCCAAAGAGATTGAATCAGATATCAGCCATGACATGATGGCAATCGTCAGGGCGATTTCTGAGGTATGCGGGGATGGCGGCGGGTGGGTGCATTACGGTGCAACTTCAAACGATATCCTTGATACGGCAACCGGTCTTCAGCTCAGGCAAACGCTCGACCTGATCGATGAAAAGCTCCGTCGGCTCCTCAAGGTCCTGCTGCGGCGTGCGGACGAGACAAAGACGCTTGTTGCTATCGGCAGGACGCACGGGCAGCATGGAGTCCCGACGACCTACGGGCTCCGGTTTGCAATCTGGGCGAGCGAAGTCGGCAGGCATATCGAAAGGCTCGACCAGATGCGCTCCCGTGTGGTTGTCGGGCAGATGACCGGTGCCGTTGGCACTCAGGCGGCACTTGGTTCACAAGGTATAGAGGTCCAGGCAACGATGATGGCAAATCTGGGGATAGGTGCGGTGGACGTCTCCAACCAGGTCATATCCCGTGACCGGTACGCGGAATATTTCATGTTCTGTGCCGGTGTGGCGACAACACTTGACAAGATCGGCATTGAACTGCGCTCTCTCCAGCGCACAGAGATCGGGGAGGTTGAGGAAGCATTTGGAGCAAAGCAGGTGGGCTCATCCACAATGCCGCACAAGCGCAACCCGATCAGGTCCGAGCAGGTCTGCGGACTGGCACGTATCATCCGGTCTGCGGTTGGACCGGCGCTTGCGAATAATACACTCTGGGACGAGCGTGACCTTACCAACTCCTCGTGCGAGCGTGTGCTCTTTCCCGAAGCCTCGATCCTCACCGATCATTGTCTCCAGCTGATGACAACTGTGCTAGAAGGGCTCTTGATCAACCGTGCTGCGATCCGCAAAAACCTCGCGCTTCTGCAGGGTATCAATATGGCAGAATCGGTCATGATCGAGCTCACCAAAAAGGGTATGAACCGGCAGGACGCCCACGAACGGGTGCGTCTTGCGAGCATGCAGGCGCTTGCCGAAAACCGGCCGCTTGCGATGGTGCTTGCGGTGGATAGCATAGTGATGCGGTACTGCTCAAAACAGGACCTCGAGCGGTTACTGTCTCCTGATACATATATCGGGACGGCTGTGGGGCAGGTCGATCGTGTTATCGGGAAGCTCAAGCATTTATATTAAAATAAATAATTAAAAATTTTTCGTTGTTTATCCTTTTTAATGTTCAATTCTGCATTTTTTAGCATCCTGAATAGGGAGTTTATGTCAGGGATTATGTTGGTTACCTGATGAGAATTGAATATGCTTATATACCGAAATAACAAAAAAGAGATGCATGAAGAAATTACTTGTTGTCCTGATGATCCTGTTTGTCGGGATTCTGCTCTGTGGATGTACTTCGCAACCTGCCACACCCCCGGCGACTGCCGCACCCACTGCTGCACCAACAGCAGTGGAAACCACTGCTGTACCAACAGCAGCAGTGACCACAGCAGCCCCCGCCCCGGTAAATACAACTGCTGCACCAACAGCAACTCCTACCCCTCAGATCGTTGTCACCATTAAATTGACCAATTATAATACTGTAGACCCTTCCGGTACGGTTGTTGTTAAGAAAGGAACTAAAGTTGAATGGGTAAATCAGATGATGGCACGGGAAAATATCATCAAAGTAGAGGGTTTGTTTACATCCCCGGCTATTTACACTGGAGGCTCGTTCAGTTACACATTTGACAAGACAGGGACCTACGACTGGATTTCAACTACCAACGGCGCGTTTAAGGGAACCATAACCGTGCAATAATTTAAAAATCAAAATTTTTATTCTGTTGTTTCCCTTTTTTTTAAAAAAAAGTGGGATTATTAACTATTAAAAATCATGTATTTTGGGTTGATCTATGTCAAAAGGGACTATTGTTCTTGCATATTCCGGCGGGCTTGATACATCTATCTGCATACCTCTGTTAAGGGAGAGATATGATTATGATCGTATCATAACTGTTGCGGTGCATGTCGGGCAACGGGATGAGGAGATCAGAATAGCAGCAGAAAAAGGAGAAAAACTTGCAGACAAACACTATACCATCGATGCACGGGAGAAGTTTGTCAAAAACCATATTTTTCCCGCTATTAAGGCAAATGGTTCTTACGAAGGCTATCCGATGGGCACATCACTTACGCGCCCGCTGATAGCAGAAGAAGTTGTGAGTATCGCGAAAAAAGAAGGAGCCGCGGCAGTTGCGCATGGGTGTACAGGAAAAGGCAATGATCAGCTTCGGTTTGATTTTATAATCCGGGGAGCCGGACTGGACGTGGTTGCACCTATACGGGAACTGAATCTGACCAGGGACTGGGAGATTGAGTATGCAAAACAACACAAGATACCAGTGCCTGTAAAAAAAGGCAAGATATGGAGTATGGATGAGAACTGCTGGAGCCGGAGCATTGAAGGTGGCAGACTGGAAGATCCGGCATACCATCCCCCTGAAGAAATCTATCTGTGGACAGTATCCCCGCAAAAAGCCCCTGATACACCGGAAACTATCAAAATTTCGTTTGAACGTGGGGTTCCTGTTGCGGTGAATGGGAAAAAGATGAAGGGATATGACCTCATTGAGCACTTAAACGCGGTTGCAGGCAAACACGGCATCGGCCGGAATGACATGATTGAGGACCGGATCCTTGGTCTTAAAGCACGGGAAAACTATGAACATCCCGCAGCAACTGTAATCCTGACAGCCCACCGGGACCTTGAAGGCCTTGTACTCAGCCGTGAGGAACTCGCGTTCAAACGCATGGTGGATGACAAGTGGTCAGAACTTGCATATATGGGACTGGTGTACGAACCTTTGTATCTTGCACTCAATTCTTTTATCGACACAACACAGGAGCGGGTAAACGGGACTGTTGATATCGGATTATTTAAGGGCAGTGTCCGCGTTCTTGGCAGGAGTTCGCCGGATGCGCTGTATTCAGATGATATGGTCTCGTTTGACAGCACCTCACTTGACCAGTGCCATGCAATCGGTGTTTCCCAGTACTATGGTATACAGGCACGTATGGTGCAGGGTATGAGAAATAAAAGAGCTAAAAATAAAAAATAAAAATCAAGCTACTTTTTTCCCAGCGGTTGGTCCGGGAGTACAATCGAATATTTCAGTAATCTTTAAGATCAGTAATCCCTTTGCAGGATAGTGAGGCCCCTTTGCTTTTATCTGCGCCTTGATTTTTTCATAATCAGGGCCACTGGTATTCACGGTGACGGTTCCCTTGATCTGGAAACAACGCTTCTTTTCAGGGTCCCATACATAGAGCGCCATATGGGGATTTTCCTTCACATTTGCAAGCGTCTTTACCATGTAGTTGTCCCCTATCCAGATCGTATCATCAGCGACAAGCTGCACCGTGCTCATCGGTGCTACATTGGGGATCCCGTTTTTAGATGCTGTGGCAATAGCATAAGGTTTATTCTTGGCAAATACTTCTTTCATTTCCGAAGTTAGTGTCACCATCGTTTTCCCTCCTTCTCGACAGGAATTGACTGCCGTTACCCTTTCATGGTGTTTTGATATGTTAATGCTTTGCGTTTGAAGGACAAGGAGGATTATAAAATGGATGAAATTTGCCCTGGCAAAGAATTTGTGCGATTTTCGACCTTTTTCATCTGTCTTATCGAATAGAAAATTATAACAAGATACAATCAAAATCGGTTACTATGTGCGCGAGTTTTTTTAGTCGCTTCATCAAACCAAAACCCCATATTGTCCAGAGCCCCCCTCCTCCCTCAATCGTCCATGGCCCAGGGATGATGTTTCCCGAATATAAAAATAAACCTTATTTTATTGTGGCATCCGTAGAAATGGGTAATACGACTACCAAATGCATCCTCACCGGTGTAAACCTCGAAACCGGGATGTCATATGTTATCAATAAACACGTGAGCATGTCACGGGATATCCGCAAGCCAAAACCCGGTGAGACAATATTTGGTGAGACGCTGGACGGAACCGAACTGACACGGGAATCTGTGACAGAACTGGTGCGGGACACCCTGCTCAAGTGCCATGAGGAAGCCCACCTTGATGTGAATACGGATCTGGATTTTGTTGTCCGCAGTACCGGTGTGGTTGCGGAAATGGAATCCCCTGATCAGGTAGGTGATTTTGTTATCGCCCTGGCAAACGGCTGCCTGATTGCAGGTGTCCCGCCCCGGAAAATGACGCCGCCGATGTCAAAAGAAAACCAGTCTGAAAAGCTACAGCCATTCAGTTTTGCAGACAAGGTGGTCTTTGTTGGCGCAGTTGCCGGAGTGATCCCTCCAGTTGGCTCGACCGGGGTTGAAATGGTTGCAAACGAGATGGAGGGGGAACTTGCGATGGCAGGGATCAAGGAAGGTGCAAAATGGACTGCCGTGGATTTCCGTAATCCCTGTGTTTCAATAGATTTTGGCACAACTCTTGACGGGAGGATTACCAGCGATATAGCTCCTGACGCACAAAACCCGTTTGCCAAGACAATTGGAAATTTCTGCGGACTCGCAGGTGCTATCCCGGATGCAATCGTGCGGGGAACTGGGCTTGTCCATCAGAGAACTGGCACCGCGCTCGATGTCTTTGGGGAGCACAGTGTATCGGGCGGACTGTTCAGAGGTGGTAACCGTAAGGTGGTGGACGAGTATGTTGAACAAAGCCATAAGTATATCGATATTCGAATTGTTCCTCCGGACCGCGACCGTTTCGGGAGGGTGCCGGTGAATGCGAAGCTCGCGCAGGAGTCCGGTATTGCGATGATCGGGTGCGATTGCGGAGTAAACAGCAGCGACCTTGATCGGCTTGTTTTGCTTGGCTCGGAAATTTATAAGAAATATAACCTCGCAACATTGAATGAGGTAGTGGACCGCGTCTGTGCAAGGATGGCACTGCGCCTCATCGATGTGGCCGTGGATCAGAATCTTGTGCCCCGTAATTCCTCCATAGGGTTCACCGGGAGGGCAGCGATATCCGGTAGAAAACCGGATTATATTCTTGAGGGAATTATTGAACGCGACCTCTTTGACGACCCAATCGACCATCTGGTCTTTGTCGATGACGGACTTGCCCGTGGCGCCGCGCTCATGGGCAGGTGCATGAACTCGCTGGGAAAACCAAAAAATCCTGTCGGGGGTGTGCGGGGTGGCCCCTGCATTATGAACCGAAGGATAAAAATTGGAAAATAAGGCTGGTAAGAAATATGGCAGACGACCTTAAATCAGAACCTCTGTTTGATGTGCTCATCCCGCCAGGGGTGCCGCGTTCAATCATCGTTGAAGTGATGAAAAAATTTGATGTCCAGATAGTGGAACGAAAGGAACGGATGCGGTTTGCAAATATGGAAGGGGATGAACGCGAGCTCCTTGCATTTCGTGGCAAACGTGAAGTTATGGAGCAGGTTGAAAAATTTCTGCTCCAACGGCTGGATGATTTTATCAGACCAGCCTGATCAATTGTAAATCCCCTAACTTTTTTTGAGGAGCGATAATAACAGGGCTTTTTGTGCGTGCAGCCGGTTTTCCGCTTCATCCCAGACAAGGCTCTGGTTCCCATCAATGACCCCGTCGCTGATCTCCTCTCCACGATGGGCGGGGAGGCAATGGAGCACCCGGACATCAGAAGATGCGAGCCGTATCAGGTGTTCATCTACAGTATATCCGGAAAATGCCTTGATCCGTTCATCGTGTTTATCCTCATCACCCATTGATACCCACGTATCGGTTACGATAATATCTGCATCCCTGACAGCATCTTGAGGTGACCGTGATACATGTATCTTGCCTCCGATCTCTCTAGCATGATCGAGGACATCTTTTTTCGGGGTGTATCCATTTGGACTTGCCACGTACACATCCATACCGGTCAGGGCTGATGAGAGGATGAAGGAGTTGCAGACATTGTTACCGTCACCTACCCACGCGACCCGCAATCCTTTCATTTCTTTAAAGTGCTCGTTTATGGTCATGATGTCTGCAAGGAGCTGGCAGGGGTGTTCCCGGTCTGAAAGACCATTGATGACCGGTATGGTCGCATACCGTGCGAACTCCTCGATAGTGCTCTGCTTGTATGCGCGGATCATCACTGCTGATACATAGCGAGAGGCAACACGTGCGGTGTCCCGGATCTCTTCGCCCCTCCCGATCTGCAGGTCCCGAGTCGAGAGAAAAAGGGCATGTCCTCCCAGTTCATTCATTCCGACTTCAAAGGAGATATGGGTCCTTGTCGAAGATTTTTCAAAGATCATGGCAAGGCTTTTTCCTTTCAGGAATTCATGGGGGGTCCCGGCCTTTCTGAGCTTTTTTAAATGCATTGCATCAGAAAGGATACTTTTTAGTTCATCCTCCGAAATGTCAAGAATCGAGATAAAATCCTTCTTCATCGCAGCTCCTCCATATGGGTACATCGCTTTTTGAGGAGATCGGTTGTTCCTATATCTTTGCGGTACCGGATGCGTCCGGTCACAGATGATGCCGCACGTTCAGCTTTCTCCTCTGCCTCAATAAGAGTTGAACCCACACCAACGAAAGCGAGTGTCCTTGAGGTCTGGGTAAACAGTTGTCCGTTTTTTTCATCAACATTGGCATAATAAAGCAGGGCTGAACCTGTCGTGCCAAGGGTAAGCCTGTCACCTGCATGAGGAGCATCGGGATAGCCTTCCGGGACTATATACTTGCAGACGGTAGCTGCATGGGCAAACGTCACCTTTGCCGATGAGAGCGTCTCCCCGGCGATATCCGTGACGATATCCACAAGGTCCGATGTCAAGAGCGAGAGTACGTTCATTGCTTCGGGATCTCCAAACCGTGCATTGAACTCTATGACTTTGGGGCCTTCTGTGGTGTTCATGAATTGCCCATATAGTATTCCTTTGTAGGGTTGTCCAATCTTTTTCATCATTGTAACCACAGATTTCATAATACTGAGGGAAGTGATATAGTCAGATTTGTTCACAAAAGGCAGCATGTGGTCCGGCATGGAATACGACCCCATGCCCCCGGTGTTTGGTCCCATATCGCCTTCAAATGCACGTTTATGGTCTTGGACAAGAGGCATAGGGACAAGGTGCGTTCCGTCAACAAATGCCTGCAGGGTAAATTCCTCACCAATCAACCGCTCCTCGAGGATAACGTTTCCGCCCAGTTGCTGAATATAAGTAATTGCACCAGCCATGTCGACCTGTTCGCCCATAATCCGCACTCCTTTACCGCCAGTGAGCCCGATCGGTTTTATCGCAAGGTCACCTCCAAAATTTTTGACAAACGAGACAGCATCATCAACGCTATGGCATATGCGGTATTTGGGACAACCGGCAACCTTGTGCCGCTCCATCATTTCACGGCAGAACCCTTTATCAGTCTCAAGTCTCGCTGCTGCACGACTTGGGCCGATACATGCCACGCCCTCATGTTCAAGTGCATCAACCAGACCTGCCTCAAGCGGGGCTTCTGGTCCGATAAATGCATAATCAGCGCGGATGTCCCTGGCAAACCGGATCACTGCAGGAACATCGGTCTCTTTGTGAAGGAGAGTTTTTTTTGCCAACCCTAAGATGCCCGGGTTTTTTTTTGTCATGACCGAAAACAGATTGACCCCGCTGGTACGGGAAAGTGAGGATGCGATGGCATGCTCGCGCCCACCTCCGCCGACCACGAGGATTTTCATGTCCATATCTACGATCCCTTTCTAAAAATTTCTTATGCTTAAAGCAGTTCCACAATCCTCACAAGAGGTACAAGCTGGATGCCGTGCAACGAGAGCATTTCTTCTGCCCCCTGGCCACGGTCAACCACGGTGACAACCCTTTCGCACCGGGCTCCGGCGCCCCTCAATACCTCAACTCCATAAAGCGCGGAGCTCCCGGATGTTGTGACATCTTCGACAAGAAGGATTGTCTTTTTCTTTACGTCTCCGATGATAGTATTCTTTTTACCGTGGCCTTTTTCCGAAGCGCGAATGATTGCATACGGTTTTTTGGTGAAGATTCCTGTTGCCACAGCAAGGGGGATACCCCCGATTGCCACGCCAGCCACCATCTCAAACTCAGATGACTCTGCAATTGCCGCTGCGATAGAAACAAGAAGTTCCGGGTTTGTTGCCGCTGATTTAACATCGATATAATACGGGCTTTTTGCACCTGAGGCAAGCGTGAAGTCGCCGAACTCAACTGCCTTGAATTGTATGAGCATGTCTGCAATCCGGTTCACCATGGTACCTCTTTAACTCCGATAAAATAACCGACCATATTGACAACCCTGTGAAGGATTGGGGTGAGAATCAGGATAATGATGAAGGTAAGAAGCGTCACATTTGTAAAAAGCCACGAAGGATCAAATACAAGCATAAGGATGAAGGCGCCAATGACGAGGTCATACTGGTCGGCAATCGGCCATTTCTCGCCCCGCTCCTTACCGAGTCTTCGTTTAAAATAACTCTTGCACATATCTCCGATTAGTGCACCGGATGCAAGAAGCGTAATTGAGAGAGGGGTGTGTCGGGGGAGTTCGGGTAAACCGAAAGTGTTCGAGAGCCAGATCTGCAGAAGGCCGATCCCGATACCTGCAAGAATTCCAAAAAAGAGGCCACGGTATGTTTTGCCATTGCCGAGGATACGGCGGTTGTCAGAAGAGGTCTTTCCAAAGTCCACAGGAGTCCCTCCTCCACACAATGCAGCAACCGGGTTGGGGACGTACGCGGGCAGCATAATCCAAATCGCCGAGAACAATGGTAATATGAAGAACTCAATACTAATAATGTAGCACTCCAATACCTGTAATAAACAGCAGATACCAACATTAAAGTTACTCCATCTGGTTTCCTGACAAAATACAGATGACAGGGGGACATGGATGTTCATCAAACGTACAAAAAGTCTCTGCCCCGTATGCAACTCCGTAATTTCGGCGGATATCGTTGAGGAAGAGGGGAAGATCTGGCTGAAGCGTACATGCAAAGAGCACGGGGCATTCCGGAACATTTACTGGTCTGATCCTGTCATGTATCACCGGTTCGAACGATACGATGCAGTAGGAACCGGGGTATCAAACCCCCAGAACATTGTCCCCGATGACCTTTGTCCTTCATCTTGCGGATTATGCAATCACCACCATTCGCAGACCCTTCTTGCAAATATAGACCTGACGAACCGTTGCAACCTCGACTGCGATTTCTGCTTTGCGAATGCCCGGGCATGCGGCTTTGAATATGAGCCCTCCTTTGATGATGTAGTCAGGATGATGAGTCTGCTACGCTCTGAAAAACCGGTACCTGCTCCCGCAGTCCAGTTTTCCGGAGGAGAGCCCACAATGCGTGGAGATCTCGTTGAGATCATCAAAAAGGCAAAAGAGATGGGGTTTCCACAGGTACAAATAGCCACAAATGGTGTCAGGATAGCAGAAGAACCTGAATATGTCCGCGAACTTAAAGAGGCAGGGCTGAACACATTATACCTCCACTTTGATGGAATTTCCCAAAAGACCAACCCCCTCTTAAAAATGCATAAAAAGGCGATTGAGAATCTTCAGAACGTCGGTCTCGGGTGCGTTCTCGTGCCCACCGTTATACGTGGAAAAAATGACGGGGAGCTTGGAGCAATAATCCGGTTTGCTGCCGATCATATCTCTGTTGTGCGCGGCGTCAATTTCCAGCCAGTCGCGTTTACGGGTGCAGCAAGTGACGATGACATTAAAAAATCTCGAATTACCATTCCTGAAGTATTAAGCGGAATCGAGGCACAGACGCATGGCATTATTAAAAAGGATGATTTTTATCCGGTCCCCTGCGTCCTGCCGTTCTCTGACCTTGCTGAGTCATACACCGGGAAGCCTCAGGTCAGGTTTACTGCTCACCAGCACTGTGGGGCGGCCACGTATGTCTTTATTACCAAGGATGGAATGGTTACCGTAAACCGAATGGTTGATGTCGAGAGCCTTTTTGAATCGATTGAAAAAATGGCAGATACCCTGAAAAAAGGCGGGACCATCAACAAATACAAGGCATTGATCGAGGGCGTTAAAAACCTTCATGACTCTGTGAAGAAAGGTGATCAGAGCAATACTGCTGAGTTCTGGAAGTTGATTGGAAAGACACTGATCGGGCAGAACTTTGATGCTCTCAGGGAATTTCACTGGAATGCGCTCTTTATCGGTACCATGCACTTCATGGACCGGTACAACTACGACCTCGAACGTGTTCAGCGGTGCTGCATCCATTATGCAACACCGGATGGCAGGCTCATTCCCTTCTGCACATACAACAGCGGTCCAGTGTACCGGGAACAGGTCTGGAAAAAATTTGCTAAAAAAACAAAATAATTTTTCCTTTTTGTTTATTCAGGGAAATGGCAGCACGATAGCTGTCCCATGCATCATCGCGATCTTTGCTATCGCAAGGTCCTGGATTGCAAGCCCAGTTGAATCAAAGATTGTTATCTCTTCAGGCCGCCTCCGCTTTTTTCTCCCAATCACTACTTCTCCAAGGGTACCGGAAATATTCTCTTCTGTAAACAGCCCTTTTTTAATGGGAACGTTGATCTCTCCTGAATGGACAGCCTGCGCGATATCATCAACAAAGACGGAAGCACGCGAAAGCAGCGCCGGGTCCAGCTCTTCCTTCCCCGGGGCATCTGCTCCGATGGCATTGATATGCGTCCCTTCGTGAACAAGATCGCTCATTACCACCGGTTCCTTTGAGGGGGTCGTCGTTACCAGAACATCGCAATCACAAGTACGTTCGATGGATGCACTATGGCAATCGATCCCTTTTATACTGGTTGAGAACCGCTCGGCATGCAAAGGATTCCTGCTCCATACTAGTATCTCGCTGATTGCAATCTCCTGCTCAATGGCAGCTACCTGCGCCTGAGCCTGTCTGCCGGTTCCGATAAGCCCCATAACAACTTCTTTTTTTGGAGAAAGATACTTACACGCGATTGCACCTGCAGCTCCTGTCCTCATATCGGTGAGCTGGGTTGCGTTGATGATTGCCTCCGGTTTTCCCGTCGGAATATCAAGGATGATTGTGAGCGCCATAACTGTGGGTAATCCCCTTTCAGGATTATGGGGATGGACGTTAACAACCTTAACACCGGCAACGCCCAGAGAGGGAAGGTAAGCGGGCATCGTCCGGAAATCCCCCTGTGGGAGCATTACATACATCTTGGGGGGCATACGGACAAGGCCGTTCCCGTGATCGGCAAATGCATGCTCAACAGCGGAATTAACCTGTTTGAGATCGAGTCCTTTATCGGTGCCCGTAAAATATTTCATATCCGTTAATCGAATTTTCAAAAATTTTAAGATATGCCCTAAAAAAAATTGTAGAAAAATTTTTAAAAATGGTATCAGGCAAAAAAGGGAGATAATGGATTATGAATATTCCATCTCTTTTAATGCCTTATCGGCAAGCTCCTTCATCCGTGCAGATATACGGCTTGATGAAGTGTAATCCACATCCTTCATGGCATTGGCAATTTCAGTTCCGAGCACAAAAATGGCGTATTTGTGCTCCATCTTGCTCTTGTGCTGCTGGGAGGGTGTGATCTTCAGTGACAGATATTGGGTGAATTTCAGATTCGGATTTAATGTTTCTAGATAGGTTTTGACGTCGTAGAGCATCTGATGAAGCTGGATTAGTTCTTCTTTGTGCATCGTACCACATCCGGAGATCAGCGTAGTGTACCTGATGTTAAATAATTTGTCTGGGTAAAAGACTATGAACCTATTTTCATAAGCCTGATATTCAACGGGCGTTTAATGATTCCTTTGAAATCCCGGGCAGCGACATATTCCACCCCCTTCACCACCAAACGGTCAAGCAGTCTCTGGTCAACTGAGCGGTCGACCACGAGCCCGGTTACCGTGTCATCAATAGTCTCTACCGCTTTCTCAATCTCATCAGAATTGATCTCCCGCATGATGATAAGGTCTGAAGAAAGGAACCGTGCGAGGTGCTGACCCCTCACATCATCCATATGGTCCCGCAGAGTCTGGGGTATCCGGTGTGCAGATTCCCGTGCCCGTTTTCCGGTGGAGAAGATTTTTGCACTTTTTTCAGGTGATGCCAAATCTTCTCCCCCACGCCCCAGTTTGAGATCCGGGGGAAGTTCGGCGCTGTCTTCGAAATAATGTTCGCGGATGTATTCGACAGGCACCTTATTACGGAGGGTCTTGATCACCTCTTTGCGGGTCATGTCCTCCACGCTTTTTGCGCGCGGGGAGAAAGCAACAAAATCAATATCTGCCACCTGCAACAGTTCGCGGAGAATAAGTTCACCACCGCGGTCCCCGTCAAAAAATGCAGTTGCAGTCTTCTTCTCGCACAGGTCAATGACGGTTTTTGGGATATTGGTCCCTTCAACCGCTACGGCATTCTTGATCCCAAAACGGAGCAGATTTAAAACATCCGCCCTTCCCTCAACAATGATGATTGCGTCCGAGTCCAGCACGTTTGGTCCTGATGGCATCTTCTCTTCGCCAATCGAGCCGATCTTTTCAATACGAAGGCTCTGCCGCACATCGTCGAGAAGTTCATTACTGTCAATAGTACCGTCATCAAACCGTTCAATCAGGATCTCTTTTGCCCGGTTCACAATCTTTTTACGCTTGCTGACACGTATGTCCTCGATTGAACCAACGGTTACGCGAGCAACGCAGGGTCCGACCCGGTCAATGGTCTCAAGCGAAGCGGCAAGGATTGCAGTCTCTGCCCGGTCAAGGGATGTGGAGATCATGATCTCTCCCTTTGTCTCGCCTTTCTTGCTTGTTATCTGGACGTCAATTCTTCCGACACGTCCGGTCCTTTGGAGATCACGCAGGTCAAGGTCTTCGCCGAGTAACCCTTCAGTCTGGCCGAATATGGCACCAACTACATCGGGTTTCTCGACCACCCCCTCAGCGGTGAGGTTGATATGAATAAGGTACTTGGTAGTATCCGGTGAATACAAGTAAACGCACCCCCATGGATCATGCGATGAATGAAATGCCTGATCATAGGTATAAAAAATATATTTTGTGTAAAATTACTTAAAGGATATCCATAAACTAACAAGTTTTATAATTGAATTGAAGGGTTCAGGAGTCAAGCAGGGACTCGAGCCATAAAACAATATGAGGCTTACTCATCCCTTCAATGAGAATTTTCTTAACCGGTGAAGTGGCGCCAGATTGTATATGGACTGTGCTTTCGGGAATCTCCAGCATTTTTGCAATCACAGCAATAACTGCCCGGTTTGCTCTTCCCTCCAGTGCGGGAGCAGTCACCCGGCACCCGATAGCTTTTCTCCATCTGTTAAATCCGGCTGGAAAAGTATTGGACCTACTTCCTGCTGTAACTTCAATTGTGATGATAATACCGTTCTTTGTATTGGATATCGCGTCAGCACATGATGGCATCACGGGTCACCTTTATAAGAAAGAGAATGTTGCCCGGCATTAACACACGTGGATCACCTGTGGCATGCTGCCGTTCATCACCTATGAATTAACCCTCTGCCGGGCAGTGCCTGTCGCGCAACCGGGTTGTCCCATGGATCACATCCAGGCATCCGCCAATCGATCACCCGGGGACCTATGGAAGCGCTTATCTCGGCACCATCTCACCTGTGCGCCTCCAATATTTATGTTTTTGGGGTGGTATCTTCCAGGGAGTTATTGTCCTGTATAACGATAACCGGCTCCCGGGAACCATGCGGGTGAACCTTCCAGAAATTCCCTCTTGTGATAAACCGGTTCTCCTCCCATGATAACCGTATCTGGGAATACGGCCATTTGATCTTCATAGGGGGTCCATCCGCATTTGCTGTGAAGGGTATCTATGGTAATCCGTACCGGTGATTTGGGAAATAAGGCATAATCCGCGCGATTGCCAATGGAAAATCCCGCCTTAGGAATACCGAGAAGATTTGCGGGGGTAAACGATGTTTTCTTGGCCAGCGATAGAACTGATATTTTCCGTTCAATAACCTTTGCAACAAGGAGGGGCATCATGGTTTCAACTCCTGGGATGCCCGCAGGTGCGTCAGGAAATGCCGTATGTTTTTCATCTGCCGTATGGGGAGCATGGTCGGAAGCGATCACATCGATGCGTTCCCATCTTTTCCATAAATCTCTCCTCTGGTTTTCAGTGCGCAAAGGGGGGTTTACCTTGCCAAATGCACTTGAGGGATCAAAGGAGTCCTGTGATAGAAAGAGGTGGTGTGGTGTCACTTCCACTGAACCTGATGCGGCTTCAATTGAAGCGGACGATGAAAGATGGCAGAAATGCACCCTGCACCTGGATCTGTTGCATTGATTCACGGTTCTGACCGCCTCGGTCTCTCCATCAGATGAGCGGGCCCGGTCATGAGATCGAAGGTCCTGATCCGGTACGGGAGAGATCATTTCGGCATGAATGGTTGCAAGTGCCCCCAGCGACGAGATCCTTTCAAATACCTGTATAAGTGTTTCTTTTCCAATCGCCTCTCCATAACTTGATGGAGCAAAAAAGATCTCCCCGAACGCGAGCGCTCCTGCCTGCCACATCATTTCAAGAGAGGTTTTGGCATTTACCCCGCTGTTAATTCCAAAATGGCAGAGAGAATGTTCCTTTGCATCTTGGACCCGGTCCTGTAGTGCCATGGGGGAGGTAACCGGTGGGACGGTATTTGGTTGATCAACAACAACCGTCACACCTCCCGCAAGGGCACTCTGGCTGCCGGTCTGCCAGTCCTCTTTTGCAGACTGCTTGCCCCCGCGCATATGGACATGCATGTCGATTGCACCCGGGAGTGCCAGAAGACCTGTGCAATCAATAATTCGATCGCACGATTGCGCCGAACCGATATGGGTGACGTATCCCCCGCCAGAGGAAATGTCTGCGACCCTTCCATCCGGCAATGTGACATTAGAGAGGACGAGTGTAGTCCGACCTGTCATCATAACATGATTTCACGCCGCAGGATAAAGGTATAGTGCCTTAAACATCCGATAATCTGCTTGTTCATCTTTATCGATAAAAGTGTGAATTGTCGATTTCCGACAGGTTTTCATTAATGGAAAGATGAATACCTGTGTATAATGCAGGACCATTTTGTTCTAAAAAAGGGGAGAGTATGGATAAGATCATCAAAATCGCAGCTTCCATCTTTATTGTGATTATTGTCATCTTTGCCGGAACCACACTCTACGGTTCCTACGTGGAAAAGGAGTACCGGAGGACGCTTGTCAGCACGTACTCGTACACTCTGACAATCTCAACGAGCGGGGAGTTGCGGAACGTCACGTTCTTTATCCCGGTGCCGGCAAACCCGAATGGTAATTCACCGTTTGTCGAGCAGTTCAGCATCGGGAACTTTACAGGGATTCCTGTGGGGTGGGATACCACGCTTCTTGGATCCAGCAAGGCGACCATGTTAAAGATCCAGGCACCGGTCATTTTAGGGGGCGGCGGGGCGGGATTCAGCGTACATGCCTCTTCCGATGCACGAGCCAGCAAGGTCATTGATACGAAATCTCCACAGGATAGTGATATCGTGCTCCGGCCGGTACAGGAATCAAAAGAGGTCAGCTGCCCTGAATTCAAAAACTCAGGGTTCGGTGGGATCTGTCACCAGTACCAAAGCGCGGTTTACGCGGATTACGAGTCCTCCCAAATCGTGAAGGTAGAGATCAGCTCTACGGTCACCGGGAAGAACGAGTGGAAGATTTTCGAACCTGCGTACAACCGGTACACAAACTCGATCTCCGCCATGATATCTGGAGAGAACCACGGCTGGGTCATTGCAAAGGGCGAGCTGCAATCCGGCATTGGATCGTATGATGTTCCGGCAATTTCCCAATAACTTTTTTAAATTATTTGAAAGATCCAGAAAATTAAAAAAGACAGCGTAATGAATGGTCTATAAAGTGAAAATTTAATAAGAAACGATGCGAGGGAAGGGATTTGAACCCTCGAACGCCTGCGCGACAAGGCCCTCAACCTTGCGCCTTTGACCTGGCTTGGCAACCCTCGCTTTTATGCCATAACAAAGAGGCTGTCTATGTTAAAGAAATTTATGTAACGTCCGCTCTTTAAAAATCAAATACGGACGCTGTATGGCTAACATTCCAAAAAAGGATTTTATCTTTATTCAGTGTGAATAAAAATACCTAAACCCTCGAAACCATTATCGGAATGCTGCTCAACCAGCATAGATGTATATTTATATACGCCATGCCCAGTGCTTTGTATGTGGTCAGACATCATCCACGAATTTGCGGATTCCCCTTCACAGAGCCGGGTTGTCAGGTTTTTGCTGGAAAATGGATTTGGTGTTACGGAGGATGGCAGGATCAGCTGCAATGGTATTGAGGTCCCTGCAACTGCTGTTGCCAAGGCAATCGGGTCAGACCGTCGTGTCGTGGATTCGACAGCGCACCGCATTCTCGATCGCCCCGTGTTAAAAGAGATATTTATCAACATGCGTGCCACCCCGGACCTCAGCCATGTGGCTGAAGCGCTAGGGTATTCAGTCATCACAGTTCTGCCGAAAAATGCCAGCGAGCGCGGAATTGTCGGTGCGACGGTAAGGGTACTTTCGGATCATCTTCTCTCTATTCGCCAGATTTTTGTGACAGACCCTCACCTCTCAGAAGAACCAAAGCTTGTGATCATTGTCGAAGAACCTCTGCCACAAGGTGTTGTTGAAAAAATTCGTGCCCTGCATCAGGTTAAACAGGTTATCATCTGAATATTTTTTTAATTTTATTTTTTGCACAAACACTCGACATCGAGTGCAAGGTGGTACAGCCGTCTTCGGATTTTCCTGCTGAGGTGGATGGCAGAACCAAGCGTCCCCTCAATCCTGCCTTTATGAGTCCCCACCATTAGGTTATCAGCATGTGCAAGAATCCGTTCCTCTGCAGTGCACGGAGTACAGTTGCGGGGGAGGAGGTGAAGGAGAGTGCACTCATCAGCAGTCAGGCCTGCACCGGTATGGCATTCGACAATCCGGGCCACCGGTTCAGTAAACAAAAGGGCGCGGCATATATCTGCCCCTGTCTGTGCATGATGAATAGAATGCGTTTTCCCGCGCCCGATGTCGTGGAGCATGGCTCCAGCTTCAAGCAGGTTCCGGTCAATAAGCGGGTTGTTCCCTGCATACTCAAGCGCGCAATCCGTGACAGCCCTGCAGTGCGCGATCACTTTTGGGCTGCAACCGGCGTTTCGCAGCAAATCCTCGTATTGTTCACGAGGACTGGACATGACCAAGTGATTCCTGAATGCTCCGGACACGTTGTTTGAGGGCAACAAGGAGCGCATCATTGTCAAAGTGCGCAATATGGTTCTCGCATTCCGTGCATTTGAACTCGTTATCCAGTGCACGGGTGAAGGGATAGATGATACCGCAGTCCTTGCATATGTAAAAATCGTTCTCTTCTTCAAACTGGGCACGGTGTTCCAGTTTATCAAGGACGAGCTGGAGGTCTTCCCGGATGGCATCGTATATCTTGTCAACCCTGAGTTGCCAGAGATACGTGAGCCAGCCTGTTTCATTATTCTTTATACGGTGATATTCTGCCAGCCGCTTTTCATACAAGGTATAAAGGGTGTGCCTTACGGTATTGAGGTTGATCCCGGTCTTTGCTGCCAGGTCTTCATCGCTATGCTCCCCTTCATCAGGGAAACGTATCAGGAGATCGAGCCCTTCATCACCGATCAACCTGTGCAGGTACGCACGGATCGCCGGATCCTTTAACATATCTTCAGCGGCATCCATCACCGTAGATATTGTTGAACCGTTTTAATATGCTTATCCAGCAACAGAAGAGCTGCATTTTTGGTCTTTCCCCATCCATAGACGCTTACAATTGCCTGTTCTTTTTCAAAGTATGTATCAGGATACGGGATGTCTGCGACAATAGGTGAAAGACGCGCAAGATTGGATCGAAGGGTCAGATCACGGTCCGCAAAAAGTATGCTTCGGGCAGAAAATTGTAACGGCCGTGGGAGAGATTTCGGCAGAACTCCCCGGCATGCATCCACATGAAGCTGAAACATATTGCATCCCATTGACTGCTCAACCGTATCCACAGTTGCCTGAAACCGGGGGTTGATCTCAATTGCACAGGGTTTGGTTCCACACACAAAATCAACACCGATTGTTCCCCTGCAACCGCTTGCTGCTGCAACTTTCTCTGCAAGGGTCATCATGCGGGTTTTTTCCCGGTGTATCAACGGAGTTATGGATCCGGAAAATCCGAATGATGAACCGTTCTCTCCCCTCAGAATTTGCTCATTTGTGGTGATCGCGCGGGCGCGTGTGCCATCAGTCACACAGCACACACTTGAGGGTATACCCTCAATTACCTCCTGCAACAGGTAGGGTACACCCGGATAGAGCTTCTGCCATGTAACAAGATTTTCCGTTCCGGAGATGATGGCATTGCGCCAACCCCCTGCACCCCGTCGGGGTTTTACCATGGCAGGGTAATCCCCCCCCTTCATAAGGCCGGGAACAGGCACTCCAAGTTCCTCAAAAAAGGCTTGTGTATCGAGTTTATCAAGGAACATTGCGACCTTTTCACGGGATGTGCCACAAATAGAAAGATCGGTTTGCAGGTCTTCTGCACCGCTTGTCACAATTAGCAAATCGAACTGGTGCCTGCTTGACATTTCCTCTACTGCCGCAGGGAGTTCTTCGAGTTCATCAAATTTTATATGGTCCTGTGTATACCAGTTCAGGTCCTGATCGCAGAAATGATCAACCGCGCAGACAGCATAGCCGGCACGGAACGCTGACTGCGCCACATGGCGGGTGGCAAACCCGGCTACCAGCGCACGCCCTTTCATGTTCACTCCGTTTTTTTCCCTGCTGGAGAAGGAATAATCCGGATTTTTGCACCGGCAAATTCCCGGGTCAATTCATTTCCACAAAAGAGGTTATCAAGGAAGACAGCAAGGCTTGCAATCTCCGAGTGGGGCTGGCTCGTGACCGCGACATTATAATCCGCAAGCCCGAAAATCTCACCCGGAACTTTCTCGGCACCAACAACCACAAGGACCTTGTCCTCACGACGTATTTTCCCGATGACATCCGGCAGTTTCAACCCGTACATTGTAAGGTGAACAACCGAGCCTCCCTCTTTCCTCCAGTCAAGGATGCATCGCCGCCATTTTACTTTATCCTGACAATAGAATACCCCGCCCCAGCGATCCACGACATCAGCGATGCTCTGCACCACCCCCTTGTCATCCGCGGAAAGGTACATCCCATCCGCGCCCAGCGCACGGGCGGTCAGCCCGACATGCGTGGTAACCCGCTGATCACGCTCCGGTCGATGGCCAATCCGCAGGACTGCTACACGGGTCAAGGGTCCGGCCTCTTTTTTTCTTTTATGACCCCGTTTTCGATTGTGTACGGGAGGGCAGGGTCGTATCTCACCTGACACCGGATCAGGGATTCACCAAAAGAGAGCAGGCGTATCCTGCCTTTGTATTGTTCAACGAGCAGGTCATTTTCAAGCCGTAAAATTGACTTTTCGACCGTGGCAGGATCCAGACCACTTTTTTTAGCGAGTTCCTCTACTGTCACCGGACCCATGGGTTCGATTAGGTGGTAGATCAGCCAGTCAATGTGCTCGTCTTTCACCTGTAATCATTCCCTGCTGGTGTACATATTGTTTATTATTGTAGTATACTCTAGAATACGATCCAATTATTTTCCTTAAATGGGAATTCAATTGAATATGATATACAAGGCTGCATGCACCGTCCCATATCACGAACTTATCGAAATTGCCGACCGGCTTCTTGATGAGTGTGGGGAGGATGAAGGGATGCTCGCAGAAAAACTTGACGGGCTTGTACCAGAGTTGCGCAACGAACTCTTGGTATCTGATCTTTTAAACGCGTACCAGACATTCTTTTATTTTTTTCGTGAAATCCCGGATATTCTCAGGATGGAGCGGTTGATCCTGATGCCCGCATCTGCCCTTGAAGGGGGTGTGATCGTTGATGAGGTCGAGCTTTTAGAGCTCATCTTCGGGGTCATCGCTTACAAGCCCGTGATGGTAGTCAGCGACGGGGAGAAAGCGCTTGCAACATTTCTGGGGACCGATGCCTATCGGGACGCGCTCACCTATATTGAATCGACGCTATAGGTGGTCACCGGCACTGATCAGGTGCTCATCCACTATTGCACTGACCAATGGAGGGAGTTTACCCCATTGTTCGGTATGGTCACCAATGACTGCAAATGCGCCCATCACTTCGGAGGGATCAAGCTTGGAGAATACAGATGTGTCATCTGCCCTGATCCTGTTACACACTGATGTTGCCCATGCATCCGCCAGCGCAACATCATGAGCAAAGATGGTAACGGCATCGGCTATCCCAAATGAGACAGATGGCCCGACCGTTGCTGATGAGGTGCAGATCCCCATTATCCGCTCTTGTGGGGGGACAATAAACGCTGCATGATCCGATATTGGTGCTGTGCCTGCATGCACTCCTACACGTACAGGGCGGTCGGAGATGAGTGCGATGTCACCACCGTTATCAATAACTCCAAATACAGCACCGCTCGCAACCATCGCTTCGACTCCCGCCCACGCAATTGCCCCTGCCACTCCTGCCATAGGTCCGACATCTGCTTTCTTTGCAGCCTCCGCCATCCGCACAATCACCAGATCATCCGAATCAGGTGCGTACGGCTCAAGGGTTAATTGAAAAAACGGGTCGCGTGCGATATATCGTTCCACATCCTGCCGTGCCGCGAAGATTCCCTCCTTTGCCGCGGCGATATGCTCCGGATGATCAGCAAGGATTGTAGCGATTGTCTGCCGGAAGAAGAACCGCTCCCGAATCATACCGGCAGGGCAAGGGCCTGATGCGGGCAGGCATCGATACATTTGCCACAGAGGATACAGCGTTCCTCCGCAAGGTGAAGTGTGAAGTCTTTGTCAAATGAAAAGACCTCGCGGGGGCAGATGCTGATGCAGGCTCCACAGTCCACACATTCGCTCTCGTTAAAGGTCACCCCGTGCTCAAGAATCCTGACTGTTGCACCGAGGCTCGCCATCCTGTCGCGCACCAGATGGCAGGCATCATCGGGAACATCGATAAGCGCCTCCCCTTCAGACGAATCGATCACCGCGCGCTCGACATTGATCAGGACACCTGTATCTCGCACAACCTGCGCAATGATTGGCTTCCTTCCCTTTCCGCGTGAAAAGTTTACAAGCAGCTTCATTTCAGCCACCTGCCCCCGAAAAGCTTGCCCAAATCCATTGCCGTCAGCATCGCAACTACATGTGCCTTGGTATCAATTACCGGGAGCGCGCTGATATTATGCTGCTCAAGTTTGCGCACTGCGATATCGACCGCTTCATCAGGAGTGGTCGTAACCACCTTCTTTTTCATTATATCGCGCACAAGGCTGGCTTTCTGCGGGTTTGCCACCGCTTTTGAAATGTCAAACGTCGTGACAATACCTACAAGCCTGCCCTTTGCATTGATGACCGGGAGGTGATTTGTTTCACCTTTGAGTAGTTTTTGTGCGGCAGTTTTTATCTCTTCATCTTCACCAATGCTCACCACTTTTCTGTCCATGATATCGAGCACTCGGGGCCCCCTTACAGTCTCATGCATAGGACGCACCTGTTTTTTTGGATCGATTGGCCGGGTAGGCATGCAGAGCTCCATTTTTCCCGTTTCTATCCAGTCCTTAAGTGTTGATGCCACTATCCGCGCCCTGCGGAAACTGGAGAGGGATGAGGTTCGTACATCTTCGCCATTTAGGTATACGGTCCCGCTGCGCAGTTCGGCATAGCTCACACTTTTTAATGCAGGGCGGTTCCTGCTGGGGATGCCGTAATCGATCAGGTCGACCATGATATCCTCATCACGGACTGCAGTTGCGCGTACTGTATCCCTGTCAATCACCGGGATAGGCACACCCAGACCTACATAGAGCGTGACACCGTACCCTGACATGGTCGCTGCGCGCAGGAAATTCTGTGACATCATCTTTAAATCCCCTGTAACCATCAGAGTGCCGAATCCACCTGCGGGGGAGTGCTGAGTACCTTCGCCGATTACCCTGCCGGGTGCCCCACAGAGGAATATGGGGACGCCGCTGCCAATGAACCGGAGTTTCGGGTCGTTCGTGATCGGGTTGAGCAGGCCAGCGCCGGAATACGAGATGTTGCCACAGGAGGGGAGCAGAGTGCCCATGTAGGTGTGGAGGGTCCGGTCCGTCGTATTGACCGCTGCATTGTACCGCTGGTACGCGTTCCTCGGGTTACACATGATTGCCTGGTTTAAGTTCTCCAAAAGAAGTTCGGTGGTAATAGTCCGCCTTGGGTAACAGTCAGTGCCCCGGGATATTGCCCGTAATTCGACTGCTTTCCCAGAGACCAAATCTTCGATTACATGGGCGCCCCCGTACTGGTCTTCCCGTGTGGTTGACTGCTGTGTAGCCCCGATATAGGCATCGACTGCTGCAAGTCCCCCGTATGCTTCCACATCATTGAGCCAGACCCGTTCCATGCGGATGGGTGGTTCCGCGTGACCAAAGTTGAGGAACGCGCCCGATGAGCACATCGCGCCAAATGTGCCGGTAGTAACCACATCAACTTCTTTTAATGCACCATCTTCACCAAGTTCCGCAACAATATCAGGCATCGCTTCTGCCGTTACAACCCGGGCATTGCCATCGCGGATCCGCTGGTTGATCTGCTCGATTGACTTGCGCATACCCAAAATATCGTTATACGCATATTTATATTATTTCTTATTACTATGAGTAATATTTGTGGCAGTCACAGTCATAAATCCGGTTCTCCCATACAATTCTATGGATATCAGAGCGTTTATCGGGGAGATGGAGGAGCTTGCGCCCCCCGTGCTTGCCGAAGAATTTGATCAGGGGCGGATCGGACTTATAATTGAGGGCCGGCCTGAGATCACCCGTGTCTGTTGCGCCCTTGATGTAACCCCGGCCGTAGTAAAAAGAGCAGTTGCTGCATCTGCAGATATGCTTGTTGTGCACCATACTCCTCTCTGGACTCCGGTGACGCAGGTGACTGGATGTACCGCACGGATCCTGCGTACTCTCCTTGCAGCAGAGATGAACCTCTATGTTATGCATACCAATTTTGATCGTGCTGACGGTGGAGTCAATGATACGCTCTGTCACCTGCTCGACCTTACCGGGATTATGCCGATGTCAGCGGGAAGGATCGGCACATTCGGTTCATCGCCGGAAGAAATATCACGTCGCATTGGGGGGAATATCCGCATCTGGGGTGAAATTGGTCAAACTGTGCATAAGCTTGGTGTGGTTGCCGGCAGTGGGTTTGATCCTGAATTAATCGAAGAGGCACAAGTAATGGGCGCTGATGCGTTCCTCTCGGCAGAGATGAAGCATGCGGTTGCACGGAGTGCGGCAATTCCCTGCATTGAAGCGACCCATTACTCACTTGAAGCGCCGGCAATGCGGGAACTCGGCATGCGGATGGGGTGGGAATATATTGATGATCCACCCTTAATCAGACAACTCACATGACTGACCTGTTTACACGGCTATCAGGAAAAAAGGAGATCGATCCTCTGACCCGTGAGGAGATCAAGCTCACGTACGGCACCCGCGGGATAAAAGCCTTGGCAGCTCTTGAAGAGGGGCGCGTGAAAAAATATCTTGATTTTTTTATTGTTCAGGGAGCAACCTCTGAGTATATTATTGATGAAGATTTTTGCACCTGTGGGGATTTCCTGTACCGTGGACGGGGGTGCTGGCACCTGCTTGCGGTCAGGTTTGCGCATTCTACAGGAAAATTCGATCGAGTCGGCCTCTGGTATCAGGACCGGTGGAAAACACAGAGATGAATGGATTAAGGGTTCGTTCATCATTGGCATTTTACCGGGGCAACCCGGGAATCAGCGGAAAAGATACAATAATTACTCTCTGAATTGAATTATTGATACAACACGTGGTTTTTCATGCTTGTTATTGACACAACAATGTGGTATAAACAGCACTTTTTTTAATGTTACAGGACGGAGAAAAGGACCCTGCGCGCCATGAAAGGATAACCGTGCTACATTGTAGCATGCTAAACATTAGCACGGTGAATCGCGTTCCCCATTCTATAATACAAAAAAACGAAAGATTCAAAATATTTGGAATTTTTTCCTAAAAAAGAAGTAAAATCAATCGGTTCCTGTTCATGCAGGTTCAATCTGTTATTAGTGCATCAGGAACCGGCAAACTGCCATGTCTACTTAGTATTTGTGGCTCTGGAGCTGGTTTGATGACACGATCTGCATAGATTCCAAGATTCATGGAAGTATAATCCAGTTCCTCATCAGGAATAATGACAGGTTCACCGGCATACTCACCGCTGTACTTAACCCTCATGTGTTTGATTCGTTCTCTATCTTCTAATTCAAGCGGGAATAAAGGAAAGATCCACGGCCGGCCAACCGGGTAAACTGTACCGTCAGCATGCACAAAGTATCCCTCATCCCTCTTGAAGTGCGCCGGTGATGTTCTGCCGTGCATCCCTCTGGTATGTTGTGCTAATACCTTACTCTCATCCCGCGCAACGTCAGCACCCCGGCAGATGATAGAACAAAGCATATTTTGCCGGATAGCCGGCGGGACGTTTGTATAATCTTGTGCGGAGAGAACGAACCGGCACCCGGCGCTTCTCATCTCAAGCACGTTTTCAATTATGGTTTCAGTTACTCTTTCCCGTTCTGCATCCCGCGATATTCTCTGTCCTGCAATAGCCCATTGTGCTTCATCTAGGTATATCGTACAGGGAAATATCTTTGGCATCTGTTTTAACCGTGTACGGAAAGCAAGTGTTTCAAAAAGTTCACTCATCCATCGTAAACGAACACTATTATCCGGTATTGTATTCCTGAACTCGAAGATACTGATTGTATCAAAAACTTTGTTACGGTTCTTATTCCATGACGGTTTTTTTACTGCATGCCACGCTTCAATAGGACTTGATACTTCTATGATTTCCGGCTGTTCATCCAGTGGTTCATAAACCCCATCCCCGTGTTCTTCTTGTATTTCGATTGAGGTTCCTTTCGGAACAATTACCCTGACCTTCATTCCCATGAAAAATAACGGGAGTATCTCATCACTTTTTCCGGTACTGAACCATATCTGGGTTTCACCGTGCTTCAACCAATAAAGCAACAAATAAAGTTTTTGAGTTTTCCCGGACCCGGTAGTTCCAAAAACAAAACAATGATTCCCTTTTTTCCATAGAAATTCCTTAACGAACTTTACACCCTTAGCCGTTTTTATCCATGCTCTTTGATTAGGATTGAGCTTAGCAACAAAGAGGGGATTCATTCCGGCGCTCATCGCCATTCCTCACAGGGGAACAATATACAGGCATCGCAGAGATGAACAATCCAACCATCATGGAGTTTGATAAAAGGACCGTGACACTCGACCGGCACCGGCTCAAAGCGGATCTCCGGCTCGATTGTATCGGGCTCGTTCACATCGCACCCCATTGGTCATAATATTTCTCCTTACTTCCTTGTACTTGACCACCGCAATACCCATGTTTGTTGAACCAACCGGTAGCCCATTTCAAAGAACGGCGGGATTTCCGCACCCCTTGCGGTTCCTTACCCCGTTCCCAATATTTATGGATAGTTACCTTTCTCGTGATATGGTGCTGTAAAACCCCCGATGTTTCGCCCTCATCGTTGCAATGATAAGACATCCGTAATTTACCGCAAACTTCACAAATAACATCTTCGATAATTTCAGTACCTTCATCTCGTGCAAGTTTTGAATATGATATTTTTCCGAAATACCGGACTGTTGATTTTGTAGCTTCTCTGCATGCGTGGGTACTGATGTAATATGCGACGCGCTCAAGATCCTCCACTGCATCCAATCTCCGAACTTTTTTGTATCCGCCAATCCCGAGTTTGGCATATTCTTTTGATGATTTCAGATACCCTGATACAATGGCATGGAAGTGCGGTCCATAAACGACATAAGCCTCCAGAGAACCCAGATTCAACACGTCATCATGCGCCATCTCCCAGAACCCCGTTTTATTCGAAATACCATGCTCTCGTCTATATCGGCGCAATTGTTCTTTTATGTCATCAGGTATTCGGTACGGATGATACCAAACGACCGCCATTTTTGCACCGAGTTTACCGAGCATAAATTTGGCATCCCGGAACGCTTCTTGTAAATTTGAATATCCCGTTAAGGAATCCGGCCAGAATATCAAATGAGATATTGGATCAAAACCAAACACGGACATATAACCCTGCACTCTTTTGACAACCGCATCCGCTATGCGACGTGCGAATTTTGTATAGCAGATCGGACATCCCGGATCGTTACATCGTTCATGTTTGAAGTAAGGTCTATGGGTTTCATCTACACTGCACACAATTTTTGCACGGATTTTCCCGCAACTATCATAACTTGGTTTTTGATTGCATCCAAATACAAAGCCAAATGTTGAAAAGATGGATTTTACGACGGCGGAAATAGGTTGTACAATAGCAGAGATACGGCCGGTTTCCGGTTGGCATGCAGGACAAGCGGACCCAACAGAACCGGGATGGATGTAACCACCCTCCCGTTTAGAAACAGAACCGGCAGGTTTTTGTACTGAGAAAACAGATTCATTATCACCCAACAGAACCGGGATGGAGTCACCCGACCCCATACCGTTTAGAGGGGAAACTTCTTCTGAAAGTGTTTCAGTCGGGACGGAAACGTATTTAATTAACAAATCACAATTGTTAGATACAAGAGGTTTCACCGGAGCCACCCGAAAAACCTCTTATTTTGGTTGCTCTTTTTCTGAAGGACCCTTGATTATTGCCCGGCCAGTTTCGGCGAGATGTTGAGCCATAGCTCGATAGAAGATCGGCAAGGACTCGACAACATCAGAAGATAATGTTAAAACTTCTGAAGAAGAGCTCATTATGTCCCTCCAGATGAGGCGATAGCCGGGGTCTGGTTTGGCGACTGAGCCCCGGTTTCTTTTTTGTTCTTCAAAGGATTCTTACAACGTGGACATATCACAGGGTCTGGTATTCGGATATACCAAGAGTGACCGCACCGTTCACAGGTGAGTCGTGGTATTTCAAACATATTTACCTGTAAGTAAATGTTATATATCCCTCTAACGAATATTGCATTAAAATATCAAATATCGTTAGCGGTGTCTAATAAATGGATATTTGTAAAAATGCTGATGAATACGAGCGCGAAATTTGGAAACTTCGAGAAGAAGCGTATCGAGAGTATCGCCAAAAAAAGATTATACTCAATGCTTCATTTGATACTATTGAGGAGCCAACAATCCAGGATTACAAAAATCTTGATATGGCGAGATATAATCTATTTCAGGACTGCCTTAAACAGGTAAGAGATTTTGAGAACCGGCACCCGATTAAACCGTTTTACATTTTTAAAAAAGGTCGGAAATACCACGAATTAAAAAACATCGAAGAAAACCCCGGGTTATGGATTTCTCCCAAACCCATCATAATGCAAATACTTAATGCAAAAAATTCTGAATGGGTGCTTGAAGTCACATTTCCCGGAAGTGCGGTAGATGTTGCGACATGCCCACACTGTAAAGACAAATTTATCCGATATGGATCACATCAAAAGTATTGCCCGTCCTGTCAAAGAAATTTGAAAACAATCGGTTTTAATCCGGGCACCGATATTGATAAACATAGGTACTGTCTGAATTGTGGCAAACACTTACCAAACACCAAACACGGAAAAACAAAATATTGTTGTGGTGCTTGTCGTACCTCTGCATGTAAGAAAAGAAAAAGTGTTATCGTTTCCCCGGGTCCTTCTGAAGTGCGATAATTTTTTCGGCTATTGCGGTATGATCTTCCGGGGTAAGTAATCCCTGCATTTTATCAAGGGAATTTATAGCCATCAATTTCTGTTCAACTTCTTTTAATCGTGCCTGTACCCGCTCGAAGTCCTGTAGCTTCGATTTCATAACGAGATTTTCAATCTGCATATCCCGGACCTTATCCTTTGTATCTTTGATCTCCTCCCGGGTTTTTGCGATCTCTAATGCGCTCTCGTCAAATATCCGCAGGTACGGTTCACCCTTCATATAAATTTCAAGTAGTTTCTCTGTTGTTGGTTTGTTATATGACCGGTCCAGAGCGTCAATATGGCCGGTGAAAAAATCCACATACTTATCAGAAACCCCGCCATAGGTCAGGTTGGTAACAAAATATTTCCTGAATAGATGAAAATGGATAGTTGATCTCCCGGTGTCCTCATCTTTCTTGAAAACCCCGGCATTTTTCAAAGCGGTTTTTATGATATTCTCTGCATTGTTTTTCCCGAAAGGAAACACACGGTTATCACTTTTAGCGGTCTTAACTCTAAACCGTCCCCGGCTCCTCCCGATAATATAATCAATATATTTTTCCCGGACCTGTAACCACTGATTGAGGAGCTCGACCGCTTCTTTATTGATGAACGTTTTACGGGAATGTATGTTCTTTGTCCCGACCCCGGATTTTCTTTGTCCTTTAAGGGAGATAACCCCATATTCCCCGGTCGGATCAATTCTCACATCATTGAGGGTAAGGGTTATCGCTTCACCTAAACGTACTCCCGAAGTGATCATAAACATGATGAGAGTTTTTAATTTTAGATCCGAGGCATTGAGGATCATTCTGATTTTCTCTTTCGTGAGATCTTCTTCTTCGGATACTGGACCGCCCCGGGAAATTTTATTCTTTAAATTCCTCTCCTGTTTTTTCGTCAGTTCAACACCATTAAAAATATAGAACTCCCGGACCGCAGCTATGTAAGAGCTCTTTGTTGTGGGTGCTTTCTTCACATCACAATAGTTTGAGAAATTGATCAGGTCCTGTTCATAATCCCGGTCCTCAACAAAATAGCGTTCAGATAAATTCTCTATGGTCTTTTTCTCATCATCGGTAATTCTTTTGCCTTCACGATTAAAACCATAGATGAATGATAGGAAAGCCACCACACTTGAGTAATAACTCGATCTGGTTGAGGACCTGGAATATTGTTTTAAGAACTGTTCCATTCGTGCCATATAGGAAGATCAGCTTAACATACTTTAAAATTTTGCCTGTTTATACCACTGGGATGTGTGGATAATGCTTGAAGAAGAATACCAGCTCGATTATTTTAAAACACATGGGTTGATCCGGAAAGTCTGCAAGAGCTGTGGTTCCGCGTTCTGGACCCGGGATCCCGGCAGGGAAATTTGCGGGGATGCACCCTGCGAGCCCTATAATTTTATCAGCAACCCTGTTTTTAAAAGCAATACGCTTGATGGAATGCGGGAAGCGTACCTTTCATTTTTTGAAAAAAACGGGCATACCCGCCTCGCACGATACCCGGTAGTTGCACGGTGGCGCGATGATATCTACCTCACCATTGCATCCATTGCAGATTTTCAGCCGTTTGTCACGGCCGGGATCGTCCCTCCTCCTGCAAATCCACTCACAATATCCCAGCCCTGCATCCGGTTAAACGACCTGGATTCGGTCGGGAGGTCGGGGCGGCATCTCACTATGTTTGAAATGATGGCTCACCATGCCTTCAACACCCAGAGCGATGAGATATACTGGAAGGATCGGACTGTGGAACTCTGTGATCAGTTCCTTGAATCTATCGGGGCCGACCTGCACCGCGTGACGTACAAGGAGCACCCTTGGATCGGTGGAGGTAACGCGGGTCCGAGTCTCGAAGTACTCATCGGCGGCCTTGAAGTTGCCACTCTGGTCTTTATGAGCCTTGGGAAACAGAAGACCGGCCAACCCGGAATCGACCTGAACGGCCAGATATATTATCCGATGAAAACAAGAGTTGTCGATACGGGATATGGTCTCGAACGGTTTGTCTGGGCATCGAAAGGGTCGCCAACAATCTACGATGCCGTGTTTCCGGAAATGGTCAGCCGGGTCATGAGTTCGGCAGGGCTTTCCCATCTTCTCGATAACAAGGATTTCACCAAAATCCTTGCACTTAACGCAAAGTTTGCCGGACTTATGGATATTTCCGGTTCCAACCTCTACTCACTCAGAAAGAAAGTTGCTGCACAAATTGACGTACCGCTCGATAAACTTGACCGGATGATCACACCGATAGAGAAGATATATGCTGTTGTTGACCACACCCGATGCCTTGCATACATGCTCGGTGACTGTATCGTTCCTTCAAATGTGAGAGAGGGTTACCTTGCGCGGCTTGTCATCCGAAGGACTCTGCGGATGATGAACGAACTTAAGATCAAAGACCCGCTTGCCGACATGATTGAACAACAGATGAATATTGTCGGGGGCAAATCTTTTGAACAGGATACCGGAGTTGTCCGTGAGATTGTCGACCGCGAAGTGGAAAAATACGGGTTGACCCTTGAACGCGGGACACGGATCGTACAGAAAATTGCAAAGACATACAAGGCAAAGAGCCAGCGGGTTCCGACGAGCGAGATCATCACTCTCTATGATTCTCATGGTATTCCCCCTGAGATGATCCGGGATATTGCAACAAAGGAAGGGGCAGTTATTGATCTCCCGGATAACTTCTATTCACAAATCGCCGATATGCATTCGGAATCCGCAATTGAAGTCACAGAAGACATATCGGCAAAGTATACCGAACGAGTACAGGGATTACCGGCAACGAAAAAGCTCTATTACGAGCAACCAACTGAAATTGAATTCGAAGGAGTGGTCCTTGACTTTTTTGATGGGTATGCCGTGATGGACCAGACGCTTTTTTACCCTGAGGGGGGTGGCCAGCCCTCGGATACCGGAACGCTGGTGTCTGCAGAAAGCATGGTTCGTGTAGACGGCGTCACAAAGATTGGTGAGGTTGTACTGCACCATATCAGCGGCGGAATTTTAAAACGCGGAGACCGGGTCAAAGGTCTGGTGGATGAGGAGCGGCGCTGGTCGCTGATGCGTCACCACTCCGCAACACACATCCTGCTCCATGCGGCAAAAGAAGTGCTTGGTGCACACATCCATCAGGCAGGAGCACAGAAGGGTCACGAAAGTTCTCGGATTGATATCAGGCACTTTAAACACATCACAGCTGATGAACTCAGGCGCATAGAGATTGCCGCCAACCGGATGATCATGACCAGCCAGCCGGTTGAAATTACCATTGAAGACCGGACACGGGCTGAACAGAAATATGGCTTTATCCTGTACCAGGGAGGAGTACCCCCCGGCCGGGAAATACGGGTGGTAAAGGTAGCAGGGGATATTGAAGCGTGCGCCGGTACACATTGCCGGAATACCGGCGAAGTCGGTATGATAAAGATCATCCGCGTAGAGCACATACAGGACGGCATTGAACGGATTGAGTTTGCTGCAGGCATCGCGGCACTCTTTTATATGCAGACCCTTGAACAGATTGTCAGTTCCTCATCTGACATCCTCTCCGTTCAGCAGGAGAACCTCCCTGCGACAGTATCCCGGTTTTTTAATGAATGGAAAGACCAGAAAAAAGAGATCGAGAGGTTGAGCAATCAGCTGGTAGAGCTTGAAATTCAGGACATGGTCGCCGAGACAATAGGTGGAATATCAGTTGTGGTCAAACGCCTGGATCTCCCGGCGCGCGAACTTGCAATAATAGCGGGCACTGTATCGGAAAAGGGTGGGGTGGCGCTGCTTGCCGGAAGCGGTGAGACTGCACGTGTCGTCCTAGCTTCAGGAGACAACCGTGTAAATGCAGGCGAGATCATCGGGCAGGTATGCGAGCTCCTTGGTGGAAAAGGCGGGGGAAAGCCCTCGGTTGCGCAGGGTGGCGGGCCAAATATCGCACAGCTTGACCTTGCATTGAAAGTCGGGCGCGAACGGATCATTGCAGCACTCCATGGCTGATCAGGTTGTTCTCCTGGAACCAGGCGCTGAGCAGGCTACCAGGATTGCAAAGGCGATGGCAAGCAGGACCGCAGGCGATATCCTGAAGTACATAGGTGACGGACAGAAGACCTCCACCGAGATTTCAGAACACCTCTCCATTCCGATGAACACTGCCAAATATCATATCGAGAATCTCCTTGATGCCGGGCTCATCTCTGTTGCCGCAACAAAATATAGTGTAAAAGGTCGCGAAGTGAAGGTATACATGCTCACCAACCAGCTCCTTATCGTTGCACCACGGCAGACAAATATCCGGTCGCTGCTCCTGAAATATACTTCCCTTTTTGCGATTGTGGCATTTGGATCGCTGGTGGTTATCATCCTTGAGTCTGGCATAGGTACTACCGGCAGGTTAGCGGAAGGAATGAATACTATATCCGGTGCCCCTTCGCCGGCGGTAGGAGTTGCCTATGCAAAGGGAGCTTCTGATATGATTGTCGCTTCCCAGCCTTTTGCACTCAACACCCCCGGAGCATTTTTTCTCGGTGGGGCTGTTGTTATAGCGGCACTATTCTGCTATGAAGTATATGTCTGGCGGAAAAGAAAATAGGTTAAAATTTTTTATTTGATGTCATCTGTTTTTATTCGTGAGAGATGTTATCACGATCCCGCTTATCAGGGATATAGCGATCAGAGAGAGTAATGGTGAAAGCGGGGATTTTGTTGGTGTTGTTGTGGTCGTCGCGACCGTAGTTACCGGTGGTCTTGTGGTCGATTTGGTTGTGAGAGGTGTACTCACTGTTGCCAGACCTGTTGTTGGAGAAGTACTGACAACGTGGAATGTGATTGTACCGATGAATCCGTTTATATCCTGAAAATTGACCAGGTAATCGCCGCGCGTTCCTACAGGGATTGTCCTTACGAACTGCCCATCCCCGGATTTCAGGTCATTTTTGGTCTCAATCCACTGGGGGCCGAAAACAGGGCCTGAAGGGCCCCGTACCTCAATCTCTACACCATTATTCCCGGCTTTGCGGATGGATCCCTCAATGCGCAGGGCTTCATCCACATTCTGGGTAATCGGTGCGGTTATGGTAATCTCACCGGAACGGTCGGCTATTTTTAAAATTTTGACAATCACTGAGTCAGAACTCAGGCGTGACGAATCGGGCCCATGGAACTGGATCTCGACCTTATAATTCCCGCCCCGCAATCCTGTTGTATCAAATAGTTTGTACTGCGTCTGTTTATCCTCCTGAATTGTTATGGTCTGCCGGCTGATTTCCGTGGCAGTGTACTGTGATTCGTATAAGACAAGGTCGAAACTTGTCCCTGCAGGAAAGTTGCTGTCAAGGGATACTTTAAGGGGTTGTCCTACCTGAATCTTATCAGAACAGTTAATATATAATCCGTATGCGGATGCAGTTCCGATGATTAACAGACAAATTCCAATGAAAAGAACCGCGAGCTTCTTCATGCCATTATCATCGAATCGCAGGAATTAAAAGTTTCTTAAAATACATGAAAACAAATCCAATCCGGATTTAAAAGATAATTATATCAGATTTATAAAATTTTTAAGCATTTTTAATCCAATCTCACCACTTTTTTCCGGATGGAACTGGACCCCATAAGCATTGTGTTTGCATATTGACGATGCAAACGGGCAGATATATGTTGTGGACGTGAGCGTAAAATCAGGTGTTGTATCAGCGTAATATGAATGAACGAAATACACGTATTCTTCTGATGCAAATCCCTCAAAAAGCGGATTGTCCGGTTTCTCGATGCAGATGGAGTTCCAACCCATATGAGGCACTTTCATACCCGGGACTGATGGAAATTTTTTTACATGCCCGGGGATCAACCCAAGTCCTCTGTGCGCCCCATGTTCCTCGCTCGTATCCATGAGCATCTGCATGCCCAGACAGATCCCAAGCAGGGGAATGTCCCGCACCGCGGCAACAACCGTTTCCTTAAGCGAACCCAGCTGGTCCATCCCCTCATGGAAAGCTCCAACTCCGGGCAGTACAATTGCTTCTGCACTCGCGATCTCAAAAGGATCTGATGTGATAACTGCTTTTGCACCAGCATTTTCCAGTCCACGGATGACACTGCGCATGTTGCCGAGGCCATAGTCAACAATCACTATCTTCTTCAAGTACTGGATTCCCTCCTTGTAATCGCCATCTCCCTTCAAAAACCCAATCCTTTTGAAGCCCCTGGGATTCCTGCCACTGGCATAGGCGCTCCTGCCAACTGCTCCATAAGGAAGGGTATTTTGATTCAATCATCCGGATCAATGCCATATCGCTGGACGGGCACATGAAACAACCGATCCTGTCCAACCCGCGTTCATATAGAATATTGTGAGGTGCATGTTCGCGCATCAGGTAAAGCCACACATGAAGCGCGGTCCAGTTTTGAATGGGTGCAGCACAGGTCTGTGCCGGGACATTGGGATTTTTCCAGATGCGTTTGCTCCGGGCTCGTTGCATGGACTCATATTTGCGCTGACCGATAAATGAAAGGCACTCTCCCCACTTTTCACGGATAAGGTGCTGGATGGGATCAAGTTTGCAGGTTTTACAGCACCACCGGGCATTGACCGCAGGGGGACCCCGATGGCTGAATATCTCCCAGAATTTGGTCTGCCCATCCGTTCTCACTACATCAACATCGTAACGCTGTGAAATTGTATCGATATTCGCATAGGTTTCCGGAAACTCCATCCCGGTATCGGCAAAAAGGAGCGGGGTCTTCCCGAGTGCTTTTGTGACAACAAGGAATGTGGCCAGGCTGTCCTTTCCCCCCGAATATGACACATTCTTGTGCAAACCGGTGGATCTAGCGACATCCTGAACAAATCCGACTGTTGCCGATTCGGCCCGCTCCAGAACGGCTGTATTTGCCCTGACGGCATCTTCCCATGTTGCGGTTCCGGGAATAATTATCGAGAGAATATTTTTCCGGGTCCTGATTATGACGCCATGTTTCATCGTTCGTGCCGATTCTGAATCGGCCCGGGCTCTTCCTGCCCCAATACAGGTTTTGTGTTTATCGAGTATGAGTACTTCATCCCCACATTCCACTGCATCATCAATAGTGACAAGCCCTGGTGCAAGGACGCTTGCCCCCATGTCACGGATTGGCATTACTGCCCCGTCATCTACTATAACAAAACGTTTTTTTGGGATGAGAAGAAGACCAGCCTCAGGTCGGGGAATCGGCTCCCACCGGTGTTCGTTGGGGATGTAACGGATCGATCCTGCAATTCCGCCGCCGATAATGATTTCTTCCATCCGGTCCTTATCCGGCACTTTATTCAAAAGAACAATATGGCCTGATGGAACAAGAGGGGCCCCGAAATGATCAGTGTAAATGGTATTGATTAGATGGATATCAGCTTCAAACGCAGGACGTGCGTCACCAGGTGGTGTTACAGGCACGGCTCGTGTCATCTTTTCGCAATAACATTGTTTTTCAAGAACCGGGACATGGCAGTGATCGCACCAGCGAAGCAGGATCCTGCCAGGATATGACGGGCGCATTGCTCCATTTATATGTATTGATAAAATAAAAACTGATGCGAGTAATCTTCCTGATTTTAAACGAACAATTAAACAGCTTACAGGGTTTGATTATCAGGTTCCTGTTCGAGAAGAGCAAGTGCACCTGCGGCGCCCAGACAGATTATTGCGGGTGCATAGAGATAAATGACCGAGAGTGTTCCCGCTAGGGGAGTGGTGATAAGGATCCATACCGCCGAAGATATGAGCATCCAGCCGGCGAACTTTGTTTCACTTGACGTTATTGCTGCCCCCATCAGTCCCATGCTTGAAAAAAGCGCTGCCTGGACACCTGACAGGGTAAATTCATTGGAAGTTGAGGTGACAATCATAAAAAGCGCAGCAGCCAGTCCGAAAATTCCACCAATAACCCCGATAATAAAAGGTTTTTTCATATATTCTTCCGTTAGCGGATACAATTTAAATTGTTTATCCCGATTGGATGAAATGTACTAAGTCAGAAATCATGTCAGAAAATTGGGATGCATACCCACATTAGCACAATTAAAACGAACCGGAATTGCATTCATGCCTTAAATTTACCACAAATATTTTAAATAATTAAATTAATGAGTTAAATAACGAAATGTGGCAGGAGGTGGACTTGTAATGGCAGCAGCGAAGAAACCAGCCGCAAAGAAGGCAGCGAAGAAACCAGCCGCAAAGAAGGCAAAGAAGAAGTAACGTAAAATTAATCTTTTTTTGTAATTATTTGTGATTTTTCTTGTTTGGTAAAAATTTTTAAATAATTCACTGATATCATGATTAAACTTGTTTTATGCTTTTTACGCCCAATTAACGGTTTTTAAAAAGACCATGAGTGCCGCAGTCAACAGCTCCACCGTCAGCTACGGCCACATTGGATCCGGTTTTTAGCGATATGTTCTTTACCAATTGGCACAGTGTTAATATGGAATTTATGCACTTCCTTTTCGAAGGGATGTGCAGGTTACGAACGCTCGATACAGCGGAATCGTCCTGCAGATTATCAAGACGGTCGATAAGGGAACCATAAGTTTCAGTCTCGTGTCCCGGTGGGGTAGTGGACATCCTAGAAGATTGCGGATCTTTTGACCCGGGTTCAAGTCCCGGCCGGGGCGTAATTTTTTTTAAAAATTTAAAAATTCATGAAAGATCTGGCTTAACCTTGAGTGCCTGCACCAGAAGCTCGATACCGGCATCGATATCTTTTGTATCAAGCACCTCGACCGGAGAATGGATATAACGCGAAGGTATGCTGATGGTGGTGCTTGGAATTCCTCCTTTGGTAAGGTGGATAGCGGTAGCATCGGTAGTTCCGCCACTACCCACTTCCATCTGGACCGGAATGGAGTGCCGGGCAGCAACATCTTTTAACCATTTTACCACACCACGGTGAGCTATGAGCCCGCGCCCGCTGGAATCGACAATCGTAACGACCGGGCCTTTTCCCATTTCTACCGGTGCATCTTTCATGTCAATACCAATATGGTCGCCGGGGATGGTCACATCGGTCGCTATCGCACAATCTGGATTCAGGGAATATGCGCTCGTCCGCGCACCTTTGAGGCCGACCTCTTCCTGCACGGTGAAGACACCAAAAATGGTGAACGGTGAATCAACCTGCTGCAGGGTTTTGATCAGCAGGGCAACACCCGCACGGTTGTCAAATGCCTTGCCAGTCACCCGGTCATTGGCGAGTTCGGCAAATTCCCGGTCGATGGTTACCGGGGTGCCGACTTCGATGCCAAGCTTTTCAACGTCCTCTCGCTTACAAGCCCCCACATCGATGAACATCTCATCAACCTTCACCCCTTTCTTGCGTTCGTCCTCATCCATCATGTGCGGGGGTTTCCCCCCTATCACACCGTAACACTTACCTTTTGTGCCATGCAGGACAACGCGCTGGTTGTACAGTGTCGGGGCATACCAACCGCCAAGAGCCACGAACCGGATAAATCCCTTATCATCAACAAATTTAACCATCAGCCCGATCTCATCCATGTGGGCAGCGATCATAACTTTGAATTTGTTGCCTTTTTTTACTGCGATGAGGTTTCCCATCGAGTCCTGAGTCATCTCGTCAACGTGCCCTTTGAGCTCCTTTTTTATAACAGAAATAACGCTTCCCTCACTGCCGGAAACCCCGTGGGCATTGGAGAGTTTTTTTAATAATTCCCTGGTCATATCATTCACCAATTGCCTGTCGTATCCTATCAATAGCACGGTTCAGGTTTTCCCGGGACGCTGCATAGCTCAGGCGTGCATACTCCGGTGCATTCATGCCAAATGCAGAACCCGGAACGATAATGACGCCACTTTCGATGATTCTTTGTGCGAGTGCCGGTTTCATCGGGACGAACGTGTAGAACGCACCTTCAGGTTCCGGGAATTCAAAACCCATCCTATTTAGTGCCTTGCAGAGAAGATCCCGGCGTGCCCGGTACTCATCGCGCATTACACTAACAAGCCTCTGGTCACCGGTATATGCAGCAACAGCGGCATACTGGGAGATGGAAGTGGCGCATGCCTGGCAATACTGGTGCACTTTCAGGCATTGTCCAACTACGTTCTGAGGAGCGGCCAGGTAGCCTAACCTCCAACCCGTCATTGCATACGTCTTGCTTGTCGCATTGACTGTGATAACATCCTCACCGAATTGCGCAGCACTCCAGTGTTTTTTCCCGTAGATAAAGTGCTCATAGACTTCATCGGAAACTACGGTTACCCCGCGATCGTTGGCATACTCGACGATTGCCTTGATCGACTCCTTGCTCTCAACTGCGCCGGTCGGGTTTCCCGGGGAATTGAGGACAAACATCCGGGCACCATCCATCAGGGTTTTTGCGGCTTCTATATCGACATGCAGCGTAGGATCAAGCGGGACGCTGACAGGGCGGCCGCCGGCCATAGTCGCTAGCGCGGCATATGACACAAACCCCGGATCACCGCAGAGAATGCGGTCACCCTCATCCACAAGAGCCTGCATTATAATATGCAGTGCTTCACTTGCGCCAGCGGTTACAATCAACTGGTCCGGCTGGTAGGCAAGCCCGTTCTCTTTTTTAAATTTATCACAGATCGCGGCACGGAGTTCCGGGATACCATTGTTGGTCGTGTAACCGGTTTTACCCTCCTGTATTGCCCGAATCGCTGCGTCCTTGATGTGCTGCGGCGTGTCGAAATCAGGTTGGCCGAGTCCCAGGTTTATCGAATCCGGGCCTGCCGCCTCAAAGATCCGGCGGATCCCTGAAATTTCGATTCCCCGGACACGTTCTGCAAATCGTTCCTGCATGTTTCCCCCTCTTTCACTCAATATTGGTATGCCGTCCCTTCAGTGTGTTCTCATCGGTCTTTGTAATTTCCATGAGACGGGAGATGACCGCATCAGCAAATATTACCGATACCGTTTCAAAGAGCGTCCCCAAAGGAGCAAACGATTTATGTTCGCCCAGCATCTGCCGGATCTCGAATTCAACAGCATCATCATCCACCTCATCACGGTGGTGTTCGATGATCACGATACAATCGGCAATTTTTCCGATCCGTGAATCGGGATTCGAAGTAATTAGGCAGATATGCGCCCCGATCTCCTTGGCTGTCTCCGCAAGATCTGCCACGGTCTTTGTTTTACCGGAACCGGAGAACACGACCATCACATCATTCCTGCTCAGAGCAGGGGTGATCGTTTCCCCGACAACAAACGCTTGTAAACCCAGGTGCATGAGCCGCATTGCAAACGCTTTAGCCACAAGCCCTGACCTTCCCGCTCCTATTACATAGATCCGTTGCGCATGGAGCAGTTCAGCAAGGAATTGTTCCACCCGCTCATCAGATATTGTCTTTGAGATCGCGCGGATCTTCGATGCCATCAGCAACATCATTTCCTGAACCCTGTTGTCTGCCATACTCCTCCTTATGAAAGCATATCATCGCATAAGTAAATGAGAATTTCGCAAAAAATGATGACTTTCATTTATTGACCCGGAATCTGGAACTAATGATCGATAGGGAAGATTTTATTCAAAGAGGGGGGAATTTTCTTACTGTGTTAAGACCGTTTGTCAAATGGGCCGGTGGTAAGCGTCAACTGCTTTGTGAGATTGGCAAACGTCTTCCTGATAGCTGGAACACCTATTACGAGCCATTTGTTGGTGGGGGGGCATTATTGGCCAACCTCCAAAACGAAAAGAAAATTTCCAAGGCCGTCATTTCCGATCTGAACAGTGAATTGATAAATCTCTATAACGTCGTTAAAAAAGATCCAGAAAAATTAATTGATGCTTTGTCGCACAAAGAATTCGAAAATAGTGAAGAAGCATTCAGAAATCTGAAAAATGAATTTAACATGCTAACCGGGCTCCCGGGAAATAACGTAAGGAGGGCGGCACTTTTTATTTATCTTAACAAACATGGATACAACGGGCTCTGGAGAGTGAACAGTAAGGGAAAGTTCAATGTGCCGTTCGGCCGTTATGAAAAAAGGAGCCTGCCAACTGAGCATTCTATTTTTAAATTCAGTCATATGCTAAAAAATGTAACAATTTTAAACATTGATTTTGAACAGGCAGTTAAATCAGCAAAAAAAGGCGATTTTATATATTTCGATCCACCCTACCACCCAATATCTAAAACCGCAAATTTTACCGATTACAATTCGAATGGTTTTACGTTTGATGACCAAAAACGTCTTACAGCTGTTTTCAAAAAGCTCTCAAAAAAAGGCGTCCAGTTGATGTTAAGCAATTCAAAAGTTTCAGAAATTGAGGATCTTTTTGTCGGATTTACCATTGGAACTGTTGATGCAAAACGATTTATTAATTGTAATGGCGAACGGCGAATTGGAACCAGGGAAATTATTGTAACGAACTATGATGTATGAGATTCACGAATAATCTGCATAATCTATAATTATGTGCCGGCAGCTTGCCAGATATCGCTTGCATGGTAAAAAAATACCGGTTAAAAAATTTTCACAATGAAGAAAAAACCGGCCGTATTAATTTTCAATCTCAAAAATTTTCCGGCTGTAATCGCAGTTCCGGCACCCCATGTATTACAGCTTTGCATTAGGTTTCCGGCACAACCGCCCCGTAGTGTTCCACCTCGCCGTAAGTCACCATCTTTCCCTCATTATAAACAGAGACAGCACCGTGCCCACCGCAGACAATGCAGCGCTTTTTCTGTGGCCTGAGCGCGGCATCGGTTGCGGAGATAAGGTCAAAGAGCTCTTTGCGCTCCGTTCGTGCAAGTTCACTGTCCACATTCACTGATGTGACAAGAAAATTTGCAAGCGCGTTATATGCAGAACGCTCAGGTGTCAGGCTGGCAAAGTTGATGATGGAGTCAGCAGCAAGCAGCAAACCCTGCTCTTTTGAATATAGGTAGATTTGCCCGCAGAGATGTCCACCAGGACTTTCAAGAACCTCAAGATCGAGATCCCCGATTCGCAGGGTTTCAAGAATGGGAAATATCCCCCGAACGGATTTTTCTGGCAGATGAAAAGGATGGATATTGACAGGTGACGTAAACTTCGAGAACACGTTGATCATGTTGGTGTAAAATGCCTCGAGGATAGACCTCTCGCTGCGCGAACCGTAAGCGCGGTTGTTCTGTCGGATAATCTCAATTGTTGCAGAGTGGAGATACACCGGGACTTTGAAATAACCGCTGGCGCCACAGTGGTCTGCATCAGCGTGGGTAACTATTATCCGCGAGAGGGGTCGCCCATCATTCAGACCATAATAAGTAAACATGCGGGTTACATCAGGATAGTAAATCCCGTAGCCGGTATCCACCATGACGAGTTCGTCTGCCGCTGAAAAAACAAAAATATTACCGCCGCACGGCATCTGGAAGCACAAGAGGTTAACATCAGGGGTAATGCAAAATTGCTGCACATCCGCATAGAAACAGACACCTGTAGTTGCATGCAGGGTCTGTCCGGTTGCAAGAACACTCCCAAACACTTTCTTTGGATCATTGCCTCTGCCTGTCAGTTCCTGCGCGATATGATTGGTATCAGCAAGGAATGAGAGCAGGAATGAGTCCTCTGCCTCACCGATAAGGTTGCGGATATTCTGAGCAAATTTTACATAAAAAATTGTATCATCCAGCTGCCTGCCGCTATTGTCATAATCAAGGATCTCAAGACGATAGCGGGATTTCAGATTATCCATAAGCTGGTCTACTTCATCACTCTGTTCGACATTCAGGCTTACCGTTAACCGTTCAGGATGACGCCCGGTATCATCAAAATCAATAAGGGCAATATTGGCACCCGCGTTTGTGGTATATCCAAGAAATTCGTCAAGTGATCCGGAACGATGTGGGAGATATGCGTAAAATTTTAAAAAACTGACCGGTTTTATCGACGTCTGGAGATACCCGATTCGCCCAAGTTCTTCAGTAATTTTTTTAAAAGATCCTGTATCGGTAGTTACTTCAAAAAAAACAGTAGCAGGATCGATCCTCCTGTCATACTGGAGACGGTTGATGTTTGAACCATATTTCCGACATATTGCTGCTGCCCGGTGCAGAGCACCTGGTATGTCAGGCATACGAGCAATAAATGAAATTTTTTTCAATTTTTTCATATCAGGTGCCGGTATATCATATGTTCCAGAATTCCGATATATCTTATGTTGAATACTTTGGAATGAAAGATGTAAAAAAGGAGAGAATCGACCGTGATCAATTCTTTCTGATATCTGATCGTAGGATCATAACCGCACCAAAGACACAGAGAGCGAGAATGATTGTAACTGGTGCGATACCGGTCTTGGATAGTGTGCCCTCCATGTTTGTAGTGACCGTAGTGGTCTCATCTGCTTGGGTTTGAACCAGGGTAGTCAGACTTGTGGGCTGCACGGTGACGTTCGAGTCAGCGGGATTTCCGGTTGCCTGCGGTTCAATTACGGTGAGGACCGCAGCAAGGTTATTTCCCATGGAGGGGTTCGTACCAACAATGTTGTACTGTCCGGGGTTCATGTCCACATGGAATCCATACTGGAAGGAACCGGTACCGCTTACTGGCGCCAGATATGTGTGAACCACTTTACCGGATGCATCATCAGACACATTAAATTTGATATAATCGACACCGCTTTCCGCAATTCCTGTGATCTCTACATAATCCCCGGCACGGGCAGAAGACGGCTTCACCATAATAAAAAATTCTGGTTTTTTAAGGAATATGCTTGTTGAAGAAGTCTTTTCCGGGAATGCATTGTCAGATGCAATAATGGTGTATTTTGCGGATTGTAATTTCATGGAGTTTTTCGGGGAGTCCCAACGGAATGTCCATTTGCCTCCAGGAGTTACGCTCACGATATTACCTGTTCCAGATGTGCCCGAAAGATCATATGGTGGGACGCCTTCGGAGGGTAACCCGGGTCCGGTGATTTTAATCAAAGTGGTGTTTCCAGCCGTGTTAATCCCGTCAAAAATAATGGTATCTCCCAGGTTATATCCGCCTGATCCACGAAGCGTGATAGTCAAAATTCCATCTGCTGCCGTCACAGGAAGAGCAATACATATCACAGCACAGAGCAGGACGATTGCGAGAAAACAGGTTTTATTCTCAAATATTCTCATTGTTCAGCCTCTCGTTATAAAGAATATCATTTAAACAGGATAAATATTTTTGTTCTTTTCCAATTCCAAAGATATTTCTCTTGCATAAAGCCGGATGGGTCCCGTACCGAAACTATATGTGATGCACAGGGCAACGATGAGATCAGAGGGTGAGTGATAATGACCGAAGTAAAAAACACAGTAGCGAATGGTAAGGAATTATTAAGAAAACAGATGCAGTCGATATCGGTTCTCCAAGTGTCCGATGAGACCGCATACCACCTGCCGGTTTCGTTTGCACTCACAGGAATTGACGTGAGGGACCGCGCATCCGCACTTGATGCATACGTACGGACTTCATACAACCCAATCATTGCCGCTGAATGTCTCCTCTCAGAAAAAACCGGGCGTGAAGGGAAAGAACCATCCCCCTATACCGGTTTCATAGGCGACACCGTGCTGCGCAAACTTGGCTATTCGCTTGTGGACGGTAGTATACTCGGACTTGCTCTCTTAATCGGAAAGCCGGTGAATGCAGGCACCGCTTCTGGCATCTGCAGGGAATTGCAGGAAAAATATATGCTCACATTCCTTGCCGGAGGAGTCGTTCCTGAACTCCTCATCGCGGGAGTGAAGCTCGGGCTTGAATACCGGCTCATCCCGCTTGGGTCTACTAATCTGCACGGAGTGCACTTTGTTGATATTGTGTCGCGGGTTGCTTTGATGTTTGGCGGTGTCACGCCCGGGGATACTGCGCGGCTCCTGAAATATGCTGCCGAGCGTGCAAAGGCGATTGTGATCGTTTTCCCCGGTCTCTCAGATGAAGATGTTGCACTTGTTGACGCAATGAGGGTGCTCGGTTTTCCTATCATATCACTTGGAGGATATACCCTAGAAGGATGGGTTGACGCACAACCGGAACTTGCCGTCCAGCGAGGTATGGATGCAAAAGGCATCAGGGTGACGGTGACTGCAATCCCGATCCCTATGGGATGTTCTCCCGCATTTGAAGGCAAGAGCATAAGAAAAGAGGAGATGTATGTGGAATTTGGCGGTGGCAGGTCTCCGGCATTTGAACTCTTAAAAATGCGGAATCCCGGGGATATACAAGATGGGCAGGTTACCGTTCTTGGTCCAGAGATTGAAGAGATGAAGGAAGGATCTGCAAACCCGCTTGGCATTATCATTGAAGTCTCCGGTAAATCCATGAAAAAAGAGTATGAACCGGTGCTCGAGCGACGGATCCATAACTTTGTCAATTATGGTGAGGGATCATGGCATGTCGCCCAGCGCGATCTTATCTGGGTGAGGATATCAAAAGAGGCAGTTGCAAAGGGAGTGAAGATCATGCATCTCGGTAAACTTCTTGCAGGCAAGTTCCGGATGGACTTCCCCCAGCTGCTCGATGCCGTTGCAGTCACACTGATCACCGATGAGAATAAAGTGCTTGCAGCAAAAAAGGAAGCAGACACTGTTTATGAAGAACGCGATGCCAGGATTCGGGGAATGCGCGATGAGGACGTAGATACATATTATTCCTGTACGCTCTGCCAGACCTTTGCCCCAAACCACGTGTGCGTGATCACCCCTGAACGACCGGCTCTCTGCGGGGCTATCAGCTGGCTTGACGGGAAGATTGCGTACGAAATCTCTCCGGCCGGTGCAAACCAGCCGGTCGAAAAAGGTGTACTTCTCAATGCCCGGAACGGGGAGTTTGACGGTGTCAACAGGTTTGTAAAAAAGGCCAGTCATGGTGAAATCGACCGTTGTTCACTATACAGTGTCATGGAGTACCCTATGACCTGTTGCGGGTGTTTTGAATGCATTGCCCTCATGCTTCCGGAAGCAAACGGAATTATGGTCGTGAACCGGGAATTCAAAGGAGTCACACCATCAGGAATGACATTTTCCACGCTTGCCGGGACTATCGGGGGCGGAGCCCAGACCCCGGGATTTGCGGGCATTTCCAAGAATTTTATCCTCTCGGACAGGTTCCTCCAGGGGGATGGCGGTATCGGACGCCTCGTATGGATGCCTTTGCAGCTCAAAGACGAACTTAAGGAACGGCTGCAAAAAAAACTCATCGGGCAGGGCTGTCCTGATCTCTTTATAAAGATCGCCGATGAGACAAAGGCTACCACCATAGAAGATCTCACCGCCTTTTTGGAGCGTGTCAGGCATCCGGCCCTGACCATGAAACAGCTGGTGTGAGGTTACCCGATGGACTTTGATATCCGTTTTGACTGGACGGGTGCAATCGGCAGCGTAACCCTCGGTGCCACACCTGCAGATGGCGGGACAAGGAAGATTTCCTATTGTATCGGCGGGGGAACTACCCTGCCATTCCTTGACCATGCACCGGTCTCTTTCTCCCCGCTCGTAGCTCTCGAGATATGCGACGACCCGCATTACTGGCCGCAGATTATTTTGGAATACTGTGGCGATCTTGTTGACGATACCATCGCATGGGCAAAAACTGCAGAATCCATATATGGTTCTGATCTGGTACGCCTCTATCTTACCAGTACAAGGCAAAAGAATTTTTCGAATATTTCTCTGGTAGGAAAAACTGTCGAAGCGGTATTGTCTGCAACCAGACTCCCCCTAATCATTGAAGGGAGCAACGAGCCGGGGATCGATAGTGAGGTATTCCAGAAATGTGGTGAGGTGGGGGAGGGAGAGAGGTTGCTGCTTGGAACTGCAGAAGCAGGAAGGTACCGGAGTATTGCTGCTGCGGCTCTTGCCTACAACCATTCGGTCATTGCACAATCGCCCATCGATATCAACCTCGCAAAACAGCTCAACATTCTGCTGCGGGAGATCGGTGTGAAGCGGGACCATATCATGATTGACCCGTATACCGGGGCCCTCGGATACGGGTTTGAATACTCGTACTCTGCGATGGAACGGATCCGTTTCTCAGCACTCAAAGGAGACCTGGACCTGTCGATGCCTATGATCTCTTCAGCAATCGATTCACTGACTATAAAGGAAGTGAGGGAGGCAGACCCTGCACATCAGAATGAAATGGCTATTGCCTGGGAGTTCTATACCGGACTTGCGGCAGCGGTTGCCGGGGCGGAGATTATCTGTGTCCGCCATCCAAAAACAGTTGGCATGCTAAAGAAAGCATTTGCCGGTTTGAAAAACAGTGCAGGTCAATTGGGGGGGACCTGATATGGCACTTAAGGCACTTGACATCTACAAACTCCTCCCAAAAAAGAACTGTAAGGAGTGCGGGGATCCCACATGCCTTACCTTTGCCATGAAACTTGCAGGTGGAAAAGCAGATGTTGAGCTGTGTCCGTACCTTGATGATAATGCGAGATCTGTGCTCGGCGCCAGTACGCGGCCTCCTATACGGCTCGTCAGGATTGGCATAGGGGAGCGGTCGTTTCCTGTCGGCGAGGAGTTCGTGCTCTACCGGCACGAGAAGACATTCTACCACCCGCCAGGAATTCTCTTCAAAGTGACTGATACACAGACAACGGAAGAGATCACAGCAGTGACAAAAAAAGTCAGGGACGAGGTATATACCCGGGTCGGTTCGGAGCTCCGGTGTAATGGCATTGCCATTGAAAATACCAGTGGGACAAAGGAAAAGTTATCAGTTGCAGTTACCACGGTGGAGAGTATTGCTGATCTTCCACTTGTGCTCATGTCTGATAATGTTGATGCGCTTTCTGCTGCGCTCGTCCATTGCGGCACCTACCGACCCATGATACATGCAGCAACAAAAGAGAATTTCAAAGATATGTGTGCCCTTGCAAAACATCATGGCTGCCCTCTCGCAATAAAAGCCGCCGGTCTCGAACAAGTAGAACAGCTGGTTCAAGCATGTTCAGCAGAGGGTGTGCAGGACATTGTACTGGACCCATCCCCCCGGTCCCTTGGCGAATTTATCTTTGCATCTACAGCTTTACGGCAGCTTTCCATAACGAGAGCGGTACCGGATCTTGGCTACCCGGTATTTCTCGATGCAACATGTGTTGATATGCAGGATGCTGCAATTGCCCTTGGAATTGTAAAATATGCATCCGTCATTGTCACCCTGCCTTTGTCGGCGGCTTCGACACTGGCGGCACTTACACTGCGCCAGAATATCTATACCGATCCCCAGAAACCGATACAGATGAACCCCGGATTATACCGTGTAGGCAATCCCGGAAAAGATGCGCCTGTGCTTATGACGGTGAACTTTTCGCTGACCTTTTTTACCCTGCAGGGTTACCTTGAATCAACCCGAATTCCCTGCTTTATGCTGATAGTCGATACAGAGGGATTATCGGTTCTGACATCTGTTGCCGCAGGCAAACTAAGCGAAACCCTTATTCATGACTCGTTAATTAAATTCGGGGTGGAAAACGAAGTTTCCCACAAAAAGTTAATTATTCCCGGGTATGCAGCACCGCTTTCCGGCAGGATTGAGGAGATGACAGGGTGGAAAGTGCTGGTCGGGCCAAGGGATGCGGCAGATATAGGTCAATACCTGCTTGAGGAGTGGAAATAATAAATGTTCACCGTAACTTTTCTACCAGGCTACCGCAAGATCGAGGTGCCCCGTGGAACCACCATCCTTGATGCCGCCCAGCGCAGCGGCATGAATATCAATGTAGTCTGTGGCGGACAGGGAAAATGCGGAAAATGCGTTGTTTATGTTCAATCCGGCAGGATCGAATTCGACCCGCAGAAGAATTCGAAGTTTTTTACTTCAGAGGAACTCATAGAAGGCGCCTGTCTTGCCTGCCAGGCTACCGTTCAGGGTGATATCCAGGTCATTGTCCCGGACAGTACGCTGATCCAGGAACAGAAAATACTCATCGAAGGCCAGGAGACTGGGATTGAGTTGTACCCTTCCGTCAGGAAATATTATGTCAGACTCCAGCCCCCGACGCTTTCTGACCCCTCTCCGGATCTCTCTCGGCTCCTGTGGGGAATCCAGAAAAGCGGCGGCCCCATTGCAGAAAAAATATATGCGCCACTCGAAGTCCTTCGGGAGATACCTTATGTCCTGCGTCATTCTGACTGGAAAGTGACATGCACCATTGCACTTGTTCCCGGAGGATACCGTCTGGTCGATCTTCAGGAAAATGACACATCAAAGCGGCTCTACGGCGCTGCAGTAGATCTTGGATCCACCACCGTTGTTGTATACATCTGGGATCTTGTTACCGGTAAAATGAACGCCGTTGCCTCTAATTACAACAAACAGATCAGTTGTGGGGAAGATATCCTTGCCCGTGTGAATTTTGCAAAGAAGAACGGCCTTACAAAACTTCAGTCACTTGCTGCAGACAGCATCAATACGGCACTCACCACCGCCGCAAACAGTGCAGGAATCGACCGTGAGGATATTTATGAGGTGGTTGTGGCAGGAAATACGGTGATGACGCATATTCTGCTTGGGATTGATCCGGCATATATGATTGCTGAGCCATATGTTCCGGTTGTCCGCCGGGCACTCTCAGTGGCTTCCGACAGGATCGGAATTGCCTGCAACAGGAATGGCGGGCTCTTTGCATTTCCCGCAGTAAGCGATTTCATTGGAGGAGATATCATTGCCGACATCCTTGCCTGCGGTATGGCTGAAAAAGAAGATATTTCACTCCTTATTGATATCGGTACAAACTTCGAAGTTGTACTGGGAAACCGCGAGTGGATGTTTTCCTGCGCTGGTGCTGCCGGACCGGCACTTGAAGGGGGTGAAGTCCTCTTTGGAATGCGGGCAAATCCCGGTGCTATCGATATGATCGTGATAGATCCTGCAACGCTTGACCCGATATACAGCACCATTAACGGGATCAAGCCAAGGGGTCTGACCGGTTCGGGACTGATCGATCTCCTTGCAGAGCTGCTCTCGACCTGTGTTATTGACCGTAACGGGCGGATCAATACCAGTTTTAATAATTTACGGATCCGGGAAGGGGTACATTTTCCGGAGTTTGTAGTCGTTCGGGCGGAAGAAACTGATATTGGAAAGGATATTGTGCTGAATGAAAATGATATAAAGAATTTGATTATGAGCAAGGCATCTGTGCATGCCGCATGTGTGACGCTGATGAAGGAGGCAGGAATATCGCGGCAGGACATTAACACCATCTACTTTGCCGGGGCATTTGGTAACTACCTGAACAAAAAGAACGCTACTACAATCGGGCTGATCCCTGAAATTCCAATCACCCAGATCAAAAATATTGGCAACGGCGCAGTTACAGGAGCAAATATTGCCCTGATAAACCGTCGGAAACGAAAGACACTCGATGACATTGCCACAAGGATCGCCTATATCGAGCTGAATGCAGAACCTGCGTTCATGGATGAGTATACCTCCAGTGCATTTTTGCCGCACACCGATCTTTCGCTCTTTCCTGAGGTGCAGAAAATGCTCGATGCCTGCAGGTTACACCGGGGGTAACTCATGGCAAAGATGATCTCCCCCCCTCAGTCCCGTGCCACGGGTGTCGGGGCTCTGCCCCATACCGATCCAAAACAGGCATGTGCCGATGTCCTTTCCATATTCCCCGAATTCCCATATGTCCCGACCCTGCCTGAACGTGGGCAAAAGGAAACCATCGTTTATACCGACTCCGAGCAACTGCCAGGGCGTATGATACGGGAGAATAGGCTCATCTATGACAGCACGGCAGGTACCCTTGAATCAACGGAAAAAATATATTCCGATTATCTGGAAACAAACTTCGAACCCTATGGGCTGCACTATGAATTTGGTTCGGGTTTTACAGAGATGATGGATCATGATCTGTCTTCTTTTCCTATACTTAAGTGTCAGGTGACAGGACCGGTTACATTTGGCATGCAGGTGGTTGATACCGGTAAACGCCCGATCTATTATGATGCACAACTCGCCGATATGGTCGCAAAGCTGCTCGCGCTCCGATCCCGCTGGTGTGAAGTGGAGATGCAAAAAAAGACCGGTGTGAAGGAAACACTGGTCGTGCTCAACGAGCCGTATCTCGCATCGCTTGGTTCTTCTGTCGTGCCAATTGATCCGGAAACTGTCCGATCAGGCTGGCAGGACATTGCTTCACTGGTTCAGGGAGGACTGGGAATCCACTGCTGTTCCAATACCGATTGGGAATTTGTCATTGACTTAAAACCCTCCGTCATTTCAATCGATGCATTTGCCACAGCCAAAGAGTTCTTACTTTTTGGCGATACTATTGCAGGATACATGGAGCGCGGGGGGGTCATTGCATGGGGCATAGTCCCTGCCGATTTCCGGTTGTTCTCAAATGAGACTGTCGATTCCCTGTATGCAAGGTATCTGACGATACGGGCAGAACTCTGTACCCGTATACCCGTGTCCCTGTTTGACCGGCAGTCGATTGTTACCCCCAGTTGCGGGATCCGGTTTGCCGACCGTAGCGGGGCGCTGGCAATCATGCAGGCAGCAGGGGAAATATCATCCCGGATAAAAAGAGGCAGGATGTGAAACCATAGGACAACAATCGTTCACGGTCGCGGTCTCCGGCAAAGGCGGGACCGGGAAGACAACCGTCAGTTCACTTTTGATCCGTTCTTTGCTTGAGTCAGGAAAGCGACCGGTCCTTGCAGTCGATGCAGATCCGAATGCAAACCTCCACGAAGCGCTGGGACTCGAGGTGCATGAAACACTGGGGAGCATGCGGGAGGAAGCATTCACAAAGAACATTCCTCATGGGATGTCCCGTCATGAGTATATAAGATACCGGTTCCGCCAGGCACTTGTCGAATCAGACGGTTTTGACCTCATTGCGATGGGCCGCCCGGAAGGTACCGGGTGTTACTGTTTTGCAAATGATTTGCTGTCGGAATGTATGCAGCAGCTCGGGCGCCAGTACCGGTTCGTTGTAATCGATACTGAGGCAGGAATGGAGCACATCAGCAGGGGAACAGTCGGGAATCCCGACGCACTTCTTATTGTCACCGATCCCGGGGCGCGGGGTTTACGAACGGTCTCCCGTATTAAAAATATCGCTACGTCGCTTGGACTTGCCCCCGGACGGATACATGTTGTCTTCAACCGTTACAAATCAGTTTCAGCACCGGTCGATTATGGGGATAAAAATCTTATCGCAGTCATCCCTGAAGATCCTGAAGTGGAAAGGGCTGACCTTGCTGCAACTCCGGTTTCAAAGATTCCCTCAAGCAGCCCGGCAAGAATTGCGGTCCAGGAGCTTGCTGATAAGTTGATTATACTGGCGGAGAAATTGTAATTTTTTTTATTTTTAAACCTGATCAGACTAAAAAAAAAATTATTTATAAAAATACAGCAACAGCAATAACCGTTGTCCAGTGCCCGTTCTTGTCTCCTTCAGCGGACTGGCAGGTGTGCTGTGTCTTGATGATCTTCCCGCTTGCCTTATAGGTCTGTTCACGATCAGACCATGCGGCATTGATGTCGAACTCGATGCCTAAGGTTGTTGCAAGCATCGTTGCAGCAAGGTCTTCTGCGTATTCACCGGTCTTTTCCTTGGTCTCACCAAATGCATGGTGTTCCGAAAGATACCCGTACTCCGCTACGTCCTTTGGGAGGGCGAGGCCAATTGCCGCGGATACCAGCCGGTTGGGTTCATTGGTCTCGTTCCGGGCCATGACGCAATACGTAATCCCGCCGGATTTTAGTTCCTGTAAACCCTGTGCAGTTGATATTTGTTTGCATTTCGGGGGAAAGATACTTGAAACATAGACCAGATTACAACGTTCGATTCCCGCTTTTCGCAGCGCAAGTTCAAATGAAGCGAGACGGTCCTTGTGGATTCCCACACCTTTGGTGAAGAAGATCCTTGTCGGAACAAACATGATATTTATTGCATCCTCTTTTTTCATTAAGTTTCTGTTAAATCTGTAATATCACACAAATTTCGACAGATTTTATTTATTTTTATTAGAATATCTAAAAAAACTGTCTGTGTGCAAATCCGTAAATCCGTTGCAGCGCCCGTGATGAAACAACCTGATAAAAATTTCATGCCGACACTAACAATGACTGGGTTTTTTTGCAGGTCCGGAAATTATGCCGAATCTGTGATTGTATCCTGCGATTAAAATCTCCTGCCTGTGCAGGAATAAAATCACGTCAGAAGGTTTAACCATGTTCGGGAAAAATACTGAAACCGGATTGTGGTCATGGGGATAACATTTCCGGATAATATGTTCTTAATCGAGATCCGGCTGGGAAGGACAAAATGGAGGGTTAAACGGATCACAGCGAAGATCATCAGGAAATTTTCCATTGAGGAATTTGCAGAGAAACACCCCCATATCACACTTTTTGGCCCTTTCACGTTAAAAGACAGGTTTTCTGTACAGGATCTGTTAGGGGCGGTTGAATCTGCAGCAAAACCCTTTGGCGCTATTCCGTTCCTGGTGCATGGATATGACACAAACCAGGGGCTCAACGGTGCAGTTATCGCCTATAAGGTTACCCCCACCCCCCCGCTTGAAGATCTCACCGAAGCTGTTGCACGATCGGTCAGGAATCTTGCAGATACGCTGAACACCTGGGATCAGGATCCTGGCCAGAAATGGTTCCATGTGACGATCGCAAACAGGCTTGACCGGCAACGGGCTGCAGAGATATTCGAATACCTGGAAAATACTTCGTCCCTCGTTTTCCCCCCTTCAGAAAAATCACCCGGGCTTTTCAGACATCAGCTCATCCGGCAGGGAGTCTCAAATGAGGATTTTACAGAAGTGCCTGTAAATGCCCCCTTGTATGATGAAGAGGGTCTGCGTATTACGGTGGTTCGCGGTGGGAACATCCTTGCTGAATACGACCTCATCCAGCACCGCTGGTTTTTCCCGGACGACCCGTATGGTAACCGAACCTGGAAGCAGACGCTCCAGGAGCACCGGAAAAAAAGCGGTCTTGAGCTGACCCGCCCGAGGTATAGCAAGGATCCGGATATTTTTGTGATCAGTGACCTCCACTTTGGCCATTCAAATATCATCAGGTACTGCGCCCGCCCGTTTCCCCACGATGCCGTGGACGACATGGACCAGATGCTGATCAAAAACTGGAACTGCATGGTTAAACCTGTTGACCGGATTTTCCATATCGGCGACCTCTGTTACGGCGAATATGCAAAAAGCCCGTCAGAATACCTCGAGCGACTGAATGGCGACATAACACTGATTGAAGGAAACCATGATGGGAAAAATAATCATGCATATCTCTTTCGGACACTGGTGCATCTGGATATCCCCTTTTTATTGATTCATAATCCTGACGATGTAGCGGGGTCTTTCTCAGGATGGGTGATTCACGGCCACCACCATAATAATAATCTTGCAGAATACCCGTTTGTCAATTTTGAAAAACGAAGGATCAATGTAAGTGCTGAAGTGATCGGGTACCGGCCGGTGAGCCTTTCCCGTCTCTGCACTATTATACAGGATCACAAATCAAATCCCGCAATCAGGTCAATCCTGTTGCGCGGTGAATAAAACCACAGGGTTCATAACCTTTATACAGCGGCAGTGTTTATTCCCGATACGGGATCTATCGATGCTGTTTCGTACAATTGTTTCTGAGGGGATTGCCCATAATTCGTATATCGTGGGTTCGGGCGGTGTTGCCGCGGTCATCGATCCCCGCCGAGATTATGAAGTGTTTCTCGATATTGCAGATCAGTCAGAAACCGTAATCACCCATATCTTTGAAACTCATCGCAACGAGGACTATTTTGTCGGTTCAAGGGACCTTGCAGCGCGGTGCGGTGCCGGGATCTATCATGGAAGACAACTCCCGTTTGCTTATGGCGTCCCGGTCAAGGAAGGGGACCGGTTCAGGTTTGGATCTCTTGAGATTGCGGTGCTCGAAACCCCCGGCCATACTGAGGAGAGCATCTCGCTTGTATTACGAGACCTTGCTGTGTCTCCTGATCCATACATGATCTTTTCCGGCGACACTATCTTTTCCGGAGATATTGCCCGGACTGATTTTTTTGGAAAAGACCGGAATGCAGAGATGGCTGCTAAAATTTTTGATTCCATTAACAACAAGATCCTCGCACTTGGGGACGGAGTTATCATCTGTCCAGCGCATGGTGCCGGTTCAGTCTGTGGGGGGGAGATTACCGATCATTTATTTACGACTGTTGGCTATGAGCGGAGGACCAACCGGCAGATCAAAATGGGCAGGGAAGCATTTATCCGGCAGCGGGTTACTGAATCCCCATATGTTCCCCCGTACTTCCGTCACATGGAAAAGTATAACCTGGGCGAAGGACACGCCACCGGAGATGTTTCCCATTCCCGGCCGTTGGGAATTTCACAGGTCCACGATCTGATGAAATCAGGCGCACAGATAGTTGATATCAGGTCACCTACCTCTTTTTCCGGGGGGTATATCAGAGACAGTTTATCGATCTGGAGGGAAGGCATCCCGGCATTTGCCGGATGGTTCCTTTCATATGAAAAACCGATCATTCTTGTAGATGATTTCAATGTTGGGCTTGACATGGTCTTCCGGCACTTCGGAAGGCTTGGATATGACAATATCACCGGTTACCTTGCGGGAGGTTTTCCTGCATGGTCCAGGGGGGCACAGGAGATTGCTGTGATTGACACTTGTTCAGTGCAGCAGCTTAAAGGACGGCTGGAGAAAGAAACACCCTATATCCTTGATGTCCGTGATATAAAAAATTATAATTCTGTGGGACATATTCGTGGGGCGCACCATATATATGTCGGGGAGCTGCCGCAACGGCTGGCAGAAATCCCGAAAAATGAACACGTTGTGATCTGCTGCGATGCCGGATACAAGGGGAGCCTCGCGGCGAGCATTCTTGCAAGGAACCGGTACCACGACATTTCCAATGTCCTGGGTGGAATGCAGGCGTGGGTTCGTGCCGGATTTCCTGTTGAAAAGTCCCCTTAATTTTTTTGCTTGTATTCAAACGATATTTGATAAGGTTTATCATCTTCCGTTCGTATCAGATGGTGTATATTCATGGAGATTGTTAAGATCCCTCGGATGGAAAAAAAAGAGTACGACCGGCTGATTGACAAGGGATATATCTGCCGGATCGCATTCCAGGGTGAAAAGTACCCGTATATTGCACCATTTCTCTATGTTTTCGATGGGTCCTTTCTGTATTTCCTCTCTACAAAATATGGGAAAAAACTGGAATATTTCCGGAAAAGCCCATATGTTTCCGTAGAAGTTGAACGGTATTCAAAAGATCTTTCCTCCTATATGTTTGTCACGCTGCAGGGATATCTGGAAGAAGTCCATGACTCAATTGAAAAGAAACTGATACGCGAAAAATTCGTTGACCTGATTGTCGAGCGCGATCTTTCCTGCAATATCCTTGCAGCACTCGGGCATTCACCTGAGGACGCCCCGGCGGCAATTGCGGAGGAGGAGCGGTCACTTGTCTGGAAACTTGTCGGGGTCAAAGACCTTGTGGCATTGAAAAACCTTTAAGGGCGATTGTCCCCCTGAATAATCCCATTTTTACCAGTGCGCGGGTTAATGCTTTCCTGGGTGCTGTACGGTTTAACTTTCCTGTTTTTCTCCAATGTGGTACCAATGTACCGGATTTATTGCGTGCTGTGGAAGGTACAGACTCTTTCCTTGAATAGCCGGATTTAAAACACACTATTTTTGCGATCTAAAAATTATCATTAGTACGGATTTTTCACCATGGACATATCAGGGTTTTTCCAGTTCATCGTCCTTGCTGTCATGGTGATCCTGATATCGGCCGGACTCGACCGGCTCTTTGCACAGGTTGTCCCGTTCCGGACACTGTATTATGCGATCCGTCTGCCCGGAGTTGTCCTGCATGAAATATCTCATATGATTGGGTGCCTGCTGACAGGTGCAGAGATAAGAAAAGTCGTGTATTTCTCAAAAGAAGGGGGATCGGTCACATATTCGGAATCCAAAATCCCGATCCTTGGGACGGTGATCATCAGTACTGCGCCACTCTTTTTCCTCCCGCTTATCCTTGCCGGACTGACCTTGGTTTTCGGGACTTACTTTGGCTGTTTTGTTCCCCAGGTTATCCCATTGACAGGAGATCTGGTTGCGGGAAGTGAAGATATATTCAAAAACGTCATCACAATATTTTCACAGAATCTTATTGTCCATCCCAACGGCTGGTTTTTTTTATATCTCTATTTGTGCGGCAGCATCGTCCTCTCCCTTGCTCCCAGCGGCCAGGATTTTAAGAATGCCGCAATCGGGATAGGCGCTCTCCTGGTGTTCTTCCTTCTTATTGTTAATAGCGGATTTGAGCAGGGGATATCACTTATCTCTTTGTTCGTTGCTCCCATGATCACCGCTTTTTCAATAGGTCTTATGTTTGAAATTATCACAGTGCTTGTTGCTCTCCCGTTTGTCATGATATATGCCTTACGAACAACTTAATTGAAGAAAGATCCTGCAATTGATTCCTTCCCTCAAATATTTAACTGTCTTTCAGGTCGTCGTCGGAAATCAGGTAGCAATGATGACTGCCGATGGGGGACAAAGAAATGTCGGATTAATTCCCATGCCAATCGGATTTGTCGGCTCAAAAACGGATCAGATCGGTATTAATCTTCCCAAAACCGATACCTTTCATAAGGTATGAAAAAAACGAAGGCAGGGGATATATCAGGGTTGGAAACTGCCGGAAATCTCTCACCCGGAATGCGCCAGTACATGTCTATTAAAGCGCGCTATCCCGATGCAGTACTCTTCTTCCATATCGGTGATTTTTACGAGACCTTTTTCGCTGATGCCGAACTGGTCTCCCGCGAACTGGACATCGTGCTCACTTCACGCTCGAAAGGAAGCAACTCCCGCGTACCGTTAGCAGGGGTCCCGTACCATGCAGCGGAGGGATATATCGCAAAACTTGTGCAGAAAGGTTACAACGTAGCCGTCTGCGACCAGCTGGAAGATGCAAAAAATTCAAAAGGGATAGTCAGGCGGGATGTCGTGCGCGTGATCACGCCAGGTACCGTAATCGATCCTTCAATAATCCAGTCAACAGGTGCATGTTACCTGATGGCAGTCTGCCCGGGCGCAGGCAAAGCGGACTGGGGGCTTGCATTTCTCGATATCTCAACCGGGGAGTTTTTTGTCCAGAGTATAGCTGCCGGAAATCCCCTGCAGGACCTAATCTCCGAAATTGCAAGGTATCATCCTGCGGAATGTATCGTCCCCTCCGGCTTCCCTGAAAAGATCATCGCCGCGATCAGGAACCTTGCGGTGGCTGTTAACCCCTACCGTGACGATGCATTTGAGGAACAGAACGCCAGGAGCACACTTGCCGGACACTTCCATGTATCCTCACTTGCCGGATACGGGTGTGAGGATATCCCCGCAGCACTGGGTGCTGCAGGCGCTGCCCTCCGGTATGCACAGGAGACCCAGAACTCCACGCTTCCCCATATCAGCGGGTTGTCCACCCGTTCAACCGCTCAGTGCATGATGCTGGATGCGACAACGTTGCGCAATCTTGAGATCACCGAGGGCATCCGCACCATGGCAAAAGGCACAAATCTGCTTTCCTGTCTTGATTGTACAAAAACAGCGATGGGTTCACGGCTGCTCCATATCAGGATAGTACGCCCGCTAATCGATCCCAACGAGATTAACCGCCGGCTTGATGCAGTAGAATTTTTTATCAGGAGGCCAACGATCCGCATTTCCCTGCGTGCCCTGATGGACCGGATGGCTGATATCGGGCGGATTGCCGGACGGATCGCATATGGGAATGCCGGTCCCCGCGACCTGATGGCACTGACAGTATCGCTTGGCATGGTCCCGGAGATCCAAGGTCTTGTCAGCGGGCAGGGAGATGGACTCCCGGTTCTTGTCAGGGATGCAATCCTCGATCTCCATGAACTCCCGGATACTCTCGCCCTCATAAAAAAGGCGATCGTTGATGATCCTCCCGCAACAGCAAAAAACGGAGGCATCATCAGGGAAGGGTACTCAGCAGAACTGGACGAGCTTGTGACCATCCTTGCTTCGGGAAAGGACTGGATCGTCCAACTGCAGGAAAAAGAGCGCGATCGTACCGGTATAAAATCCTTAAAAATCGGGTATAACAGGATTTTCGGGTATTATATTGATGTGACCCGGTCCAACATCTCCCTTGTCCCCTCACATTACGAGCGCCGGCAGACAACCGCTGGCGGTGAACGGTACACAATCCCCGAACTCAAAGAAAAAGAGGCGCTGATAACCAATGCGGATGAGCGCGTCCTCTCTCTTGAACGGGACCTCTACAGCGCCCTTCTTGACAAACTCAGACCATCAGTCCCGGATCTCCAGTTGATCTCCCAGGGCATCGCCGAACTTGACGTGTACTGCGCACTCGCTGAGGTGGCTCAAGCCCATAATTATGCGAGACCGGTGCCCGACGAGGAGGATCATATCCTGATCCGTGAAGGGCGGCACCCGGTAGTCGAACGGAGCGTATCTGGTGGTTTTGTACCAAATGATACAGACATATCCGGAACCGGGACCCGGATCATGATCATTACAGGCGCCAACATGGCAGGGAAATCCACGTATATGCGGGCTGTGGCGCTCATCTGCATCATGGCACAGTCGGGCTGCTTTGTGCCCGCAGCCCATGCACGGATTGGTGTGCTTGACCGTATCTTCACCCGTGTTGGCGCGTTTGATGATCTTGCAAGCGGGCAGAGCACATTCATGGTGGAGATGCTGGAACTTGCAAATATCCTCAACAACGTGACTGACCGGAGTCTTGTCATTCTCGATGAAATTGGCAGGGGTACAAGCACCGTTGATGGGTATGCGATCGCACAGGCAGTCGTGGAATTTTTGCATGGGAGAGTCGGAACCGGGCCAAAGACACTCTTTGCCACACATTTCCATGAACTCGTAAATATTGAATTTCGACTCAAAAAGGTAAAGAACTTCCATTTTGCAGTCCGGGAAACAAAGAGTGATGTAATCTTTTTGCGCAAACTTATCCCCGGGGCAACTGACAAGAGTTATGGTATTCATGTTGCGCGTCTGGCAGGCATTCCCAAAAAAGTCACGGAGCGTGCTGATTCAATCCTCACGGAGACTATGGGTAGGACCTCTGTACCTTCCCAAAAAGTCCAGCGCTATACCCAGTTGCTCCTTGCCGATGACACCTGCAAAACCCCTTTCTTAAAACCTGATCCAATCATTGATGAGATCGGGGCGATCCGGATCGATGAAATGACCCCTCTTCAGGCGCTCACGACACTTCACGAACTGAAAAAGCGAATTTTGAACGGAGACAATCCCTGATGAATACGGATGCCGGTAACAGGACTATCCATATCCTGGATCCTGCTACAGTTAATCAGATCGCTGCCGGCGAGGTAGTCGAACGCCCTGCCTCTGTTGTCAAGGAGTTGTTTGAGAATGCAATAGATGCGGGAGCCCGGACCATCCGGGTCGATCTGTCATCATCGAAAGGGTCGATCACCACAATCCAAGTGATTGATAACGGGATTGGTATGTCACCTGATGATGCTGTACTTGCATTTACTCCTCATGCAACCAGCAAAATTGCCACAATTGAAGATCTTGATGGTATCAGGACCCTTGGATTCCGTGGCGAAGCACTGGCAAGCATCGCTGCAGTTTCCCGGGTAACCCTTTGCACAAAACCACACAAGAGTCCGGCAATCTCAGGCACAAAAGTGGTTGTTGAAGCCGGGGAAATCAGGGAACACGGAGAGATAGGCACCCCGGAAGGCACAAATATCCTTGTTCAGGACCTTTTTTTTAACACTCCTGCAAGAAAAAAATTCTTAAAGACCCTTGGTACAGAGCTGGCCCATATTACCGGTATCATTGAAGGGCTCGCGCTGGCTCATCCTGAAATTTCGGTGTTCCTGACCCATAACGGAAAGGAAATCATAACTACAGAACAATCATCCAGGCTCCTTGACGCTATCGCACGCCTCTTTGGCAGTGACATAGTTCCATATCTGATTCCGGTTGAACATGAAAACCCGGTGGTGTTGATCAACGGGTATATCTCCCGCCCTTCCCTCTTCCGGAAAAACTTAAAGCGTATCATCGTCTCAATCAACGGGCGTTATGTCTCATCATCTCCGATAAATTCAGCAATTCTTGAAGGGTACGGGACACTCCTTTCAAAGGAACGGTTTCCGGTTGTATTTCTCTTCCTTGTAATCGATCCTGCCCTTGTGGATGTGAATGTCCACCCGGCAAAAAAACAGGTGCGGCTGGGTCCGGAACGCGAGATATGCATCGCAGTCCGTCAGGCAATTTCGGGTGCACTGCTCAGATCTGACCTTATTCCTGCTGCACAGGCACCTGATAACCCGTTCCCCACGGTACAGACAGGGCATGGGGATGCTCATGCGTCCTACGACGTTGAACCGGGTCGTGCGTACGGTGTCAGCGAACCGGCACTGGAACCTACCCATGCTGGTATCATCACCACGGATCGCCAGCTCCGCCAGTCAGAACTTCCGACGGGAATCCTTCCGGATGCAAACATCGTCCCCGATATGGATGTCATAGGTCAGATCGGGGGGATTTATATCCTCGCCGCTACACGGTCCGGGGACCTGATCCTTGTCGACCAGCATGCTGCCCACGAACGGATCATGTATGAGATGGTGAGCGCAAAGAGGGAGTCGGCCCGGCAGTCACAGGAACTTATCGCCCCGGTCCTCCTTCACCGTTCCGCACGGGACTCTGCCGTCCTGCGGGAACTGCTGCCATCGCTTACAGAAGAAGGGTTTGAAATTGAGGACTTCGGGAAAGATACGTTCCTGGTACGGGCAGTACCGGTGGTGCTGGGGGCGCTCGAACACTCTAATCTGGTCAATGAGATTGTGGATGACCTCAGCCGGGAAGATACCTCCCGGTCTGTCAGCAGCCGTGAGCGCATTACGCGTATCATCGCCTGCCGCAGCGCGATAAAGGCCGGTACTGCCTGCACGCCCGAACAGTGCCGCCGCCTACTCCAGCAGCTCCGGCTTGCACATAACCCCTTCTCCTGCCCTCACGGGAGACCAACAATGGTCAGGTTTACGCGTGAACAACTGGATGCGATGTTTAAGAGGACATAAAAATTACGGGTAAAGTACTATTTTAGCCCCAAATATTTTACTAAATCAACTACGAATTTTGTGTTAAAATACCATTCCTGAAATTGTAAAGAAAAAAGTGATGAAGATTACAATGATAATTCTACAGATTTAAGTAAACCTCGTATCCTACTATCGCATCATGGGGGGTGTCTGTCGTATCCAAAAGACAGGACAGGATAGCCAGGAAATATTCGACAGAATATTTCCGGGTTTGCCATAGCGGCGGGGGAATGTAAATCGAAGATGCCCTGATGGACATCTTCCAGTGCATCCTTGCAGTCGCATATCGAAGATGCCCTGACGGATATCTTCTTCAGTTTGCCCATCCCTGCGGGAACGGCAAAAAAATCGAAACCATTGATATGGTTTCTTCAATCGATCCTCGCTTTCCAGCGAGGATTAATTCCCCCAAGAGCGTCATAATCGAGCTGATTCTACCGAACACCCAAGAAAAAATGGGGACTGGAATGACCCCTTACCCTTTTATTCATCGGGTGAAAGAGGAGTGAACACACGATGGATTGTACCTCACATCAGGGACAATACTACCACATCCAAGTATCACGTAACAAGGTTATGAGAGCATAAGACATTTTCAATGATTTTTCATGAATGTCAAAAACAGGATAGAACAGTTCTTAAAAGGGTGTTCATGCGTTGCGTCATAAGGCAGGGAATGAGGATCAGGACTAGAGGCGAATAATGCCCTGACACTCACCTTGACACGGTGTAAAACTACTCCAGAGATGATTCCCCGCCCCATCCTGTACCCCCAATTAGCCGAACCGGGGGGGAAATCTGATTCCTACCATTCTTCAGGGAACGCAATGTTCGTGTAGATACCCTCCAGTCGTGCCTTTGTCTGATTGTATATTCTGGGATCCATCTGCTTGTACAGAGAGTAAAAAATTAATTGGTATATGCTGCCTTACCCAGCTTCGGTTCAAAGGTCGCATCACCTTCGACACGGATCGCATGTGAGAAGAGCGCGAGCGGAATGTCCATCGGACAGAGTTCCTCGCACTGACCACAGTTGATGCAGCTGTCTGATATGTGAGCGAACCTCCTTAAATGGAACATCGAGTTCGGCGGGACTTCCCCGGGCCTGACCATAAGGGAGCCCTTTTTCAGCTCATCGGCTGCAGTGAAGCACACCGGGCAGTTCTCGATACATGAATAGCACTTGATGCACCGTGATGTCTCTTTGTTGATCGTCTCCCACATGTTTGCCCCGAGTGCTGTGAAATCCTTCTTCCTCCATTTGTCTCCCAGCTTGAGCATCGCGCCCTCGACCTTTCCGCGCATCTCGAGCCCCTTCGGGTTCGGTACCTCGGTTGCGAGGACGCCTGCTTTCACTGCCCCGTTGACAAGGTTTGCACCCTTGTCGCTGCAGACCTCGACAAAGGTTGCCTTGCCTGCCTTGTCACCGATGACACCCCAGTTCCCACAGGCAAGGTCCGCCTGGCGGGGGACTTTCATCTTGCACCGGCGGCAGTTGGACCTGCGGCCGAAGCCTTGTTCCTCAAGCTCGTCAATGGAGATGCCCTTGTGCCCTCCCTCGTACTCGATGATGAACTGGCCCTTGTCGATCTCTTCCTTGTGCACCTTGTCCGGGTCGACGCCGTATTTTTCAGCGATCATCTTCCGGGCGGAGACCGGGCTGACCGAACCGCCGCAGTTCACGCCAATCATGAGGATGTTATCAAGGTTAACCTGTTTGCGTTTCGCAAGTTCAATCAGCCCCATAACATCGCAGCCCTTGACAGTAATACCGAGTTTCTTGCCCTTTGCACCATCAAGATATTTTTTCACGACCTTGGAGAGAAGCAGCGTCCCGCAGTGGAGCGACCCGGCCGTGTTTTTCAGGTCTGCAGGGTTCGTGATGAGAACCATTTGTGCATCATAGAGATCTACGCCTTTCTTTACAGCTAATACGGCATCGACCATCTTGGATTCAAGTGCGTGTTTCCAGAGCCCGGTAACTGCACCGCCAAGCTCAGCCTTCTTCTTGATCTCTGCGTCATTGGTCCACGCGTAGAGCATGTCGCCTTTCTTTGCCATGTTACTTCGCCTCCGCGATCTTCTCGAGCCTAACAGCACAGGCCTTGAACTCAGGAATAGCTGCAAACGGGTCGAGAGCGTTGTTGGTGAGCACGTTAGCGGCACATTCCGCGTAGTGGAAAGGCATGAAGACCACGCCTTTCTTGATGTCCTTTGTTACGCGGGCCCCGATCTCGATCTGTCCGCGGCGGGTGACGGCGCGTACCTTCTCCTTGTCCTTTATACCGAGTGCCTTGGCATCCTCGGGATTGATCTCGACCCAGCCGGTCGGCTCCTCGCGCTCGAGGCTCTCTGACCTGCGGGTCATCGTGCCGGTGTGCCACTGCCAGAGGCAGCGCCCGGTGGTCATGATGAGCGGGTAGTCCTTGTCTGGCACTTCCGCGGGGTACTTGAACTCACAGGGGATGAAGATGCCCAGCCCGTCCGGGTGTGTGAACTTCTCCTTGTGCAGGATCGGTGTCCCCGGGTGCTCTGCAGTCGGGCAGGGCCAGTGGAGCGCTTCAGGCTTTTCGAGGCGTGCATAGGTCATGCCGCCATAGGATGGTGTTACCTTTGAGATCTCAGTGAATATCTCCTCGGCGCTCTTATACGGGAACTGTTTCTCGTATCCCATGTACTTGGCGAGTTCGCAGAAGATCTGCCAGTCCGCCTTTGCCTCACCGGGCGGGTTCTGGGCTTTTCTCCACTTCTGGACGCGGCGTTCGGTATTGGTCTGGGTACCGTCCTTTTCAGCATAGCAGGCTGCCGGGAGTACAACATTTGCAAGCGCTGCGGTCTCGGTCATGAAGATGTCCTGCACGACCATGAACTCGACGTTCTTCATTCCCTTCTCCACGTGGTGGAGGTCAGGGTCGGAGATCATCGGGTTCTCGCCCATGATATAGACGCACTTGACCTTGCCGGGCTCGTCAGCGAGCGTGTTGATCAGCTTGGTGACGGTCAGGCCGACTTTACCCTCGGCAATCGTGCATCCCCACGCGTCCTCCATCTTCTTCTTCATCTCGGGAACGATGACTGCCTGGTACCCGGAGTACACGTTTGCGAGCGCTCCCATGTCGCAGGCTCCCTGCACGTTGTTCTGGCCACGCAGTGCGCAGACACCGCCGCCCCGCTTGCCGAGGTGGCCGGTCAGCATCTGGAGGCTGGCAACGGACCTGACATTCTCCACACCGGTGGTGTGCTGGGTGATGCCCATCGAGTAGAGGACATTGCTGGACTCTGCCTTGGCAATCCATTCTGCAGCGGTCGCGAGGTCCTTTGCCGGAATCTTGCTGATCTTGGAGACGTTCTCAAGGCTGTAGGTATCCTTCATCACGACTTCTTTTAGTTTATCATAGTCCTTGGTCCTCTTTGCGATGAAGTCCTTGTTCTCCCAGCCGTTCTTGATGATGTACTGCATCAGGCCGTTGAGGATCGCGACATCAGTGCCCGAGTCAAACGGCATGTACAGGTCAGCCTGCTTTGCCGTCGGGGTGAACCGGGGGTCAGCAACGATCAGCTTGCCGCCGCGCTTCTTGGCGAGCATGATCTGGCGCCCGATCAGCGGGTGCTGCTCAAACGTGTTGCTGCCAAGAACAAAGATGCACTTGGACTCGCCGATATCACCGATCGAGTTTGTCATTGCACCGGATCCAAAGGTTCCGGCAAGCCCGACAACTGTCGATGCGTGGCAGAGCCGGGCGCAGTGGTCGATATTGGGAGTCTTCAAGACAGCCCGTGCGAACTTCTGCATTAAGTAGTTCTCCTCGTTGGAGACACGTGCAGAAGCAAGGCAGGCACTCTGTTCACCCTGGTACTTCTTGAACTTCTCGGCGATCAGCTTGTATGCCTCGTCCCAGCTTGCCTCGACAAACTTGCCGTCCTTCTTGATCAGCGGCTTTGTCAGCCGGTCAGGGCTGTTGATGAATTCATGCGCGTAGTTCCCCTTGGGGCAGAGCTTGCCCTCGTTGACAGGAGCACGTTGCCATGGTGCGACGCCGACAACCTTCTTGTCTACGACAACAAGGTTGAAGCCGCAGCCACAACCACAGTACGGGCATGTTGTTGGTACGTATTTCATGTCCATAATCTTACCTCCTACAAACGGAAAATCAGAACAACCCATGTTAAACTTTATGGTTTGAATGTGAAAATATCCGTCAGAATGGCGGTTTTCAAATGACTGAATACTTTATTTGCTATCAAAATTAACGTGATGGAATTAGCTAAAAAATAAAGAATCATTGGTAACGGAGCGAAACGCAGGATTATAATACCAAATGGCAGCCAGAATTGTGGTTTTTTGACTGAAATGACCCGGGTCAACCTGCTTTCAGTGTTTCACGCTGGATACATACGAACTGAATCAAACGGTCATCTGCATGAATGATCCAACCACTTTTATCGATGATGGATATTACTGAAGAAAATCCATCATTGCCGATACCGGCACACGCCGGGAGAGCGTATAGATCTTTGAGATGCCCTACTTCGTTGCCCCGACCTGTCCGGATATCAGCAGGATCTCGAGATATTTTGCAACAGAGTTGCGGTTCATTTTGAGCTGACGTGCGATCTCCGAGATGCTCATCCCTTTTTTATGGGATTTAGGAGCAGTTTTGATTCTCGAGATCTTTTCATGATCAAGGATCATATACAGATGAGTAAATAGAAATAAACTCTATTAAATCTTTGTAGTTGCTCCTTGTATTTTTTTTAAAATCGCCCGGTTCAAAAGGCTCCTTACCTATGGTTTGATATCCACGCCGCAACCATAAACTCGATCAGGGAGAATAGGTGGATGCGGGACCTTAGATCGATTCCCGATGATGTGAAATGGAAGATTTCGGCGCGGGGCGCCGCACGGCTTACTGCGATGTATGAAGTTGTCTTCTCCCCGGTAGTCGGGGACCGGTATGACGAACTGGAACAGGAGATCTGGGTTGAGTTCTCAAAATTCGGGTTGGATATCGCCCGTTCGCTCAAACTGCCGCTCGCGAATGCAGAGGACCTTGCTCAAAGCATGAGTAATGTGAGGGCAATCCTGTTTGGCCCGGACTACAAGGACGAGGTGATGGACGTCGGCGAGGATGGATCGGTTGTCATCGTCAAACACTGCCCGTTTGTCGAGGAGGCAGCCAGCATGGGCGCTTCTCCTGACCGTGCGTTTAAACGCTGCCTTGCCTTCACCCTGAGCACTCAGAAGAACCTGAACCCCAAATATAAATCCCGGTTTGTGAGGGCGATGTGCATGGGTGACCGGCAGTGCGAAATCAAGGTTGACAAAGAAGAGAGTAACAAAAGAGAGCCAAAAAAAGGTGCTTCATAAACCGGTTTTATCGGCTCATCACGATTTTTAATTTTATTTTTAAAAAACGGGGAAAAAATGCAGAACCTTTCAGGCAAATTTTATGAATAAGTCTGGCTCTAAAATAAAAAGGTACGCCCCCTGCACCCGAATCTGCTCAATCCATCCTTTTTTTGGTATGACTGTGCGGCGCTGCTTCCACATCATTATTGGAGATACCCGGAACCATATCAGGGTGCAGGTCAATCTCCTCCTTGCATCTGGGACAAATGATTATAGTAGTGCTGTGTTTTGCATGCCGTTTTTTGATGCTCTCTACAAACCCGGAAGCAAGGATGGCTGCAGGGAGGGCAAACAGGCCGATTGAAGAGAGCGCAACAATGGCACTGATCACTCTTCCGGCTGCTGTGACCGGATATACATCCCCGTACCCGACAGTTGTAAGCGTTTCTACCCCCCACCACATCGAGCCTGGAATACTGGAAAATTTTTCCGGCTGGGCTTCATGCTCAACAAAATACATGGCGCTTGAAGAGAGGACGAGAACAAGCGATGCCATGATCACGGCAATGACAATCTCCTCTTTTTTCTCCTTAAGGACAGCTGCGAATGTATCAAAGGCATTTGAATACCTGCCAAGCTTGAGAACCCGGAATATCCTTAACAGGCGCAATAACCTCAGCAACCGGAGTTCAACCGGAATTATAAACGGGAGGTAAAAGGGCGTGATCGCAAGCAGGTCAATAAGCGCCAGCGGCGACATCATGTAGTGCAAACGGCCAGTTACCGGAAGAGAATAGGCCGGGTTCCTGACACAGCACCAGACCCTGAGAACATATTCAATTGAAAATACCACGACACAAACAAAGTCGATAAGATGGAAATATGGTGCATACTCAATGAATATTTTATTTTCTGTTTCAAGGATCACTGCAGCGACATTAAGCAGGATCATTCCTGCGATAAAATAGATGACGATCTTTCGGGCTGTGTTCTCTTTTGCCGGTGATTCGAGAAGGAAATAGACCCGCCCCTGTAACCGGTCATACCTGCTGCCGTGCTTGGCTTTTAAATGTTCACTCATCGATGAATCAGTCTCGTCATCGCATAATATATACCCTTTTAAATTAGGATGGAGAAATCGTCTCATGCTGCCTTGCTGAGAACATGCGGATAACGTCTATCCTGATTGTACCGGCATCCATTGCGTATCGGGTATTCCATAAGGTATGCCATCGTTTGGGGGTGAAATCAACGCAAGTTATATATAAAAAAGATAAGACTGGCAATGAACCCGACCGGGACCAAACCCTGCCCCAAAATCAGGGAGTTGATTGATTCATTCTATTTGAGGTAATATCCGATTGCCATGAAGGCGAGTCCAAGGTAGAACATGATCGCAAAAGGCCAGGAAAACCCAAGGTTAATCGTATCCAGCCTTTTTAAGTCCTGAATAAAGATCATGATAAAACCGACGGCGAAAAGTCCGAGGCTGATCTGGCTTTTAGTTGCCTTATCCATAGATAACGTCTCCTGTACACAATATCAACCGGTGGCGAAAAAGGCTTTTGGTTGTCCGGCCAAAAACGAGGTGTATAATCAAAAGTCACCGATCATAAGCGAATACATAGCTGAAGTAACCGGCGGTGGAGATTCGAGAGTATCTACTAAAATTCTCTCATCCGGATAGCCGAGGTTTTCACAGACTGCCACCTTCATCGGAATATTTAGTGCCTGGAGCTTTCTGTACAGTTCCAAAGTATCAAATTTTGGATCAGCGATGAGAAAGACGATCTTTTTACATAGCACTTCGTCAAGGGTGTCGTTCATTCCCTTGTCGTGGCCGGTACCATGGGCTACAACAGGAACGATCCGTGCCAGCGGGATCCTCAACCGTGCCGCGGCAACCTGAAGGGATGAAATCCCCGGTACCACGTCGCCCTTGAGATATCCGAGTCCGGCAAGCATAGGGTCCCCCGTAGAGAGGACAACCGCGTCATCCGGGAGCGTGTGCAGCGCTTTAAAGTCGTCAATGGTTTTGACCATGCAGCCCGGAGGTATGAACGGACGGCAGATCTCAATTGCCCGGTCCGATCCATAGATCAGGGTTGCTGACCGGATAACCTGTATTGCTTCTTCCGTGAGTAAACCGGGACCACAGCCAACACCAACGATCTTCATGGAGTCTCTCCGATAATCTCTCCATCCCTGTTCACAATCACCACGTGAACAGCCGGATAGGTTTTCCTGCAGGATAAAAGAATAGCCTTTGTCATATCGCCGAAACGGGGTGAGGCTCCCAGTTCTTCTACTGTTAAAAATCCTGTACCATTGAGAATATCCGGTTTGAGGAATTTGAGGATCAGGGCAGGCAGTCCGAACAGTATCACCGGAACACGGGCAACAGATAACGCATCACCGATCTTTGAACCAACCAAAACGATATCATGATCCGGGTACCTCAGGCGGGCGTACCGGAGCCCGGTCCGACCGGTGGTCAGGACAATATTTCCGGATTTTGAGATCCGGTCCATCATGGATTCGGCCAGGTGGTCGTCCCAGGGTTCTACAAGACCTGTGGTGCCGAGAATCGAGATCCCTCCTTTTACACCAACGCGGGAGTTGAGTGTCCTTTTTGCTACTTCTGTCCCTTTTGGGACGGATAAGGTAATGGTGATACCCGAAAACCCGGTTTGATCGAGCGCTTCCTGAATTGACTGGAGGATGCAGGTAAGGGGAAGCGGGTTTATCGCAGGTGTACCCTTAGAGAAACGGGGTGTGGTGCGGGCAAACGTCCCAATCCCTCTCCCGGGCACAAGTCCGATACCGATTTCCTTTTTTTTTGCAAGGGCAATAAATTCACAACCAGCCGTTGCATCTGTGGGATAATCCCCGGAAAATTTTTTCGCGCTCGCCCGCCCCCCCTTCGCAGTGACGGGAACTTCCACAATCAATCCGCAGGGCACGGTGATTTGAACTGATGAAACATCCGATTGAAGCGAGAGAACAGCAGCTTTACATGCAGCGGCTGCGGTTGTCCCGGTTGTGAATCCGCGGCGCAGGACCACTCCTGAAGATGTCAGGACAGCCAGTCCCTTTTTTACATCCCCAAGTTTCTTCTTTGACCGGCACTTATCCTGCCATTCTTTTGGGTATTCAAACCCGGTGACCGGATCCCGCATGCGTTGTTCCCTCTGAATATATCGTGATGCACTCGTTTATTGCAGCCACTGCCACCGGTGTTCCACCTCGTGTCCCCTCATTTGAAATGGAGGGGACGGGGAGTGTCCGGAGTAATTCTTTTGATTCCGCAGCGTTTACAAAACCTACCGGGGTACCTATGATCACCGCCGGCCGTATTCCCCGCCCGACCATATCGATTACAGCAAGGAGGGCAGATGGAGCGTTACCGATAACAATAATTGAACCAGTGATGCGATTCTCCAGAGAGAAAAATCCGGCTGATGTCCGGGTGATCTCCCGTTCAATAGCAAGATCTGTTCCGTAATCAAGCGCACAGATCACTTCGGAACAATGCCCTTTTTTCTGAATTCCTGCCTGCACCATCCTGATATCGGTGATAATCAAAGCATTTTTTTCGAGCGCAGAGCGAACAGATTCAACAGGTTTATGGCAGAACCGCATGAGCGGGGCAAAAGAAAAATCCCCAACCGCAATCGAGCACCGTTGCCGGATCCGGTCTTCTGGTGATTTGTTACCGATCACCGACCTTGCCAGCATCCGTGATTTTTTTGAGATCTCGTATGCTTCGCGCGTTTCCGCGCCCGGATCAGTATACGTACTTCCGGTGGTATCCCCGTGGCGTGATGATTCCTTTGACATTCTGTCCCATCCTCCAGATCCTGCTCTCTGCACCGCCAATGATGACCGTGGTGTGCATATCCACAACATCACAGTACGGTTCAATTTCACCAAGCGTTGTGATGGTGATCTCCTCTCCCTCCCGGAATGCATTCCTGACAAGGGCTACCGGTGTATGTTCCACAAGGTATTTTCGTGCAATGGCAACAGCTGCAGAAAAGTTATGCGGTCTGCCGCGGCTTCTGGGATTGTAGAGGACTACCGGGATCCCAACTGAGAAAACAGCTTCAAGTCTTTTCTCGATGACTTCAAAGGGGGTCAGAAGATCCGAGAGGCTGATAACTGCAAAATCCCCGGATAGAGGTGAGCCGACCAGTGATGCTGCAGCCGTGGCAGCAGTCACACCCGGCACGATATCGACCGGAATTGCAATCTTCTCGTGTTCAAGAACCTCAAGAACGATACCCGCCATCCCATACACCCCGGCATCGCCACCGGAGACCATCACGACACGGCGCTTCTGTGCCATTTTAATGGCGGTTTTGGCACGCTCGACCTCCTTTCCCATCGAACTGCGGATAACATTTTTTCCTGCCAGAAGGGGTTCGAGCTGGTCAAGGTACGTGTCATTGCCAATGATGATCTCCGCTCCAGCAATCACCTTGAGTGCCCGTGCAGTCATCTGGTCACGGCTCCCGGGCCCTATCCCCACAATCGCGAGAGAACCTTTCTGGTTATCGGGCAATCGCAATGGTCACCCTCCCGAATACAGTTTTTTCCATGAGAAGTTCCTTGTGTTTTGAGAGGGCAAGGGCACAGGGTTCTGCAACACCCGGCAGCCCGATCCTCCCTGCCCTTGATGGCGATCGCAGGGGTTGCGCGTTAATGATTTCATCATCAAGAAATATCAATCCGGCTGGAATTGATGCGATCGCTTCGGTAAGCCCGGTTTCAGAATATTTCTTTGCTGTTGTTGCGTATGCAAATACCTCATGAGGAGAAATCCTGCATGTATCCAGTGCCTGCCGGATCGCGGCAAGCACTTCTTCTTTTTTTATTCCCTTCCGGCACCCTATACCAACGGTATATGTTCCTTTGTTGAAAAGAACTGAAACGCGTGTGCCGGCAATCACTACTGCCGGCCCCCTGACAGCAAGTACGGGCACGTTTTCATCAATAATTGCAGCATTGACCGTGCGGGTGGAATCACGGTTAACAATATCGCAACCAGATCTTTTTGCCATCATCTCAACCGATTCCCTGCCTGTGCTTTCAGTAGCTGTTGTGATGACCGGTCTGATGCCCAGAACAGCAAGCTCCTTTGCAAGCTCGTTGGCCCCATGGTGCCCGCCAATAAGGGGGATAGAGTAGGAAAGGTCCGGGCTCACCACAACTACTGCGGGATCCACCCACTTATCTTCCAGTAAAGGAGCGATTGAACGAACCACAATACCTGCGGCCATCAACGCGACGATCCGCTGCGCCGATTCAAAAGTCCGTGCAAAGACCTCGGCATCGTACGGAAGCAAAGTTGCATTGAGATGTTCTGCAATCCGCCGTGCCTGCGGAAATGACCGTGGAAACGCGATGACAACAGTCCCGGTCATGAATAAAGATGCGACCTCCTGAACTGATTCTGCGGGTCGACAACATGTCCGATAATCAACAATGCAGTCTTTGTGATACCGGCATCTTTTGCTTTTTGTGCGATGTCACCAACAGTTCCCCGGATAAGTTTCTGGTCATCCCATGATGCATGATAGACCACTGCGGCCGGGGTATCGGGCGGACAGGTGAACTTTTTGGTGACTTCCTCAAAACGATCGGTGCCCAGAAATACTGCCATCGTTGCACCGGATCCCGAAAGCTCCGAAATGTGGTCTTGTTCAAGGGTCTTTCCGGCAGGGCGGGTAATTACCAGTGCATCAGTGATTCCATTGAGCACCAGTTCGATCTGGAGCGCCGCGGCTGCAGCAAACAGCGAGGAAACACCAGGGACAATCTTTGCGGTGACACCCCTGTGTTTCAGTTCTGCCATCTGCTCGATAATTGCGCCAAAGAGAGAGGGATCACCCGAATGGAGCCGGACAACGGTCTTGCCGGATTTTGCGTGCTGTTCCATTACCATGACGATCTCTTCGAGCTTCATTCCCCAGCTGTCAATACGGACGGGTGCATCTGACTGATCTACGAGTTTAGGATTCACCAGTGACCCGGCATAGATCAGTACGTCAGCCCGCTCAAGAAGATTCTTACCTTTGACTGTGATTAATTCGGGATCTCCGGGCCCGGCACCAACAAAATAAACGACCGGCTCTTTTTGATGCGCCATCTTACCGCCTCGCATACATGACACTGAGATAGTCGCTTCTCTCCGGCAAATCCCCGTCACGGTAAACCTTCATATCAGGGAAAAACATCCGTTCGACCAGCACGAATGTGCGATAGCCTTCTTTTTGCAGTTCTGCAGCACGTTTCTTTGGGCGTCGTACTTTTAAAAGAATACGAGTGTCAGGAATACCGCCATCGGAGACAATGAACCCCTGGGAGAGGGAAAGATTTGCTGCTGCCGCAAATGCGGTGATTGCAGAAATACCCGGTTCAGTACGGCATTCCACCTCGGGATATTTTTCTTTCATAACGTCACAGAGCCGGGTGAAGGTTGAGAAAAAGTTGGGGTCTCCAAGGATGCCAAACACTGCGCAACCCGTCTTTGCCGCCTGAGCAATCAATGCGGCATTTTCACAAATGCTTACCGTGATACGGGTTTCGTCATCAGTCATCGGAAAATCGAGCATAACCGGTTCACGGTAAGGTCTGATAAGGTCATATGCAATCCGGCCGGGTACAAAAACTGCATCCGCTTCTTTTATGAGGCGGACTGCCCGCAATGTAAGGAGTTCCGGGTTTCCCGGGCCAAGTCCCAGTCCGATCAGCATGCCGCACCTTTTCCGACAATCACATAGATCGGATCGATGGGTTTGAACATGATGCTCCCTGCGATATTGTGCGAGCGTGCGATCTGGACATGGATGACTTCGGAAAATATCCCAAGATCCTGCATTGCACGTACCGCCGTCTCCAGTGTTGAGACCATTACCGCGTTTATGACGATACTGCGACGGACCCGTTTTGCGAGCACCGGTAAAAATTCACCAATGCCGTGAGAGCCTCCGATAAATGCACAGTCGAATATGCGGTTGTCGTTTGCAAGAAAATCATATGCCCCGATGCAGGTAAATTCAATCGTTTCCATGCCTTCTTTCATCGCTTCTTTTCGGGCGAACCGGATCGCTTCAGCCCTCCGGTCAACAGCGACGACATGAATGCTCCTTTTTGCAGCGGCGATCGAAACCTTCCCGGTACCGCAACCGATATCCAGCATCAGATCCCTATCACGCAGACCGAGCTTAAGAAGCGTTACAGCCATCACTTCATCCTGTGTCGGACCGCCCGGTAGCTTCGATATGCTCATCTTTCCAAACTTTAGTTGTGTTAACGTATTAAGACTTGTTTTAGAAGAGAATTGGATTCATTACCGCTCGTGTATGACCGGAGTATCGATTACCGGCTTTGATCACACAATCCGGGATAAAAAAGGGAAAAAATCAGACGGGGGGCTTCCCTTCCACATGCCCGCCAACCACAATTCCCCCGGCTTTCTTAATGAGGAAATATGCTCCGGCAAGGCCGAGTACCACAACTCCGATTCCAATGAGTTCCATGCCAATAAATTCCGGGTTCGGTGCTGAAGCGGGGTCGAGCAGGATCACCTTACGGGCAATGGCGACAATTGCCAGCAGGATGACGATCTCGAAATGGATTGCATTCTCCAAAAAATACGCCTTGATGGTATCGAGCAGTTCAATTCCAATCAGTATCAGCAGGAATACCCCAAGAACATTCGTTAGCTCGTGGTTTTCGAGCAGCATGGGAGGAGGGTTTGTCAGGCTTGAAATAAGAAGATAACACAATTCCCCGATGGCGAACAGGAGCACGACCATGAGCAGGAGCATCAGGACTGCATAAACGATTCGTTCAAATTTATCGACAAGTTCCAGCATTGTTTATCATTCCTCACCAACCGGTATTAAATCCGGCGCGTTTGGATCATATAACTTTACCACATCACCGATCACAATAACGGCAGGTGGTCTGACTCCGGTTTTTTTGGCTTTTGTTGCGATTGTATCGAGCGTGCCGGTTGTCACCCGGTGATCCGTGCGCAGGCCACGCTCGATAATGGCAACCGGGGTTTTTTTGCTCCTGCCATTCTTCACCAGGGCGAATGCAATTTTTTTAAGATTTGCAACCCCCATCAGGATCACGATTGTACCACGGCTCTGCGCAAGGAGTTTCCAGTCAAGCGCCGGTTCTGGTTTGGTCGGGTCTTCGTGCCCGGTAAGGATAGTCACCTGAGATGCATAGCTCCGGTGGGTGAGCGGGATGCCCACAGATGCGGGAACTGCAAGGGCACTGGAAATTCCCGGTACCATTTCAACTTCGATGCCGGCAGCCCGTAATGTTTCCAGTTCTTCTCCTCCCCTCCCAAACATAAAAGGATCGCCTCCTTTAAGCCGGATAACGACCTTGCCCCGTTGTGCGCGGTCGATCATCAGCGCCTCGATCTCATCCTGTTCGAGCGTGTGCTTCCCACCATATTTCCCGCAATCAATCTTCTCTGCATGTTCCGGCAGGGTGGCGAGGATCTCCTCTCCGGGCAGCTGGTCATAGAGCACTACATCGGCACCATCGATCACGTTCCGGGCCCGTTGTGCAAGGAGCCCTATGGCACCGGGTCCTGAACCTACAAGATAGACTTTGCCGGTCATGGTACAATCCTCAGCTTCGCGTACGCATCATCAATGAGATCCTGTGCACGCCTTTTTAGTATCCGGCCCTGGTCACACGCTTTTTGAATGCTCAAAACATCCGTTTCGATCCGTTCTGTACGGCTGCCGTCAAGGGAAAGCACTTCAGCAATCAGGTGGCCGGCGCAGCTGTAAATTCCCAGCGGGGTAAAACATCCGCCACCAAGCTGCTCCATGACTGCGCGCTCGATCATTACATCAGTACGGGACTGCGGGTGGTCAAGCGCAGCAAGTGTCTTAACAAGCGAAGGGTCTGCCCGGCTTACCACTGCGATGGTGCCCTGGTTGGGGGACGGGACAAACTTCTCTATTGGCAGGCGCTCACCGGGTACCCGGATCCCAAGCCGTACCAGGCCGGCCTCTGCAAGTATGATCGCATCGTACTCCCCGGCATTGAGTTTTCGGAGCCGGGTATCGATATTGCCCCGCAGGTCTTTGATAGTGATGCCAGGGTCATGACGGAGGAGCTGGGCCCGCCTCCGGGTACTTGAAGTGCCAATCACTCTCACAACCGGTAGTGCAGAGGTGTATGTGATATAATCTGCAGGAGAATCCCGTTTTAAGATGGCAGCGGTGACGAGACCGGATGGACGGATTGCAGGGATGTCCTTCATGCTGTGCACTGCACAGTCAATCTCACCATCAAGGATTGCATCATCAAGCGCCCGGACAAATACACCCTGTCCGCCAATCTCGTGCAGCGGTACACCATGGTTTGTGTCGCCCTGAGTGGTGATGACGACCTGCTCTACCCCGATCCCCATCGCAGTAAGCTTCCTGCAGACCGTATCGGCCTGTGCGAGCGCGAGCTTGCTGCCCCGTGTGCCGATTTTTAAAGACATGATCGGTACGCCATGATGATCTTTTCAATGTCTGCATCGGAATGAACAACCGATAAAAAATTGGTTTCAAACTGGGAAGGCGGCAGGAAAATGCCCGAGGCAAGCATCCGGTTCCAGAACTGCTGGAACGCAGCGGTATCGCATTCCTTTACTTCCTTATAATTGCATGGTGGTTTCGGCCGGAAAAAATACGTAAACATTGATCCAAGATGGATGAACGAGCCGTTGGTCTTACCGGAGCACCCATCCTCAATGGCACGCGTTTTTTTGTCGAGTTCGTCGTATGCATTCCTGTGGGCATGCAACCATCGGACAGTGGCAATACCTGCCGCAAGCGAGAGCGGGTTTCCCGAAAACGTACCTGCCTGGTAGACCGGGCCTGAGGGGGCTGTCAGTTCCATGATCTCCTTTCTCCCCAAAAAAGCGCCGATTGGAAGCCCGCCGCCAATAATCTTGCCCAGCGTAGTCAGATCCGGTCTGACCCCGTACTTCACCTGAGCTCCGCCTATACCGAGCCTGTATCCGGTGATCACTTCATCAAAAATCAAAAGGACATCATGTGCACGGGTGATCGACCGGATTTCCTGCAGATAATTATTGTCGGGAGGGATAAGGCCGATGTTTCCCAGCACCGGCTCGACAATCATCGCTGCAATATCATCATTTTTTGCAAGCAGCGATTCCAGCGCTTCATGGTTATTGTACGGGACCTGTCGTGTGTGGGCGACTACATCCGCGAGAACCCCGGCAGAATCCGGGATGCCGAGCGTTGTTGCACCGGATCCGGCTTTTACGAGCACCCCGTCATGTGCGCCATGGAACCCTCCCTCAACTTTCACGATGTCCTTTTTCTTTGTAAAACCCCGCGCAAGACGGATTGCCGCCATGGTGGCTTCCGAACCGCTCGATACAAAGCGGACCATGTCCATGCCGGGGTGGTCGCCCGTAATAAGGCGGGCAAACTCCGGTTCAGAGGAAACCGGCGTACCATAGAGCCAGCCACCTTCCAGTTGTTCCGCAATCGCCCTTTTGATCGCCGGGTGAGCATGACCGAGAATGAGCGGGCCGTAGGCACAACAGCAGTCTGTCAGCTGCTGCCCGTCTACAGTAACAAGGTTTGGACCCTGTGCCCGGGCAGTATAGAAAGGGTATGGTTTGATGGCACGGACCGGACTGGAAACCCCCCCGGGAATTATTGCCTGTGCCAGGGCAAACAGGTCACTGCTTTTCATCCATCCACCCCGCAACATCCGGAGCAAAATAGGAGATGATCAAGTCAGCCCCGGCACGCCTGATACATGTGAGGCTTTCCATCACCGCCTCTTTTTCATTTATCCAGCCCCGCCCGGCTGCCGCTTTGATCATCGCGTATTCACCGCTGACCTGGTATGCGGCAACAGGAAGCCCGAGTGTTGCGATTTCGGCAACGATATCAAGGTAAAACCCTGCAGGTTTGACCATAAGGATATCTGCACCCTCTTTAACATCAAGCTGGGATTCGAGGAACGCCTCGCGTGCATTTGCCGGATGAATCTGGTAGGTCGATCGGTCTCCAAAAGAGTAACCCGAATCCGCAGCCTCGCGGAACGGCCCGTAGAAAGCAGATGCAAATTTGGTCGAGTAAGACATGATCAGCACCTCGTCAAGCCCGTCATCGTCGAGCGCCGACCGTATCGAGCCTACCATCCCGTCGAGCATGCACGAGGGGGCAACGATATCAGCTCCCGCATTTGCATGACTGACCGCTATCCGGTTCATCAGCTCAAGCGAGGGATCGTTGAGCAGGTCGGTACCGTACCGTGATTCTCCAACAATCCCGCAGTGCCCATGGTCTGTGTATTCACAGGCGCAGACATCAGTGATGACAGCCATGTCCGGGACCGCTTTTTTGATCCTGCGGACAGCCTGCTGGACAACCCCTTTGTCATCGTACGCGCTGCTTGCTTCCGGATCCTTTTTTTCCGGGATGCCAAATATTAGGACAGACCGGAGCCCGGCATCCCAGAGTTTCTCTGCGACACGGGAGATCCCGTCAGGAGAATACCGTACCTGTCCTGGCATCGAGGCTATCGGTTTGTTTTTGGACAGCGTTTCGTCCACAAAGATGGGGACGATCAGATCCGTTTTTGCAAGCCGGCCCTGTTGCAGCATCGGCTGGACTGTCCGAGACCTTGACCTTCTCATCCGTCGTGCAGGAAACACCATGACGTCACCAACCCCAAAAATGATTCTTCTGTTACCATTCTTAAGGAGCAATGCTATTTATTGTTTACAATTCGTGGCCGGATCTTTCGTCGGCACAGGCATTTTTCAACTGGTACGCGAGCAGCAAAGCCCCGGTGATCAGGTTCGCAAGGTCTTCCTGAGTATATTTGTTCTGCTCGATAAGCCCCCAGTCCTTGGTGGTATCCTCATCATTCTCGCCCACCCACGAAGCGATCGCATCCTCGGGGATATGGAACCCGAGCCATGAAAAAAAATTCAGGAGATTCCCGGCTACATGCTGGACACCATCGACATGCCCGATGATGATGAGCCCGGCGACTTTGTTTTTTATCATCTGGACTCCATACCAGGCATACTGGTTCTCGATTGTATTCATCCGTTCAACAAATTTCTGGATTAATGCCGAATGGTTATTCCACCTGATTGGTGTGGCGAGGATCAGGATATCGTTTTTTAAGATTGCATCGTACACAATCTGCATCTGGTCATCATCATACTTCATCGAGCTCTGGCAGGGGTAGGTGCAATACGCCGGGTTCTCTGAATAATTCCCCTCGCAGTCATGGATGATGAGGTCTTTTAACCGGATAAAGGTTGTTTCACATCCATACTCCTTGTATTGTTCAAGGGCACGCAAGAGGAGCCGTTCGGATTTGCTCATGCCGGGCTGCTGGCGGCTCGACCCTGATATGCCGAGGACTTTGATCGTCCTGCATTGCTCTCTGGTGATTGGAGGGATCGCATGGATACCAAACTTTCGTCCGACAATTGGGGCAGGCATGCATTAAAATATCCCTATTTTTGATTATTTACTTATTCCACAACAAGTCGGGTGGTGCATGGACAAGTTTGAGGAATTCTCAAAGAACATTGCGGCGATGGACGGGGTGCGGCGGGCGGTAACAATTGCCGGACAAAAAGATCGCTGTGCGTGCGGCGTTTGCCCGACATATAACGAGTGCATGCGCGAGAAAGGCGAGGTGTTCTATTGCATCACCGGGCGCAGTCCGGTTTGTACGTTCGAGAAAAAGGCATGCATCTGCCCGATGTGCCCGGTGAAATTCACCCTTGGACTACAGAAAGGATACTATTGCATACGGGGATCCGAACAGGATCAGAGGACATCATCATCCCCTCATAAATAACCCTCCTCTCATTCCCGCCGGATCTTATTTTTTTCCTGACATGGTTGAAAAATTAATCATTTATGGCGTTTCTCTGGTGCAGGGCGTTTGCAGGAGAACCGCTCCCCATGGGTGATTGCCTTGAGGAGCGCCTCTGCCGCTTCGAGATCTCCTGCCTCGGCACTTGCGCGTATGGCGAATGTCGCGTCCGTTAACAGTTTCTTTGAGAGGACGTGCGTGAGATCATCGATAACCTCTGCGATCCGCTCATCTGAAGTCCCCAGTCGCGCAACCGCTTTGTCCCTTTCCCGGGTCCTGACCGCTTTTGCCCACGTGTGGAGTGCAGCAAGGATATCGTCGGCGGTTTTCCGGTTCAGCTGGCGGAGGAAGATGGAGAGTTCATCGTCAATGAACTGCCGCGCCCGTTCTGCCTCTGCTTTCCGGTTACTCATGGTCTGCTCGTTGATGACACGCAGGTTGTCAATGGAAAAGAGCCGAACGCCGTCAATATTCTCCGCGCCCGGCTCTACATCCCGCGGCTGGGCAATGTCGATGAGGATGAGCGGGCGGGGATGCCCCTCTACGGGCCAGCACCGTTCCTTCATGGCTTCTTTTAGTTGTTCGCAGTGGATGACGGGGTGGGGTGCAGAAGTGCATGAGATGACTACATCGGAAAGCGAGATGTAATGGTAAAGTTCGCGGAACCGGACTGCCTTTCCCCCGATCTTTTCGGCAAGGATCTTTGCCCGGCCGAATGTCCGGTTCGCCACGTACATTGCCGTGAGGTGTTTTGCTGCGAGTGCCTGGGCTACTAATAAGCCCATCTCCCCGCTGCCGACCACAAGGATGTGTTTTCCCTCAAGGCTCCCGATCTGGGATTCGGCGAGCAGGACCGCTGCCGATCCGACCGAAACGGCCCCACGGTTGATCTCGGTGCGCCTGCGGACTTCAATCCCGACATGCACCGCTTTGTTGATGCAGAGTTCAAGGAGGCTGCTGATGGTCTTTGCCTCCTGTGCATCTGCAAGCATTTTTTTTAACTGTCCGATGATCTGGTCTTCGCCCACAATCATCGAGTCTATGCCGGATGCAAGCAGCAGGAGGTGCCGGATTGCCTCGACTCCTTCCAGTGCAAAGAACCCGGACCGGTTGTGCTCCTCCAGAAAGTCTGAGAGCGCTACCGCTTCGCCTTCGACAAGCACTTCCACGCGGTTGCAGGTCTGGAGGATGGCCACTCCCTTGAACCGGTCTGCGGCCATTGTGAGAAAACCGCGCTCATCAGGAAACCGGAATTCCTCAAGTGCCGTCACATTTGCGGTATGGTGGCTGATCCCGGCAACTGCAATTGGCGCCTTCAAAAAGTCATTCATTGAGGTATCTCCGGTTCACGAGCTGTTCGGCCTCTTTCTTCGATCGCGAAAGTGCGTCCCACACATCATGATCGTCCAGCACTTCCTTGAGGATTTCACTGCGTCGGTTTTGGGAAGGCTCGATTTTTTTCAGTCTTTTCCTTAGTTGCTCCTGCAATTTAATCATCGCATCCAGATTTGCCCATCGTGTTTCAAGGTCTTCCCGGATAAACCGGGTGACGGCCGGGCTTTTCCCGTCGGTACTTATGGCAATCTGGTACTGTTTGCCCCTGATTACCGAAGGGATAATGATGTCCCCGGATTCTCCATCCGCGTTGTTGAACAATATTTTTTTTTGCCTGCAGATCCTGCCGATCCTGTTGTTCTGTCCAGTATCGGAAAGCGCTGCAATGCAGATATCGGCACCCTTTACGATATCACCGAGTTCTTTATCGGACGCATCTGCCACATCAATGTTCTTGCGTTTAACCGGAAGTGCGGCAATCTTTTTTGAAAATGACCTGCTGAATACGGCCACATCTGCTTCATGCGCAAAATAAGCTGCTTTGCGGCCGGCAACCTCGCCCCCTCCAAAGATCACGACATGTTTTGCCCTGAGATCGACAAAGAGAGGGATCATCAGGTACTTAGATTCGCAATTGCGTTACTTTAAGGTGTTGGATTATCCGCCGGAAAAATCCGCCGGAAAAATTTATCAGAAAACAATCGGGATGCCGTGAGCCGAACCGTTGACAATCTATTGACAATCCGTTAACAACCAGGTCAGTTTTTACCTCGCTTGTGTCAAATCGTGGGTGCTTTGTTTCCGGATTACGATATACTTTTATTCTTTGAATTCCCACCAATAAAAGCGCAAAAGCGCATCCTGCGCCGATAGTGTAGTGGTTATCACTAGGCGTTGCCAACGCCTAAACCCGGGTTCGAGTCCCGGTCGGCGCATTCTGTTTTGAGGTTCAAGACGCTTACACTCTTTTGAATTGTCGATTATAACAGCCGAGTAATGAATAATGAATAGAACTTATTACCATAGAAATTTGTTATCGATTTTTAGATTATATTGAATAAATTAATTATAATGATTAAACTCCCTAAAGAGCCAATAGAACCTCCAAGAAAAATTAGCGCCCATTGATAAAACTTATCACGATATTCATTAAATTTTTCATAATTTGTTTGTGATATTTTAAATAAAGTCTCATATTCCAACTTTAATAAGTCATCATATGGTATTGGTTTTAATAAATTAGAGAAAGAACTCAAATCATGAGGAACGGGATTTATCATATGAATGAAAGAAATAGAGCAGAAAATTGATAGCATTGATAAAAACAACGAAATTATTGAAATTAATAAAAGCCCTTTTGGGTGAAGAAATAAATTATTTTTGTCAATAGTAAATTGTATAAGATTTATAATCGCTAAAATAATAATCCCATTAACGGTTATTATAAACCCAGATGTTGTTATTGCATTACTCACTTTTTTATAATGATTCTCGTGAGATTCTCTTCCAATTTGAATTAAAAGTTGAATTCGCTTTTCTTCATCATCTCGTTGTATTTTTGATTCAACAGAGGGTTCCATTTGTTCACTTCATTTCATTCAATTTTATCAACAATTTTTATGATAATCCTTTTAATTATTCTTTTTCAGGTTATAAATTTTAATGCCGGATTTTTCCGAATGATTTTATTTTCTCCGTATCCCCGGTCTGGCCGGTGTATTGTTGTACAAAGCCAAATATAGGGACGTTTATCTTTTTTCGGCCTTCTCACATCTTTCGATAAATCCCGTGAGCAGCCGAAGAACCAATAACCTTCCTTCCATGCAATAGCGTTGAAGACCAGTTCTTATAGCGTGATAGTTTTAACAAAATTATTTTGCATCCCTTATATCCATCACCACTTTCGCTCCGTATTTTGGACCTTCCACTTTTACCGGTCACCTTGATCGTGCCAAGCTTCCAAGCCGAATGCTCATGTAGATCCATAAGTGATGGCAGGACACTTGTCAGGAGATATACTGACCGTCCATAATGTGTAAGTAATAAAAAATTGAGGGTGTTAACGAAAAGTGAGTGAAGGGTGAAAGTAATCTCAATACAAAATAATTATTTGTATAAAATATCAAGATAGAATTATGAAAATTCATTTTTTTGTGCTTCCTGTAATTTTCCTCCTTATTGTATCGGGCTGTATCTCTCCATCCTCAATATCTCCCCCAACTCCACCGTTAACACCCCCGCCAACTCCATCTGTAAAAACTTATCATATCAACGAACCCGCAATGGATGAAAACTTACAACTAACTGTACTCAAATCATGGGATGGTGATCGGACTGAGGGGAATAATAAAGAATTTTATGTCCAATTAAAGGTGCAGAACTTACAGATAGATAAAAAGATACAAATTCTCGAAGAAGATTTTTTGATAATTGATAATACCGGTCAGCAATATCCTGTTAAAGGAAAGTCGTTTGACTTTGGACTATATTATAAGCCCGGTTGCGATTTGGATCCAATGCAATCGAAAACACCTACAATCTATGTGAATATCCCTCAAACTAGTCAAGGTTCAAAAGTAAGATTTAATTTTGGTGGCCCTAGCGGGAAAGGATCTAATGGCCCATTTGTTTATTTCAATGTAAATCCAAATTTAAATCCAACTCTGACATTAATTCCACCAACCCCAACCGCCCCCCCCATATCGTATATCAGGATTAAAGGCGCTAGCTGTATCCCTGAAACCGTGAATATCAAGGTTGGAACAATGGTAGAATGGAGAAACGAAGATACATTTTGGTATACAATAGCATCCGAATCTGGAAACGCGCCAACGACTATCGGCCAACTTCCCGCTGGTCAGACTTTGAGCTACACATTTTCAAAATTAGGCAGAACCGTCATCAGTTTTTATGACCCACAATCACAGAATCGTAAAGTTTGCTATATTATTGTTACGTAACGATATTTTCAGTAACTTTTTGCATCAGCCCACAGACCGGGTAATACTGCCATCCTATTGTCTGCCACCGCTGCTTTGTATCCTTTATCAGCTTCACATGGCAGCGGTGCATGGCTCGGGTTGAAGACCGATTCATCTAAAGCAGAACGAAAAAATTTCCGTGCGAAAGAATTTTTAGAGAAAAATTCATACTCAAATTTTTTTAACAAACTCCACCGGATTTTTTCCGGTAAAAATTTTTATGCAATCATTGCAGATAACTGCGTCCCCACCCCCTCGTACCCCCATTTATATACTTACCCCCAAAATCTTCGTCGGTGTCTGACGCTGAGAATCTCCGGAATAAGGGGAAAAAAGGGGTTCCTTTCCCTTCTGGGTAGTACAACCCGATCCGGGCTGAGATCGTGCCCGCAATTAGCGCTATTTACGTCCTGACTTTTACGTCGGAGAAATGGTGAAAAAGTGCGAATTATTACCGCTTTTTCGCGAATTATGCCCGGAATCCGGGGCCGGATGATGTATCAGGGACACCCCCCAGATAATGCCACCGTCGGAGAGTGCAGTCCGGAAAAGTACTGCTCTCTCCCAGGCTTTTCTCAGCTCCCCGTACATATGGGTTGTCAGACACTTGCCTGACCTATACCCAAAATCCACGTCGGAGTCCGTCGATGGAAAAATACGGATCTTACCCCCAAAATAGGGGTTCTTTCTGTTTTCACGGGCTATAGTCCGATCCGGCCCGAGATCGTGCCCGCAATTAGCGCTATTTGCGTCCTGAATTTTACGTCGGAGAAATGGTGGAAAAGTGCGAATTATTACCGCTTTTTCGCGAATTATGCCCGGAATCCGGGCCCGGACCGTGCTTCCGGGACAATCTCCGGATCATGCTACCGTCGGAGAGTTCCCTTATGCAAAGTGTTGAAAATGTGCCTCAGTTCTCAGGCTCATAATACCAGTTCTACAGGAAACTATAGTGGGGGATATTCCTGCCGTTGAACCATTTTGAACGGGATTTTTTGCGGCGATAATTTTTAGCAATTAAATTTTTTTTCAAATTTTTGATTTTTTTACGCGTGATTTTTTCAATTAAAATATTTTGTGATTGAAACTTTTCAGCCGGTTTTTTGGCGAAAAAAATTTTTACCGGAGATTTTCACGCCCCGGTTTTTTAAAAAGGAAACAGAAACCCAGGGAAAGCACACACGTTATCTAAGAAAGTCAGACGTAGTATTGCCCGGTTTACGATGCGGGTTCGCTGACGTGGTACTTGTTTTGCAGGAAGCGTAACCGTTCATCCTTTTCTGCAAGCACTTTATCGATTGTATCTTTCTGGTGACCAATGATCTTCTGCATGGTTTTCCCGGAAGTGATTGAACGCTTCAGGTTCCGGTATTCTTCAAGAAACGATGCATCGGCACCGGCAGATTCAGCTTTTGCGAGTTCGAGGGCTATCGATTCCTGGTCCCGGAAAAAATTCCGGACCATGGATGTCAGACCTTCCATAGTCACGGGTTTAATGGTATAGTCCTCGATATCGTCCATATGTGAGAGTATCTCATCCCATGTGGGTGGTTTTCCGGTGAGCATGATAACCGGAACAGGTTTTGTCCGGGCATTGTTTTTGATCCGTTTTAAAGTTTCCCACCCATCCATCGGTTCCATCATGATATCGAGTAGTATGAGGTCCGGAATTGATGTTTTTAAAATTTCAAGGCATTGCGAGCCTCCCCCGGCCTTCGTCACTATATGACCCTTGCGGGTGAGGACAATATCAAATAGTTCGACAAGGTCAGGGTTGTCGTCCACAACGAGGATTTTGGGCATACACACTCTCTCTGACTTTTTCTCTGTTCATATTTAAAGGATTTTTTAAGGGCGTTACGGGGTAAGGCTTTAAATTATTGTTTACATTACCGGCATATACAGTCTGTGGCTCCTCTCCCAAAAGGTAATTTTTAAAATTTAAGACAATTAAATTATGAATGTCCCATCCGAAGTATAATTTAAAAGATCCTGTCAAAGAAGGCAAACTGCTATATAATAATGATGAGTACGATTCATCGTTCCACGAATAAAACCTTGAAAGTCTTTTTTGGGATCAGGTTTTGATTCTTAAAAAAGATGACAGCAGGGACTAAAAGGAGATAATTAATGGAGAAGCGATCGATCCTCATTGTTGAGGATGAACGGATTGTCGGCGAGGATATGCGGGAAGCGCTCCTCCATTTCGGGTATGATGTTCCGGCTATCGCTATTACCGGAGAAGCTGCGATAAAAGAAGCAGGTGAACACCGCCCCGATCTTATCCTGATGGATATTTTCCTTGCAGGACCGATGAACGGTATTGAAGCCGCGGAAAAGATCGGCCCGTTGTATGACATACCTATCATCTTTCTGACAGCTTTTGCCGACGCTCAGATTGTCGAGCGTGCCAAGGTTACGGCACCTTACGGGTACATCCTCAAACCCTATGATGAACGGGAGCTCCGCACTTCGATCGAGATTGCCATCTATAAACACGCCCTGAATAAAAAATTAAAGGAGAGCGAGGAACGGTACCGCGGTTTTGTCCAGAACTTCCTTGGCATTGCATTCCGGCTCAATCTCGATTTCTCCCCTGTATTTTTACATGGGGCAACAACATCCATAACCGGGTTTTCCGAAGAGGAATTCAAGGCGCAAACCCCCTCATGGGAAAGCATCATCCATACTGAAGACGCACGCGCGGTGCGGGAACAGAACCAGAAGATCAGGGCAGTCTCCGGCTATTCAGGTTCACGGGATTACCGGATTGTTCGCAAAGACGGATCAGTACGGTGGATTCTTGAACTTGTCCAGACAATTGCAGATGCTTCGGGCAATCCGCGTTATATTCAGGGCGCGCGGTACGATATCACGGAACGACGCCAGGCAGAAGAGTTATTAAAAAAGATGAATGAGGAACTGGAAAAAAGGGTACGTGAACGGACAGAGTCCCTCAACCAGCAGCTCCAGTTCCTCCAGCAGTTGATCGATACAATCCCCAGCCCGATTTTCTACAAGGATCCCGAGGGCTTCTATATCGGGTGCAACAATGCCTTTGAGTCCTATACCGGTTTTTCCAGAAAAGAGATTGTCCATAAAACAGATGCAGAACTCCTGCCAAAGGATCTGGCCGAAATTTCCCAGATGAAGGATGCATTCCTGTTGAAAAACCGTGGGATCCAGGTTTACCAGGCCAAGTTTTTGCACGGAGACCGGTCCATCCGCGATGTGATCTTCAAACGGGCAACGTTCAATAACCCTGACGGGACTATCGCAGGACTGATCGGTGTTATGCTGGATATTACCGAGCGTATTCATGCAGAAGAAGCCCTGCAGGAAAGTGAGCAGCGGTTCAGGGCAGTTGTCCAGGACCAGACAGAACTGATTTACCGGTTCAGGACTGATCAGACCGTCGTGTTTGCAAATGAGGCATTCCTGACCTATTTCAATAAAAAAGCTGCAGACACCATCGGGTATATTTTCAGGCCATCAGTGCACCCGGATGACCGGGCAAAAATCAGGGAGCATTTTGAGTCCCTCAGCGTCGAAAATCCGGTTGCCTCTATCGAGCACCGTATTATCATGCCGGATGGTTCAGAGCGGTGGCAGCACTGGAACAACCGCGCTTTCTTTGACCGTAACGGTCTTGTTACCGAGTACCAGTCCGTAGGGCGAGACACCACCGAACGCAAGGAGATTGAAAGGATCCAGAAGGAGACCTACGAGCAGATCGAGAACAACCTCCAGCAGTTTGCAGTTCTCAATGACCATATCAGGAATCCCCTGACAGTCATTATGATGCTTGTGGAGATGGGAGCGTGCTCAAATAAAGATAAGATCTTAAAACAGGCGCTTGAAATTGACCGGATCATCAACTTACTGGACCGCGGCTGGCTTGAGTCGGAAAAGATCCGGACGTTTCTTAAAAAATATTATGATATCGGATCGGGAAATTCAAAAAAGTAGTGCTTATACAGACTAACAGAATTATTTTTTTAAGGATATCTGATCCACGTTACCCGCCGCATGTTCCTTTAACAGGAGAACGATGAATTTATGTTCACCGGAGTCGTCTTTGACAAGTCCCGTTTTCAGGTCAACCCTCCGTGTCTTTCCTCCTTTGGTCTGGATAGTGGCAACGGGAGGAAGGTAGTTTATAGCGCCAAGTGAGAGCATCCGGGAAAGGGTGTCATCAATGATATCGTCCACCTGGGAAACACTGATATTTAAGATATCAAAAACGTTCCTCCCGATGAGCTCATCGCTTTTCCATCCGGTCAGCGTTTCTGCAACCGAGTTGAGGTACACAACTTTACTATTCATATCAATGATAATCCCGGTATCAGGAACCTTGGTGAGCAGCAGTTCGAGATTTTCCCTGTATGTTCCGATCCGGTCTTTTAACCGCCGCTTGTAAATTGCAAACTCAATATTGGAATAGAGTTCACGGGGATTGTAGGGTTTTACAAGATAACTGTGGGACCGGGTCTTTAATGCCCGGTTTACGGTTTCGTCATCGGCATACGCGGTTAGGTAAATGACCGGGACATCGGAAACTTCATTGATCTTCTCAGTTGTCTGGATACCGTCCTTATCCCCCTTGATATGAATATCCATGAGGATAACATCAGGACGCAGCTCGGTTGTCATCCTGATCGCTTCATTGCCGGTGATGGCAATACCCACAACCATATACCCCATCTTGTTCAGTACTGCCTGCAATGAAAGTGCGACAACACCCTCATCCTCGACAATCAGTATTTTTTTTGGCTGCATAACAATCATCCCGGCACGGGTTTATTCAAACATTTTGAAGTGTCCCGGTTTACGATATCAGGTATAACGATGAGAACCTATTTATATTTTTCAAATATCAGCGGACAGATCCGGAATCCATCTGTGATGAAGAGGATTCCCTTTTTAATCTTTATTTTTTAAAAATCCTCGGGTGTTCACGTCCTGTCATCATCGGGTACCGGAGTTCGAAACTTTTAGCGCGTTCTCTGATTTCAGGCACGAACAGGTATATTTAATAAATCTGCTCCTGCAGATATCACCATAAAGAATATCGGGTTATCAGGTACCATTTTACCCGTGAGCTGCGAAAGGAACGAAAGGTTCCGGACCTGCTCTGGTCCCGAAGTTCAGGTGTTATCATGAAAAATATATCATGGTGGAAACTTTTCTGGCTCTACATGATTGTTCTTTTTACATGCGAGATAATCGTCGTAACATTTTTTTCTTTGTCCAGCGGAATTTTGGAGATTTTTCCTTACTTGTATATTCTCCCAATTGTCCTGCTTGCACGGCTTCACCCGCGTTTTGCCATATATTTCACGATCGTTCTGGGATGGATTTACCTTGGGCTTGTGTATTTTTACGGCCCTCACGATATCAGGTTGTTTGCCACCAGTGTCGCATGGTTCTATATCTTTGTCACAATTGGTGTTGTCATCTCCTCCATGGCAGACAGCCTCAAGCAAGATAAAATATTCCGTGAGATCTTTACAAATTCACAGGCAGGAATATTCACCTTTGATCTGGAAACCGGTCTGATCAAGGAGATCAACAAGAGAGCCGCACATCTGTTTGGGTATGAACCCGATGAACTACATAATACATCAATCTCGAAGATCTGGCCCGATGCTCAGGAGCGCGAAGGGTTCATCTCACGGTTAAAATCAGAGCACCAGATCACTGATACCGAAATAGTATTCTCCCGAAAAGATGAAAAAATCCTCTGGGCGCTGTTTACTGCATCCATTGGCACCGAGTCCCTCGTGGTCTGTTCTGTTCTCGATATTACAGAACGGAAACGGATGAAGGATATCATCGATGAATCGGAAATACGGTACCGGACCCTGTTTGATTCCGCAAGTGATGCAATTTTCATCCATGACCTTGACGGCAGAATTTTTGAGGCAAACCAGATTGCATGTGACAGATTGGGGTATACCCGCGAAGAAATTGTTACATTAACATTTAAAGATCTTGACGATTTGGCATATTCCCATATGCAGGCAAACCTGATCAAGAACATTCACGACCCTGTCACCACGATTTTTGAGACTGTTCACCGGAGCAGGGATGGTCGCCTGATCCCAATTGAAGTGAGCAGCCGCTCTATCCAGTACCGGGGCGGTAGTGCCATTATGAGTATGGTACGGGATATCACTGACCGTAAACAGGCAGAGGTTGCAGTCATGGAGAGTGAGAAACGATATCGCATGGTAGGTGAACTAATCCCCTATGGAGTCTGGATGTGTGATTCCCAGGGCAGTTTCACATTCCTTTCTGATTCATTCCTTGACCTGCTTGGGCTTACTCTTCCCGAGTGCAGCTCATTTGGATGGGTGCAACGTATTCCCCCGGCTGATCGGGAGCGCACAATATCAGACTGGAAGCAGTGTGTGCAGACCGGTTGTATCTGGGATTACGAATACCGCATAATCGATCGTGCCGGAAAGGAACAATTTATCCTTTCACGCGGTTCCCCCCTTTATGATGAACAAGGACGGGTAATCTCATGGGTCGGTATCCACCTCGACATCACTGAACGGAGGAGATATGCAAACAGGCTCGAGGCATCACTCCGGGAAAAAGAGGTAATCATTAAAGAGGTCCACCACCGGGTAAAGAACAACATGCAGGTCATCTCCGGTTTCCTCCAGTTGCAATCGAATTATATCAATGACCCGGTTGCCATTGAGAAACTCAACGAGAGCCAGCGTCGTGTGAAAACCATGTCGCTGGTTCATGAGAAACTTTACCAGTCCAAGAGCCTTGAGTTCATCAATACAGCTGATTATATCAAAAGTCTTGTTTCTGACCTCATGGATTCGTATTCCATCAATACGGCCGTCGATGTCAGGGTGAATGTCGATAATGTCAGTGTCAACCTTGATACAGCTATCCCCTGCGGTCTGATTATCAATGAGCTGATGACAAACTCTCTCAAATACGCCTTCAAAGACAGATCTGCAGGTACGATCTCGCTGGATCTGCACCTCGGCACTGACCACAAGTTTACGCTCATAGTTGCAGATGACGGTGCGGGATTGCCCGCAGATTATGACTCCAGGAGTACGGCAACCCTGGGAATGCAGCTTGTCAATGTCCTTGTGCGTCAGATTGGAGGAGAGATGAAGGTTACAAGTGAGAAGGGGGCACGGTTTGAGATTGTGTTTCCGGAGAAATTCTGAATAAAACAAGACTTTTGCTCTTTGTGATATATAAGTGAAAAAATGGTATAAATAACCTAATCTGCCCGTTATTTTTCATTTTTAAAAACGCAATTTTTTGACATGATTAAAACAGGAGATGATCTAGGGATTAATAAATGGGGATTCCTCTATAACATTCACCCGGCATCATGTTTTCAACTGAAAGATAAATCTATCGAATAGATCACTGTTACGGTAATTATACCTGAATTCCGGTTCTTTGAGGCAGAGCGGGAATTTACCCGGGACAACCCCGTGATATTTCATCAGAATCTCTTTGACAAAAGGACCAGAATCCATTGATATTAATGCAGACTTTTTTTATTCGTGAATTTTTTAATCCGATTAAATTTCTAATTCTTGGTAATGGATAATATTAAGCAATCATCTAAAAAGGTTATCCTGGATAAGAAGGGGTGGGGGTTGCAGTGGCATAGGATAGAGAATCCCGAGGTTGCCCCTCAAAATAAACACATCTGTCATTATACAAATCTTGTGGGTTATCAAAATTACCTTCGGGTTTTACCCATACATTCGTGGTCGCGGTAATATCATTACCTTTCAATTCAATCAGAAAATCATCTCGTTTTAGAGTTTTCAAAGTTCGATTTAAGTATATCCCGTAGCTTTTACCAAACCCACTCTGTTCATAAATTACACCACTCTGTTTGTTCCGTATTGTTACTTCAAACCAGGAAACGGGACTATAATCAGACCATTCAATTGTAATATCTTCTTTTGTTCCAGAACGGGATGAAATAACTTTGGTTTTGGTTATATTTGTCGGGATGACAGAAAATGTGATATACATCGGTGGAGTTGTCAGATTATAATTAAATGCAGTTGTGTTGTATGCGTATACTTCTGTTGTGGTATAAATTGGACAATACAAATCAGCGACATATGTTGGCGCCGGAGTGAATATGTTATATCCTTGACCCATGGTTGTTTCAGTCTGGAATGGAGTAGCCTGAGTTACGTACATTGCGGTTGTTGTACTTGTCCCAACACCTTGCCCGTCACCAGATTGAGATGAACCCGGGGGTGATGATGAAGAACCGGGTTTCGGAGGTGCAACGCAGCCCGCGATACACAGGGAACAGACCATGAAAATAATAAGTATTTTTGCTTTCAGGTTTTTCATTACACGTTATTACAAATCACGATATTTATGTTTATTCACCCGTTTTCGCACATTTTCTTTTTGTCACAATCTTTCTAATAATTTGAAAGTATGCATGATTAGACATTATTTTATTCACGTTTCAGATGAGCGATAAAGAAAAATTTTCAAATACCACAGTACCAAACGATCATCCTATCAACTACTACATCAAACAATTTTGCGATATTCATTATAATGAGGTTAAAATGAAAATTGCAGGTAAGTGGATTATCATCTTTGCGGTATTTTGTGCCTTATTGATGACTCACGTATCGGCAGGGACCAAGTATATGTCAGGGAGCCCCCAACTCTCGGCATATATCTCAGGTACTAACGAGTTCTCCCCCGGTTCCGACGCTACCCTTACCATTGTCATTGAGAACAGCGGGCTGAACGAATTCAAGATGATCCAGTCCGGCTTTATTGACCGTGATGACCTTCCCAACACCGCCAAACTTCTTATGGTGTCATTGTCGGCGGGGGATGCCCCGCTCATCGTCAAATCGGATCCCCAGATGGTTGGTGATCTTAAAGGTGGAAATACGGTGACGAGCAGCTTTAATATTAAGATTTTGTCGGATGCCCGGTCGGGAACATACACCCTTCCTGTCGATATCAGGTATACCTACCTGCAGTACGCTGAACAATACGGGACCGATGCAATCCAATATTACTACAAGGCAACCAATGCAAACGTGCCCCTCATAATTAAAATTAAGCCCGACATCTCCATTGATGTATTGTCGGCGCAATCCGATCATCTCAACGTGGGAACCGAAGGCTACCTGAATTTAAAGATAAAAAATACCGGCTACGAGGACGGAACAAAAGCGGTTATAAAGGTCATCCGCAACGGTAACAGCCCTGTCATTCCTACCGACAGCAGCGTATATGTCGGCGATTTCCCTTCGGGTTCCACCGTGGATTGCAGGTACAAAGTATCGGTGGCAAAAGATGCAGAGCGTTCCATATATCCTGTCGACGTTGCGGTGGTCTACGTGAACAAAGACGGCGATACAGTTACTTCACGCAGCGACACCATCGGGGTACCTGTCAGCGGAAAAATCGATTTTGCAATCATCTCTGCACCCGCCGAGATGAACCCGGGGAACAAGAAAGTAATCTCTGTGGAGTATAAAAATACCGGCGATACAGCCGTATATTCTGCCCAGGGGCGGATCAGCGCGGTGAACCCGTTCACCAGCAATGATGATATTGCATATCTGGGGGAGATCAAGCCCGGTGAATCCGTGACAGCATCGTACGAGATGAGCGTTGACCGTGCTGCAACTGTCAAGGAATATGGCCTTGACTCTGAAATCCGTTACCGCGATGCACTCGATAACTCGTACATATCCGATACCATGAAGGTTCGGGTTAACGTCACGGCACAGACCGGGATTTCGGCTCTTTTATCAAACCCAATCATGGTGAGTGTCATTATCGCTGTAATAATCGGGATTGTGTATGCGGTATATAAATTCAGGAAAAAGGGTATTTGAACTTCACTACAATTTTCCAGGATAATTGATCCAAGTATAATCAAATTATTTTTTTCTTTTTTACTGCTCTCTGATTTTTATATGTTGCCAGTTACAAAATGAACCCAAAAATCAAACTGAAAATAAAATATAAATACTCATGAGATAACCTAGTTAACTAAAAAAAAATTACATTAAAACAAATTAAGTTGAGTTGAAATTTATGCATATCATGGAAGGTTTCCTGCCCTGGCAATGGTGCATCGTGTGGTGGCTTATCGCCCTGCCCTGCCTTGCATTTGGTGTTCATAATCTGAAAAAAGTCATGGATGAAGATCGTGAGGCGCTCCCCCTGCTGGGAGTAACCGGTGGATTTATTTTTATTTTATCATCGTTGAAACTTCCATCTGTTACCGGGAGCTGCTCCCACCCGACAGGGACCGGTCTCTCCGCAATCTGTTTCGGGCCATGGATCACCTCGGTGATATGCGCTATTGTGCTACTGTTCCAGAGCCTCTTTCTGGCTCATGGCGGGCTCTCGGTGCTCGGCGCAAATATTTTCTCGATGGGCATTGTCGGCCCGGTTGTCGGCTATATCGTATACCGGGCGCTCAGGGATACAACGGTCAATATATACCTGACGGTTTTTCTCGCAACTGCACTTGCCGATATGTTTACGTATGTGACAACCTCCCTTGAGCTTGCGCTTGCGTATCCCGCTGAGATTGGCGGTGTTGGCAGCTCGTTTGTTTTGTTCATGGGGATATTTGCGGTGACACAGGTGCCGCTTGCGATCGTCGAAGGGATCGTCCTTGCACTGGTCTTCAAGTACATCATAGCCCTCAAACCCGACATATTGGTGCGGCTGAAGATCTTCTCTGACGCCCAGATCAATGCTGCACGGGGAGATGCATGATGGCACACCGGTACATGCTGGAGATCCTCACTGCAGGTGCGATCATCGCATTCTGCCTTCTGTTCCTGTATACAAGTTCAGTCATAAAAGGCGCAGAATTTGCCGGTTCAGATAACGTGGGTTCGGGACTTATCGCAGAATTATCCGGAAAATCCGTTGATGATTTCGCCCCCCTAATCCCCCAGTGGGAGCCGCCAAGCGGGGAGATCGAAGCCTGCCTGTTTGCCCTGCAGGCCGCTGTCGGGGGTATTTTTGTGGGCGGGGTATTTGGTTTCTGGATGGGGCAGAAGAAGAAAGCCTAATCGGCACAGCGGAAGATATAGATCCATGTTTGATGAGCTGCTGGAAGATATCGCCCAGAAAAACGGCCTCCGGGAAGTAAACACCTCTGTCAAGCTGGCAGCCGGTCTTCTGGGGATCTTTCTCTGTCTGATTTCATCAGGATATCCTGCCCCGCTCATCATCGCTCTCATGTTATCCGCTGCAGTGATCCTGCTTGCAAAGGTTGATTTGAAGACCTATGCGGAACTATTCATTGTCCCGTTATGGTTTGCCATCTTTAGTGCTGCTGTCATCGTTCTGATCTCGGGCGGGGACCATGTGTACTGGAGTTGGAGCCCCCTGCCATATCTCTCGCTATCCGTCAGCCGCGGGAGTATCAATGATGGTTTTTTTATCCTCTGTCGTGTGATTGGGGGTATGTCAGCAGTCTGTTTCATTGCGCTCACCACTCCCATGACCGATCTCTTCATCGTGATGAGGAGGTGCAGGGTCCCGGATTTTGTGATCGATCTTGCCATGATAATCTACCGGACCATCTTCATTCTTATTAACCAGGTACGGCAGATCCACAATGCGCAGGTGATGCGCCTTGGCTATTCAACATGGCGTGAATCCATCCACTCTTTTGCATCCATGTGCGGTGCTGCATTCATTGCGAGCTGGGACGCAGGAGAAGACCTGATACGGGCCATGGATGCACGCTGTTATGACGGGAAATTTGCACTGCTGGGAGAGACCCGGCCAGTTGAGCGTATACCGCTGATTGCCGTTATTGTTTTTTTTTCATTATCATTGGCGGTTGTGATTTTTTCAAGGGATATCACCCTGATATAGGACGTATAGCATGAGCAGCATCATCCTTGAAGCACGGGATATCCGGTATCGTTACCCCCGTGGCATGGAGGCGATCTGCGGGATCAGTTTTCATGTTAAAAAAAGGGAGAAGATCGCACTTGTCGGACCCAACGGTGCAGGTAAATCAACACTCCTCGCGATGCTTAACGGGATGATCCGCCCCGACTCAGGAATATTGCTCTTTGACAATGAACCAATCCGGTATGATAAATCATCCTTGCGGATTCTGCGCAAACGTGTCGGTTTTGTTCTCCAGAACCCGGACCGGCAGATCATTGCACCTACGGTTTACCAGGATGTTGCATTCGGGCCGACCAATCTCGGTTATCATGAACGCGAAGTTAAGGAAGCAGTCACTTTAGCCCTGCACCATGTCGGGCTGGAAGGATTTGAACGTCGTCCCCCCTATCAGCTTTCGGGCGGGGAAAAGAAGCGAGTGGCAATTGCCGGGGTGCTTGCGATGGATCCCGACGTGCTTGTGTTTGACGAACCTACAACCGGCCTGGATCCCTCCGGTTCGGAAGATATAATGGAACTGCTGGATGAACTGCATCACGGAGGAAAAACAATCATTATATCCACTCATGATGTCGAACTTGTCTACCCGTGGGCTGATCGTGCCATACTGATGCTTGAGGGAAAAATCCTGCGGGAAGATATTCCCGAAGTGGCATTTGGCAATCCGGAATGCGTGCGAAAGGCGCATCTTTCCCTGCCCACCCTCCTTGAACTATATACCGAGCTGAAAATACGTGGTTTTCCAATGCCTCAAAAGAAACCCCGGACGGTGCTGGACATGATGCATATCATCGAAACTTTGTTCCAGAAAACCTGCAGCCCGGTCAGCCCTGGAGTGATAACGATCTGCAATGTCGATAAGGATAATCAGGAATCATTGGCGGCATGGTTTACCTCTAAACCAAAATTATCTGTCGGAGCAATGGGAACCCGTGCGAAACAAATGGCATTTTATGAAAATATACGGCTTGATTTTACCTATGGAGTCATTGACAAATGCATTCTTAAGGCACTTTTGGGAGAGGATACCCTAATTATGACGACAGAAAGCATGGTTGATCGAGTGTATAAACGGGTAGAATCCTATGGAAAAGAAAGCGGTATGCAGATCGCAGTTAAACCACTGACCAAGGGAATTGTTCAGAAAACCGATGAATTTCAGCAGCAACCATGACAAGGCAACTATGATAAAGATACCACGAATTGTGATTGCAGGGACGCATAGCGGCTGCGGGAAGACAACCGTCGCGACCGGTGTCATGGCTGCATTAGTTGCACGGGGATTGCAGGTTCAGCCATTCAAAGTTGGTCCGGATTTCATCGATCCAACGCACCACACGAAGATATGCGGACGGACATCCCGCAATCTTGATCCGTTCATGATGGGAGAGGAAGGGATACAGGACACCTTCCTGCGCGCAACCGCGGGTGCTGACATTGCAGTTATTGAAGGTGTCATGGGATTATATGACGGGATTGATGGGACCGAACGTTCAAGCACCGCCCATGTGGCCTCAATACTTGACGCGCCTGTTGTCCTTGTAGTTGACGCCAAAGGGATGTCGAGAAGTGCACAGGCGCTGATCCATGGTTTTTCAACATTTCATCCATCATTGAGTATTGCGGGCGTTATCTTCAACAGGATTGGAAGTGACCGGCACCGTCAGATGATCGCGTCCTCCCTTTCTGTACCGGCTTTTGGCTGGATCCCGATAAAAGAGCAGATCGTCCTGAAAAGCCGGCACCTCGGGCTTGAGATGGCGCACGAAACCGGCGCCCGGTCCGAAATAGGTACAGTCATCAGTGAAAATTGTGATCTTGATGCTATGCTGAAGACTGCCCGGGATGCACCACCTTTTTTTGATGAGCCACGTAAAATTAAAAACCGATCTCCTCTTGTGAAAATCGGGGTGGCATGGGACCCGGCATTCTGTTTTTATTATATGGACAACCTTGACCGGCTCCGCTTTGCCGGTGCCGATCTGGTGTTTTTCTCACCACTTTGTGACAAGTTACCCGATGTGCAGGGGTTGTATATTGGAGGGGGATATCCTGAGCTGCACCTTTCAGGGCTGAGCTCATCCCCCTGCCGGCTGGATATCAGAAAAGCTGCAGATGCGGGTATGCCAATCTATGGAGAATGTGGCGGTCTTATGTACCTTACAGACGAGATAGTGTCAGATCAGACTTACCCGTTGTGCGGGGCATTATCAGCTACCACAGAGATGACAAAAAAGCTGCAGGCGCTCGGGTACGTGCAGGGAGAGAGCATTGGAGGACGATCATTTCTCAAACCCGGTCTGCCCCTGTTCGGACACGAGTTCCATTACTCAAAAATAGTTGCCCAACCTGATGCCCGGTACGCGTTCCGGCTTGTCAGGGGAAAAGGTATTGCAGATGGAAACGACGGGCTTGTTAACAACAATACAATCGGAACTTATACTCATGCTTATTTCTCAGGTGTTTTTATCAAAAATTTATTAGACAATATGAAGAAGTGGGAGACTGCCTGACAATAAGTCGGGCATCCTGTTGTTTTTGTTTGGTCCTGATTATTTTATAGAATTTTTGTCGCACTCTTTTTAATAATTTTTAAAAAAAAACTCGTGCTGGTTTTATACGAGCGGATACATATATACCGGGTAAAGACAGCAAAAAAAGGTGAGCTATGCGCAGTGACGAAATCAAATCCGGTTATTCGCGGGCACCAAACCGCTCGCTGCTCCGCTCTTTGGGTGTGACCGATCGCGAAATGGGCCAGCCGTTTATCGGGATTGCCAATGCATACAACACTATTGTTCCCGGGCATGTCCACCTCCGGCAGCTCGCTGAGAAAGTCAGGGAAGGGATTGCGGCCGCGGGTGGAGTGCCGTTTGAATTTGGCACCATCGGGATCTGCGATGGTATTGCCATGGGGCACGAAGGGATGCGTTCATCATTACCCTCACGTGAGAATATCGCTGACTCAATCGAGCTGATGGTGGATGCTCACCGGTTCGACGGGATGGTCTGTGTCGGTACATGCGACAAGATTGTACCCGGCATGCTGATGGCAGCAGCCCGGTGCAATATCCCGACAGTTGTTCTCACCGGTGGCCCGATGCTTTCCGGGTACCAGGAAGGTAAGGAGCTCTCGCTCATCGATGTCTTTGAAGGTGTGGGACGAGTAGCGGCGGGCACGATGACAGAAGAGGCGCTCTGCACGCTGGAGTGCGCCGCCATGCCCGGATGCGGGAGCTGCCAGGGATTATATACAGCAAATACGATGGCTTGCATGACCGAGGCGATGGGGATGTCGCTTTCCGGGTGTGCTGCCATCCCTGCTGTTGATGCGGCAAAACTCCGCATCGCCCGCGAGAGCGGTGAAGCGGTTCTTGCCCTTGTGAATGAGGATATCAGACCGTGCGATATTATTTCAAAAAAGAGCCTGAGGAACGCAATAAGGGTTGACATGGCGCTTGGGGGATCAACAAATACCGTCCTTCATCTCATGGCAATCGCAACCGAAGCCGGTATCCCCCTGACACTTGAAGACTTTAACACGCTTGCAGACAAGGTGCCCCATATCTGTGATATGCAGCCATCCGGCCCGCATTCAATGCAGACACTATACCGGGCAGGAGGCATCCCGGCAGTATTTGGGCAGCTTGAAAAGTACATTGATGATTGCCCCACGGTAACCGGAAAAACAACTCGTCAGATTGCCCGGGCGGCCATCATAAAAAATGAGTCGGTGATACGGAGTATTGCAAAACCTGTACATGCAGCTGGCGGGCTGAAGATTCTCAAAGGCTCACTGGCTCCTGATGGTGCTGTAGTGAAATGTGCAGCGGTGCCTGAGGCAATGTGGAAACATACGGGACCGGCGCGGGTCTTTGATGGCGAACAACCTGCGATGAAAGCGATTCTCGCCCGCAAGATCCGGGAAAGCGATGTGATCGTTATCCGGTATGAGGGACCACGGGGCGGCCCCGGGATGCCGGAAATGCTCTCCCCCACATCGGCGCTGATGGGCCTGGGATATAAAAAAGTCGTGCTCGTAACCGATGGGCGTTTTTCCGGAGGCACCCGTGGGCCATGCATCGGGCATGTTGCACCAGAGGCTGCTATCGGCGGACCGATCGCTTTTGTGCAGGATGGCGATCAGATTGAAGTCGATCTCAATAAGAAAAAAATTGACCTGCGTGTTGATGCAAAGGAGATCCAGAAACGAAAGAAGAACTGGAAGCCTCCAATAAAACCGCTCAAAGGCGTGCTTGCACGGTATGCAAAGACCGTTGAACAGGCAGATACCGGTGCGGTGCAGCGGTAATAAAAAATACTATCGCCAGACAATTTTTTTGGTAACGATACTGTCCTGTAAAAAGATATTTGTTTTATCAATGTGTCTGCCCGGACAGGTTTGATTGCACGATAACTTCCCGTTCCCCTTCATCATACACAAGTGAAGCGTACCTGCCCCCAAAAAGGATGAATGGGGGATATAATATGAACCAGATGATGAAGCCTATGAAAGGAATCATCATGACAAAATTCATTAAAAATCCATACACCATGCCGGTTACTCCGATAACGATCAGGGCGAGCAGGTAATTGATCCAGCCAATCTTCCGTATTGTGGCAAGAATTGCGCCGAAATTGAACCCTTCAGCTATGGATCCGGTGCGGGCAAACCGGACTGACCCGATGAACGAGAATATGCCGATTACAATAGCAAGGATGACTGCAAGAGCGAGGAAAATAATCATCATGCCCAGTGCAGACAGAATCTCCGGATTGGATCCAAAAAACTGTTCCAATTGGGCTTCGGACATCGTAGTAGTGTTTTCCGTAAGCAGTCCGGAGGCAAAGAGGGTTGAGAAAAATGGAAGGAATGCAGCAATGATCAGAAGTAGTACCGGTGCTGCGTAAATGATCTGGATAACGAAGAGTTTCAACCCGTCAACAAACATACTACCCCACTGTTCCAGTTCCGGTGCCGGTTTGGCACCACGATAAATCCTGACTATGTACCCTAGAATAAATGGAAAGATGATAAGGCATACTAGTAGCAGGAACCAACGTTTTGCATTACACCAGACCGCGTCTTTTGCATAAGAAAATGAATCGATAAGTATTGAACCATAATCCATGACGATCACCTGTTCCAAAATTGATAGACGCGCCTGCCATAAAAAATAATGGTTGATACTTTTGGAATAAAAAAAGATATATTGAGATTACGCGCCTGCGGTGTCGTAAATAAGGCAGAAGTACCGTGCAGCGAGCAATGCCCAGGGTGGGATCAGGCAAAGATAGAGTATGAATCCGAGGATCGGGATCATCATCAGGATTGTTACGACGATACCGAAGATTACGGCTACAATTACGTAGACGATGAGGGCGATGATGTAGGTAACCCAGCCAATCTTCGCGATTGTTGCGAGAATTGCGCCAAAATTAAACGCCTCGCCGATGCTTCCGGTGCGGGCAAAACGGATAATTCCGATAATTTCAAAGATGGCAATGATGATTGCGAGTATAACGACGATAAGAAGCCCGATTAACATCGCACCGATTGCTGCCATCATCGCGTTTGGATCGCCAGACATCGCACCCGCAGCCATACCGCCGATCATCAGGACTTCAACTATAATGATCGGAATCGCATAAATGAGCACGACAATGATTGCCTTGATACCGTCAACAAAAAGTGTCCCCCAGTCTGTGACTTCCGGGGCGGGCTTTTCGCCGCGAAGTACCTTCAGGCAGTATCCTGCAAGAGGGATACCCAGCAGTATAGTGGCGATGATCAGCATCAGCCATTTGTTCCACTTTTCCCAGACACCGTCCTTTGCATAGGCAAAGGACTCACCTACCATACCACCATAATCCATGAACATTCACCGGTCTTAGGTTATAATCATCCGTGACTGATCCAGCCACAAACGATTTAAGGAAGCTAACAACTTCGCAGAATATAAATATATCGGCTAAAAATGTCTCAAACTGAAAATAGAAAGAGTATATCAATGTCTGAAGTGCCGTACGCCCGTAAAAATCATTGCCATGTGTAGCCGGTTTGCAGCAGCGATCACTTCATCATCACGGATAGATCCACCTGGCTGGACAAGGGCCGTTGCACCGGCTTTTGCCGCGACTTCAAGCGTGTCCGGGAACGGGAGGAACGCGTCGGAAGCGATTGCGGACCCGGTGAGCGGGGCGCAGGCTTTCTGGATTGCGATCTTCGCCGCATCGACCCGGCTCATCTGCCCTGCCCCGATACCCAGCGTCCTGCGCTTGTCAGCAAAGATGATCGTGTTGCTCCGTGTGTGTTTGCAGACCTTCCAAGCAAACTGGAGTGCCAAAAACTCATCTGCCGTAGGATCACGGTCAGTGATCACCTTCCAGTGCTCCTGGTGGGGCGGGGTCCGCTGGACAAGTGCCCCTCCATTGATTGTCCGGATTTCATCGGCATCAACTTTTAAGGGAACTAAAAGTACCCGCATGTTCTCTTTCTTCTTTAAGATCGCAAGAGCTTCTGTAGAAAACGAGGGTGCAGCGACTACCTCAACAAAAGTTCTTGAAAGTTCTGCGGCAACAGCCGGATCTATTTCACGGTTACAGACAACCACGGAACCGTAGGCAGATTCGGGATCTACTTCGCGTGCTGTGATATATGCATCAAGCAAAGATTCCCCGGTTGCAACACCACACGGGTTATTGTGTTTGACAATGACTGCTGCAGTTTCATTAAATTCCCGGGATAATGCGGTTGCAGCATTCAGGTCAAGGTAATTGTTATATGACATCTGTTTGCCCTGTAAAGGTTCGGTACCGGCAATACCTGTCTTTCCGTACACGGCTGCTTTCTGGTGAGGGTTCTCACCATAGCGGAGCACCCTGCCATTCGTGAACTGGACGGTAAGAATTTCAGGGAAATCCGTATCAATCCTGTAGAGATAATTGCTGATGGCAGCATCATAAGCTGCAGTCCGGGCAAATGCCTTTTTTGCAAGGGAGAGTCTGAAGTCTGCAGGTATATCTCCCTGTTTCAGCACACGGGCAATCAACGGGTAATCTGATGGATCGACAACAACAGCCACATCCTTATAATTTTTCGCGGCAGCACGGATCATTGCCGGCCCTCCGATATCGATAAATTCAATGAGTTTTTCAAGTTCCATTGCCTGTCCGGACTTTACCTCAAAAGGATAGAGGTTTACGACCAGCAGGTCTATCCGGTTGATCCCATGCTTTGCCATTACAGCATCATCGATATGCCTGCGTCCCAGAAGGCCGCCGTGAACTTTTGGATGGAGCGTTTTAACACGCCCGTCCATCATTTCGGGAAATCCGGTGTAATTTGACACTTCAGTAAATTTTATGCCGGCATTTGCCAGCTCTTTCCCCGTCCCCCCGGAACTCATAATGCTGAACCTGGACTCTGTAAGTGCCCTTGCCAGTTCGATAATTCCCGTTTTGTCCCATACTGAAAGCAGTGCCCACTTCATGGACAATTATTATGCAAAGCGGGGAAAAAAAGGTATGGAGTTGGCCTGGAGTAAAAATGCCAGAACAGGCCTCTTATCCGATTTTTGAACATACAATGAAAATTTAAAAAAATAAAAAAATCCCGTATTCTAAAAAATCAGTGGTGATCTAAAATCGCAAATTTTGATTTAAACATCAATTATCGGCAAATTCTGTTCTCTTTATTTAAAATAAGGGTGAATTGAGTCTTGTTCTATTGTTAGTGAGTGAATATTTATATAGAACTACAATACAATAGATAATAGAACATCAAATGGGATGTAGCATGTTGGATGATTACAACGACGCTCCAGAACAGGCAGAAGCTCCTGCAGGTACGGAAATGGCGCCCGGGCAACCGGCACCAGAACCATCCGGGCTTGACGAGCAGAAAAAGCAGTACGATGAACTGAACGATCGGTACCTGAGGCTTGCTGCAGATTTTGACAACTTCAGGAAACGGTCTGCACGAGAACGCGAAACCATCCTGCAATTTGCAAACGAACGTTTCGCTGTTGACATGCTGGAGGTTTTGGATAATCTCGACCGTGCTGCCAAGGCGGATGATGCCTCACTGCGTGAAGGCCTTGCTAGGATACAGGAGCTCTGCTCTGCAGTACTGCAGCGCCACGGCATAACCCCTATTGACGTACTGACAAAAAAATTTGATCCTGCGGAGCATGAAGCGATTGCACACGTTCCATCGGATTGCGAGGAAGGTGTCGTGATCGATGAAATTGCCCGTGGGTACCGCATGCATGACAGAATAATAAGGTTTGCAAAAGTCGCAGTATCAAAAGGAAAAGGAAACAAAAAAAATTGTGAGGACTAAATTATGGCAAAGGAAAAAGTTCTGGGAATTGATCTGGGCACGACATTTTCCTGTATGTCTATTATGGAAGCCGGAAAGGCGATCGTCATCCCAAATTCAGAAGGAGGGCGTACAACCCCGTCAGTTGTTGCATTTACAAAGGACGGGGAACGCCTCGTAGGAAGCCTTGCGAAACGCCAGGCAGTCACCAACCCGAAACGCACGATCCAGTCTATCAAGCGAAAAATGGGGACAACCGAGAAGATCAGGATCGATGACAAGGAGTATTCTCCACAGGAAATCTCGGCAATGATCCTGCAGAAAATGAAGATCGATGCCGAAGCATATCTGGGTGAGAAGATCTCAAAAGCCGTTATTACCGTCCCTGCATATTTCAATGACTCCCAGCGGACAGCAACAAAAGATGCCGGGAAGATTGCCGGACTTGACGTCCTGCGGATCATTAATGAGCCAACCGCAAGCGCTCTTGCATACGGCATTGACAAAGAGGCGGATGTAACAGTTCTTGTCTATGATCTTGGCGGCGGTACATTCGATGTCTCTATCCTTACGCTGGGTGACGGGGTTTTTGAAGTCAAATCAACAGCAGGCAACAACCACCTCGGAGGCGACGACTTTGACAAACGAGTGACGGATTATCTTGTCGAGGAGTTTAAGAAAAAAGAGGGCATTGACTTAAAGAACGACCCCTTTGCGATGCAGCGGCTGCGCGATGCCTCCGAAAACGCAAAGATCGAGCTTTCGTCACGCCAGTCCACCAATATCAATCTCCCGTATATCACGACCGATTCCAGTGGTCCGAAATTTTTAAACATCGACTTAACGCGCTCGAAACTCGAGCAGCTTATCGGAGATCTTATTGAATCTACAGTCGGCCCGGTTAAGCAGGCCCTCTCTGATGCAAAACTTGAACCAAAGGATATCAATCATGTACTGCTTGTCGGGGGATCGACCCGGACCCCTCTCGTACAGGATACGGTCAAAAAGATATTGGGAAAAGAGCCGGATAAGGGAATTAACCCTGATGAATGTGTTGCGCTCGGGGCGGGGATACAGGGTGCAGTGCTGACAGGCGAGACTAAGGATATCGTGTTGCTCGATGTAACGCCACTCACTCTCGGAATCGAAACTCTGGGTGGCATTGCGACCAAGCTCATTGAACGTAATACCACAATCCCTACAAGGAAAAGCCAGATATTTTCGACTGCAGCAGACGGGCAGACCAGTGTTGAGATCCATGTTGTGCAGGGGGAGCGTGCGCTTGCAAAGGACAACTTCACACTCGGCAGGTTCCAGCTCACCGGCATACCACCGGCACCGAGGGGTATTCCCCAGATTGATGTAACCTTTGATATTGATTCCAACGGTATCATTCACGTCTCTGCAAAAGACCTTGGCAGTGGCAACCAGCAGGCGATCTCCATCAAAGGGGACCGGAAGCTCTCTGAAGACGATATCAAGCGTGCGACCGAGGACGCCAAAAAATTCGAAGCCGAAGACAAGAAGAAACGGGAAGAGATCGAACTGCATAACCAGGCGGACATGGCAGTCTTTGCAGCAGAAAAGATGTTAAAAGAGAGCGGTGACAAGATCGAGCCTGCAGATAAGACAAAGATTGAGGAAGGGGCAGCTGCAGTCAAAAAGGCGCTTGCGGATGACAACCTTGAGGAGATAAAAAAATCGATGGAATCACTCACTGAAGTTGTCTACGCTGCCACGACCAAACTCTACCAGAAAGCGCAGGCAGAGCAGGCAGCGCAGCAGCAGACAGGTGCATCCGGTTCCAGTGAGGCAGAAAAGAAACAGGATGACAACGTCGTCAACGCAGATTACAAGGTCAAAGACGAGTGACCCTGATGGGCTCTTCCGATTACTACGACATCCTTGGCGTACCCCGGAATGCCGATGACAAGGAAGTCAAGAAGGCGTACCGCAACCTTGCCCGCAAGTACCATCCGGATGTCTGCAAAGACCACGGGGCTGAAGAAAAGTTCAAGCAGATCAACGAAGCTTACAGTGTACTTTCGGATACCCAGAAGCGGGCACAGTATGACAATATGGGACACGAGACCTATACCAATGCCTCGAAAGGTTCGTACACCGGGGGCGGCGGATTTGGCGGAGGGTTCTCCACCGACTTCTCAGGGTTCGGTGATATCTTTGATTTCTTCGGCGGCGGTTACCGGCGGTCTGGTCCGCAAACGGGTGCAGACCTCCTGACACGTATTTCCATCCCTCTCGAGGATGCGGTTGCGGGGACTGACCGGGATATCGAGGTGATGCACACTGAACCGTGTCCCTCGTGCGCCGGGTCGGGGAGCGAGACTAAAAAACAGAACACATGCCCACGGTGTGGCGGGAACGGCCAGATGCGCCAGGCGTCCCAGTCACCCTTCGGGCAGTTTATCCGTATGACCACCTGTACCCAGTGCGGCGGAAAGGGGAAAACCCCGGAGAAGTTATGCAGGGACTGCCGGGGTTCCGGCCATACAAGGGCCAAACGGAAAGTGACTATCCATATTCCTGCCGGCATAGAAAGCGGCATGCGCCTGCGGATGGAGGGATATGGCGAAGCAGGGGATTTCGGTGCCCGGAACGGTGACCTGTTCATCGAAGTGTATGTCCAGCCCCATGAACGGTTCACGAGGGAAGGGGACACGCTCGAGACCATCATCGAGATCTCGCCTGCACAGGCAGTAATGGGTACCACAATTGAGATCGAGACCATGGACAGGCGCCATATCGAACTGAACGTGCCCGCCGGTGTCCAGTATAATACCGCGCTGAAAGTGCCGGGCGAGGGGGTTAAACGGCGCGGGCATCCCGGAGACCTGCTTGTACGGGTAAAAATTGTCACGCCCAGACATCCTGGCAATGAAGAGAAGGAACTCTACGAGAAGATCCTTGCCATTGAAGGTAAACATGGTGGAAAAAAAGGTTTCTTTTCCGGCTTCATAGGGAAGAAAAAAGAGAAGAAGTGATTAAATTTCACTCATTTTTAAAAATTTTTACTTACATCAATCTATTTCCATTTTCATGTTCTATCCTTAAATGATGAAGCTGATTTTCGAGCTCTCCGGGGAAAACCCCACGCTCCCTTTTGCAGAACTCGAATGTGTTGGCACAGTTCTTGACCATCGGGCTCAGGTAGCTGTGGCAGAGTGCCCAAATCCTCATGCCGCCCACCGGCTCGCCATGTCTCATGGTGTTTGTGAATATCTCGGTGAATGCGCCCCCGATATCGACTCATTCCGGCGGTTGCTGAGTGACTGTGCCATAAAGACAGAACCGACGTTTTCCGGACGTGTAAGGAAGATACATGCCGGTAATACAACGCTTGTTCAGCAATGCTCCCAGCGGGAGTTTGAAAAGCTCATCGGGACGATGATCAACGGACCCGTAGACTTAAAAAATCCCAAAGAGGAGTTCCGGGCAATCCTATCCGAAGACAAGTGTTATTTTGGCAGGCTCCTCTTTTCTATTGGCCGTGGACGCTACGACAAGCGAAATCCCGGCAAACGGGCATTTTTCCATCCAGGTGTGATGATGCCACGCATGGCGCGGGCGCTCGTCAATATATCCTGTGCACAGAAAGGAGATCTCCTCCTTGACCCTTTCTGCGGCACGGGTGGCACCCTGATCGAGGCGAAAATACTGGGCATCGAAGCAGTCGGAAGTGATTGCGATCCGCTGATGATTGATGGCAGCCGGCAGAATGTGCCGGAATGTGATCTGCTGGTTGGGGATGCAACCTGCCTGCCCCTGCGCGATTCATCGGTTGACGCCGTTGTTACAGACTTCCCGTACGGCCAGTCAGTTTCCATTAAAAAAGAAAACACGATGGAGCAGCTCTATAATGACGCGCTTGAAGAACTGCACAGGGTGCTGAAACAAAGGAGGCGTGCTGTTGTTGTCACCCACCAGGACATCAGCGGTATTGCGTCCCGGTATATGGATGTGGTACAGCGTCATGAGCAGCGGGTGCACAAGAGCCTGACACGGAAAATTCTTGTGCTTGAGTAAAAACAACGCTGTTATGTTTATCAAATACCGGTTCGAATTTTATTCGAGGTTGACATGAACAATTATAACCCCACGGGAATTCTTTTGATCATCCTGTCCGCAATTGTCATAATCTTTCCCGCGACTGCTTACTCTGGTGAAGCAGTTGGGTTCTATGATCAGGGAGTTTCCCTGCTTGCATACGGGAATTATTCACAGGCAGTGGGATCGTTTGAACAGGCAATCCAAAGGGAGCCCGGGTATTTTGAAGCTTGGGATGGCAAGGCTGATGCCCTCAACCGGGCTCACGACTATCCCTTGGCACTGGCTGCATCCAACAATTCGCTTCAGATAAATCCCTCCTATGTTAAAGGGTGGATAAACCGGGGGCAGATCCTTTACAGCCTGGGATTTATGTATGAGGACCAGTTCCATGATGCAAAAAAGGCTGATGCGTATTATAATGAACAACTGGCAGCATTTGAAAAGGCAGTTGCACTTGATCCTGAAAATGCCGAAGCATGGTTCAATAAAGGATATGCATTATGCGGGATGGGGAGATGCAGTGAAGGTATTCTGGCATTTGAACGGGTCGGGGAACTTGATCCAGGTTATCCATACCTTGAAGGCAATATTAAAAATGCAAGAATACTTGCTGAATCACAAAAGCCATTTTATGTAAAATACGGCCAATGGCTTGTCCTTCTTTTCCTTATTTGTGCTGGTTCTGGCTGGTGGATATATGCTCATAAAAGGAGGAGATAATTCATTTTTTATTATCCTTTACTTTTTAAGATGTGAGACCTCTCATGCGGCTTTTGAATAGCAGATCCGCGCCTCCTCATGTTTCCCGAGTTTTTCTAAAATATCCCCGATATCATTCCAGATACTCCTCTGTGAGGGGTCAAGCTCGAGAGCATGTTTGAAGGAGGCGAGCGCGTCCTGATAGATTCCTTCACGCTTGAGTGCCCGCCCTTTGCGTATCCATGCGTCAATAAAGTCCGGCTGGATGCCGATCATCGCTTCATAGGCAGATGCCGATTCACGGAACCTGCCAAGTTCGTCGAGTGCGCTTCCCTTGGTGAAGTATGCAATGGCAAATGAAGGGTCAAGCGTGAGTGCCCGGTCGTATGATGTAATGGCATCCTCATATTTATGGAGGTCGGCAAGCGCCATTCCTTTCCGGGTCCATGCAACTGCATTCTCGGGGGACAGTTCCAGTGCTTTCTCATAATTTATGAGTGCATCACCGGATCGGCCGATATCATAGTACACATTACCTTTGCCAAGGTACGCGTCTGCATATGTCCGGTCATGTTCAAGCGCCCGGTCGAACGCGTCGATTGCATCCCTTGACATTCCGAGTTCGGCAAGCGAGACTCCCTTGTGACTGAAGGCTGCTGCGTATGCGGGATCCAGTTCGAGCGCCCGGTCATAGGACTGGACCGCTTCCTTGTGCTGTTCCCCTGCCGCGTATGCCACACCCTTGAAAAAATGCACTTTTGCAGACCGGGGGCTGATCTCAAGGGCATGAGTGTAGCATGTGATTGCGTCTTCAAACCTGCCAAGTTCAAAATTTGCACGCCCTTTCATGAATAATGCCTGGTGGCAGTCGGGCTGATTCTCGAGTGCACGGTCAAAAGCAGCGATGGCGTTCTCAAAGTTTCCGGTCTCAAACAAAGCCTTTCCTTTCTCAAAGATCGCGTCTGAAAAGCCGGGATGCGCTGCGAGGGCCTGATCAAAAGCAGCGATAGCATCAACGGGAGCACCGCTCAGTGCAAGGGCTTTACCTTTCTCAAAAAATACTTCCGGGAACTCCGGCTGGATAGCAAGTGCCGCATCAAATGCTGAGATCGCCTCATCAAAGCGTCGCATCTGCACGAGAACAACACCTCTGTGATGGTGGGCGGCAGCAAATCCGGTATTGAGGGAGACTGCATTGTCATATGCTTTGAGTGCCTCGTCGGATCTTCCGCAGTGCTCCAGTGCAACCCCTTTATGGTAATATACATCAGGAAGGTCCGGGTCAAGGGACAGCGCCTTGTCATATGATTCTATGGCTTCCGTGAACCGGTTAAGGCGGGCAAAGGAGATCCCTTTATAGAGGTAGGCAGGTGTGCAGGAAGCATTGATGGCTGTTGCATGGTTGAATGAGTCAATCGCTTCTTCAAATCTGCCAAGGTTGTTCTGGGCGATTCCCCTGAACAGAAACGCTTCCGGATACTGGTTTTTTGTACTGATCGCTGTAGCATATGCGCTGATTGCTTCCTGGTGCATTGAGAGACCGGACAGCGCCCTTCCTTTATGGTAAAATGCCTCGGCACAGTCGGGTTTCTGGAGGAGTGCTGCATCAAGGCTTTTTATTGCGTCCTGGTACCTGCCAAGATGGAAGTATGAGACGCCGCGGTGATAATATGCCCCCGGGTCTTTTGTATTGATACCCAGTGCCTTGTTGTAGCAGGCAACAGCTTCTGAATAATTTCCAAGCTTCGATAGGGCAATCCCTTTTGTCGTCCAGAGAGACGCGACATTCGGCCTGACTTTGAGCGCAATGTTGAGGCTCTCAACTGATTCCTTATATTCGCCGAGCCTGATGAGTGCCCTGCCTTTTTGCTCCAGTGCCTCTACAAAACCCGGCTGGACTGCAAGGGCATTGTTAAAGGATATAACCGCTTCCTTAAACATCCCGATCCGGGAAAGGGACTGCCCCTTGTAATGGTATGCCAGTGCATTATCCGGCCGGGTCTCGATTGCCTTGTTAAATGCCTCGATCGCATCGTCATAATTCGCCATGGAAAAGAACGTGATACCTTTCTGGAACCATGCATCAGCATTCGCAGGATCGAGCTCAATGGCTTTGACAAATGATTCGATTGCGTCATTGTTCTTTCCCAGTGATGCAAGTGCCGCCCCCCGTACGATCCAGATCCCGATAGACTTTGGCGACAGGTGTAATGCCTCGTCAAATGCTTCGACCGCATCCTTGTGGCGCCCGGTTGCCGTGAGGCACACCCCACGGTGGAAATGGGCATCTGCATTACCGGCATCGAGATCGATAGCCTTATTAAACGCAATGATTGCATCCTCGTTCCTTCCCAGAGACTGGAGTGCGATACCATTATGGAAATGGATGCCAGCGTTGCTCTTGTCAAGGGCAATTGCCCGGTCAAATGTTTTGACCGCTTCCCGGAACATACCCAGCGCCAGCAGTGCCCTGCCCTTGTCAAAGTGGGCATCTGCAAACTGGGGATCTGCATCAAGCGCACGGTCGAATGATTTTATCGCCTCCTGGTGCTGTCCAAGCCGGACAAGTTCCACTCCTTTCTGGTGGAGCGAGGGTGCATGTGCCGGTTCTACCTTCAATACATCATCGTATGCGAGGACAGCGTCGTCCGACTGTCCGAGCAATGCAGCCGACCGGGCACGGTGATAGAGAGCATCGAAATGATCAGGCCTGATCCTGATCGCCTGTTCAAACGAAGAGATCGCGTCTTCATGCCGTTTTAACCGTGAAAGTGCAATCCCTCTTTCATAAAATACGTCAGCATTTTCCTGTGTAATGGCAAGCAGCCGGTCAAAAAGTTGTACGGCATCCGAATACCGGCGCAGGGCGACACAGGTCGTACCTGCCTCGTAAAGTGCTCCGGTGTGACCGGGATCAATCTTAAGCACCTGTGAAAATGCACGGATCGCTTCCTCGTATTTACTGGTTTTTTGCAGTGCTATCCCTTTTTCAAAAAATACTTCGGCATCGTCGGAAAGGTGATCTGCTGCATGACTATAGGCATCGACTGCTTCATCGTATCGGTCCAAAGCGACAAAGGCCCTGCCTTTTCCAAGATATGCAGCACCATAGTCGGATTTTTGGCTGATTGCGGCATCAAATGAGAGCAGTGCATCCTCATATCGTCCGAGCCGGTACAGTGCCAGTCCTTTCTCGTAATGAGCTGGTGCATTTGAAGGAATGAGTGCAAGCGAACGGTCAAATGCACTGATTGCGTCGTGATATTGTCCGATCATGCTTTGGGAGAGCCCTTCACGATAGTATGCATCAGCGTTATCCGGGATAAGGGTGGAAGCGCACCTGAATGCCTCGACTGCCTCCTTGTGACGACCAAGCCGGGCCAGTGCTTTTGATTTTTCAAGGACAGCATCTGCGAGATCCGGCTGGATTGCGAGCGCTTTATTGAGGAGTATAAGCGCTTCATCATCCCGCCCAAGCCGGGTTAGAGCAGCCCCCCCGCAGTACAGGGCGTCGGCATTGGAGGGGTCAAGAAGATGCGTCTGTTCAAATGCTGCAACAGCATCCCCATCACGCCCAAGCCGGATAAATGCCTGGGCTTTGTGATACCATGCTTCCGCAGATGATGGATTAAGCTTGAGAAACGCATCAAATTCCACGATAGCCCCGGTATCCTTTCCCAGATGCTCCAGTGCGAGCGCCTTGTTGAAATGCGCATCAGCATAGACGGAATCCTGTTCAATTACACGGTCAAATGCCCCGATTGAGTCATTGTACCTGCCAAGTGACAGGTATGTCATGCCAAGTTCGAAATGGAGTTCTTTGTCTGTTGCATCGAGTGAACGTGCTTTTTCCAGTGAAACGACTGCTTGTTCAAAGTTACCAATCCGGACAAGCGCAATCCCCCTCTGTTCATGGGCAGTATAGGAATCGGGATCGAGCATGATTGTGCTGTCATATGCTGCGACTGCCTCCTCATACTGGCCAAGGGTGGTCAGTGCATAACCCCGCTTCAGGTGAGCCGAAGTCATTGAAGGATCGCGTTTAAGTGCGAGGTCAAATGCCCGGACTGCATCGCCATATTTCCCAAGGTCAAGCAGTGCAGTCCCTTTCCGGAAATAGGTTCCTGCCGGGTTGGGATCAATGGCAATCACTGCATCAAATGCAGCAACTGCATCAGATTTCCTGTTGAGCTCTGCAAGGCACATGCCTTTGTGATAATATGCATCGGCAAAAGCCGGATCAATCCGGACGGTTGCGTCAAACGCTCCAACCGCCTCATCAAACCTCCTGAGGTGTTCAAGAGCAAGCCCCCGGTCATAGCAGGCATTTGTAAAGTTCGGGTTAATCCTGAGTGCATGATCATATGCCGTTACCGCCGCTTCAAACTGTTCAAGTTCTGCGTATGCAACCCCAAGGTCATACCACCCGTTCGCATATCGGGGTTTGAGCCGGAGGCCGGTTTGCAGCATTTCGATTGCTGCTTGATAATCCTTAAGACTTGCATTTGCAGCCCCTTTCCGGATCCATGCCATGGCACATGCCGGATCCAGCCCGATCACTTTCTCAAAGCAGGGGATAGATTCCGCTATCCTGCCCAGCTCGAAGAGCGCCTTGCCTTTAAAGTACCATGCATGGATGTTTTCAGGCTCCAGTACAATCGCACGGTCAAAAGATTCCAGTGATTGCGAGAACATTCCGAGTTCAAAGCGCACGCTCCCCTGCAGTGTCCATACCTGCGCATCATTGTTTTCCAAAAGGAGCGCCGCATCGAGATCCTTTAACGATTCTTCGAGCCGGGAAAGTTTTGCAAGTGCTTTTCCTTTATTAAACAGAAGGGGGGCATGTGCCGGAATCTGCCCGAGAACATGCTCAAACGCAGCAAGCGCATTGCTGTACTTACCGAGGTTCATATAGGCAATTCCCGAATGATATGCAGCATCACTAAGTGAGGGGTCAATCGTGAGTGCATGCGAAAATGAACTGATTGCCTTTTCATGCCTGCCCAGTGCAGCAAAGGAAAGACCGAGATGATAATATGCAGGGGCATCGTTCTCGTCAAGTCCCAGCACGTACTCAAACGCCTTAATAGCCTCTTTATGACGGTTAAGGCATGCAAGTGCGAGTCCTTTATAAAATGCCGGCTCGCCAAATGACGGAGTAGCGGCAATTGCATCGTCAAAAGCTGCCAGTGCATCATCCCAGCGTTCAAGGGTAAAGAGTACCCTGCCTTTGCCAAACGAAGCTCTCGCACATGAACGGTCAAGTACAACAGCACGGTCGAATGCGACGATTGCTTCTTCATGCCGGTCCAGAAAAGACAGTGATTCTCCGAGGAGATATGCTGCCGATGCCTGGTTCTGGTCTATTGCAAGGGCATGTTCCAGTACCGGAACCGCATCCCGGTGCTGCCCGAGGGCATGCAATGATTTACCTTTCCTGTAGAGGACATCAACATCATCGGGACTGACAACAAGTTCGGCTTCAAAGGCATCGATTGCTTCTTTGTGGTGCCCGAGTCGTGACAGCGCAAACCCTTTCTGGTATGCACACCCGGGCAGGGCGGGGAAATATTTTATAGCAGATTCTGCCGCCTGTACCGCTTCATCATACCGGCCAAGGGTATTGAATATGATAGCCTTCTGGTACCATGCCGGGGCACAGGTTGCGTCAAGGTCAAGCGCAGTGTCCAGTGCAGGCAGGGCCTCGGTGTAGCGTGACAGGAGCACGAGCACCATGCCCTTATAATACCAACCGTCCGTGTGCCGGTTATCCTGCGCAAGCAACCGGTCAATCATGCCGAGCGCTTCGTTGTAACGGCCGAGCCTGAAATATGATTTTCCACGGTAGTAGAGAGAGAAAATATGGGATGGTTCCCTTTTTAATGCTTTTGCAAATGATTCGACAGACTCCTTGTAACGCTGCAAACGGTAGAGGGAATATCCTTTACACCCCCAGAGCAGGGCACTTGCACCTTCCTGTTCCAGTGCTTGTTCAATTGCGATTACCGCATCTTCAAATCTGCCCAGCCGGACAAGTGCCCGTCCTTTAAGACTGAGCACACCGGAGTTATCCGGTGTAACAGCAACTGCACGGTCACATGTATCAACAACATCATCAAACCTGCGGAGCTTGTACAATGCATGTCCCTTTTCAAGAAGAACCCGGGTGTCTGACGGGGCAAGGACAAGTGCCCGATCATATGCACTTACCGCGTCGTCATACCTTTGGATACTTGATAGCGCCAGCCCTTTTTCATAGAATGCACCGGAGTATTTTGGTTCAAGGGAAATACACTGGTCAAATACAGGAATTGCATCGTGGTACCGGGCGAGTGCAGACAGGCTCCTGCCTTTTTCAAACAGGGCCCCGGCATAAGAAGGGTCGATTGTGATTGCATGGTCAAACGCGTCAAGCGCATTATAATATTCTGTCGTACATGCGAGAGCTTTGCCCTTTTCAAACCATGCCCGTGCATTCTCCGGGGTGATCTCGATCACACGGTCAAATGCGGTAATTGCAGCTTCATACTTTTTTTGCGCAATAAGAGCCAGTCCCTTGTCAAAAGATGCCTGTACAAAATTTTTATCAATCGCAAGCGCACTGTCAAATGCCCTGACAGCATCAGCAAACCGGGACTGGCGCATGAGTACAAGCCCCATGTCGTAAAAAGCGCTCGTGTAGTTGGGATTCAGGACAATCGCACGATCAAATGAGACGAGCGCTTCATCATCGTTGCCAATCTCTGCAAAAGCGGTTCCCCGGTCAAACCATGCATGCGCCATATGCGGGTTGTACCTGATCGCAATATCAAATGCAGCTATTGCCTCTTTGTACTGGTTGAGATGGGCAAGTGCCAAACCCTTTGCATAGAGTGCATAGGAGTCTTGTGGTTTTCGTAAAATTGCCTGCTCCAAAACCTCAAGGGAAGACCGGTATTCACCGATTTCCACCATGACCGATCCCTTATGGAAATATGCAGGTGTGCAATCAGGATCAACTGCAATCAGCTGATCAAAAACAGCAATCGCTTCTTTGTACCTGCCAACCTGTGCAAGCGCCCTGCCTTTCCCGTATAGTGAGGCTTCATCCGAATGCCGCACAGTAAGCACCTGATCAAAAGCAGCAATCGCTTCTTCAAATCGTTCAAGACGGAAAAGGGAGCGCCCTTTCTGTACTGATGATTCTGTATCGTCAGGATTGATTGCCAGCGCCTGATCAAAGGATGAGGCTGCCTCGTCATACCGTTGAAGGGTAAAAAGGGATCTGCCCTGTTCAAACCACGATTCCCGGTATGATGGGTTAATATCAAGGGCCCGACGGAAAGTATCGATTGCAGGCGGATGTTTTCCCATCCGTGCAAGTGCACATCCCTTGTAATACAGGGCACGGTCGCATTCAGGCCGGGCTTTTACAACCCGTGTATAAGCGGCCACAGCCTTGTCGTACTCACCGAGATGGTCAAGCGCCCGCGCCTTTCCATATAAAGCAATGATGTTTACCGGGTCTGACAAAAGGACCCGGTCAAAGACCTGTACTGATTCGGCATAACTTCCTTTTTTTGCGCACGATCTTCCCATCTGGATAAGTGCATCAGGATAGTCCGGGATGAGGGCCAGGGTCGCTTCAAACGCTTCTTTTGCATCATCGAATTTCTCCAGCTTAAACAGGGCAAGCCCCTTTTGGTAATGGGCTTCACCGAAATCCGGCTGCAGGGAGATCGCGTGGTCAAATGCATCGATCGCTTCCGAGCTGTTGCCGAGCGCAAGGAGCGCTCTCCCGCGATAATACCATGTGTGCGGGTTTGACGGTTCCAGTTCGATTGCAGCGGCATAGGCAAGCAGGGCGTCCTGGTGCCTCTCTAAGGAGAAGAGGCAGATCCCTTTTATCACCCACCCGTTTGCCAGTTTCGGATTACTGTCTAAAGTCCGGGAGAGGGCATCGACCGCGTCAGCATAGGATCCCAGTTCCGCAAGCGATAACCCGCGGTGGTATAGGGCGTTAATATTGCCGGGTTCGATCTGCAGGACTGAATCAAAAGCACTGACTGCATCAGTGTGCCGCCCCAGCTCGGCAAATGACAGTCCTTTTTCGTACAGTACATCGCCTTTATCCGGGCTGATTGCAAGAGCCGCATCAAAGGATTCCAGAGCTCCCGTATGGTCACCGGTCTGTGCGAGTGCCATACCCTTCTGGAAATGGGCTGTACTGTCTTTGGGGTTGATCTCTATCGCGATCGAGAAAGCAAGTACGGCTTCCTCGTGCATTCCGCTTTTTGTGAGAGCAAGTCCTTTGTGGAAGAATGCAGGCGAGTAATTGGGAATAAATTCCAGGACTCTGTCAAACGATTCGATTGAATCTGTGAATTTACCAAGGGTAATCTGGGCAATTCCCCGGTCGTAAAAAGCCTGCGCATTTGTGTTATCATGTTCAAGCGAGGTATCGAATGCCCGGACTGCATCATCGTCCCGCCCCAGTGCTGCAAGTGCGCGCCCCTTGTAGTACCATGCGAGCGCAAAATTCTTGTTGACCGAGATTGCCTGTTCAAATGCGATAAGTGAATCTTCATACCGCCCCAGTTCAAAAAGTGCAAGTCCTTTATGAAGAGCTGCGTCGGTGAGGCTGGCATCGATTTCGAGAGCGCGGTCAAACGATTCCGCAGCATCATTGTTAAGGCCGAGAAGAGCTTGTGCGAGGCCCCTTTCGTAAAATGCCGGGGCGTATTTTGGCATCAGTGCCGTTGCCTTCATAAACGAGTCGAGTGCGGGCTGATGGTTTCCCTTGCGGACAAGCGCAATACCCCGATTGAACTGGGCCAGGGCGTAATGCGGGTCAAGTTCAATTGCCTGGTCAAATGCCACGACTGCTTCATCGAACTGGACGAGTGATATCAGTGCCAGCCCTTTATGATATAATGCATCGGTGAAGCGGGAATCGATCTCAATTGCATGTTCATAGGCATCAAGTGCATCTGCAAATTTTCCGAGGTCGGATAGTGACCGTCCTTTGTAGTAATGGGCGTGGAAATTGTTAGGATTTTCAGAAAGGACTGTATCAAATTCGCTGATTGCTTCCCTGAATTTTCCCAGATAATACAGGGAGATGCCCATACGCATACGGGCGTCGGTGTATTTTGGCTTGAGTGCAAGAGTTTCCCCAAAAGCTTCGATTGCATCAGTGTGCCGCCCGAGTTCGGCGAGCGCCCTGCCCCGGTGATAATGGGCAAGAGGGTTGTACGGGTCATTGAGTAATGTCCGGTCAAATGCTGCAAGTGCTTCGTCATACCTGTGGACTTTAGCAAGTGCAATGCCCTTGTAATAATATCCTGATGCATTACTCGTGTCTTTTGCGAGGTTTGTGTCAAGAGCTTCGATTGCTTCAGCATACCTTCCGAGTTTAATGAGCGCGAACCCCCGGTAATAATGGACTTCGTTATAAGCCGGTTCGATCGCGAGTGTCTTGTCAAACGAGTCCAGTGCATCCTGGAACCGGCCTGTCTCGACAAGTGACCTCCCCCGGAGGTACCATGCCGGTGCAAAGGCCGGAGTCAGCTGTATGATCCGGTCAAATGACAGGATGGCATCCTTGTGGCGACCCAGTTTTGAGAGCACGACTCCCTTATGGAACTGGGCATCGTTGAATCCCGGATTGATCTCCAGAAGGAGGTCAAAGACCATAATCGCTTCATCGTTGCGGTTGATCTTTTCAAGTGCCAGCCCTTTCTGGTAGAATGCTTCGATACTGCGCTGGTCAAGGGCGATCGCATTGTCAAGCGCATCAATGGCATCCTGGTAACGCCCGAGTTCAAACAGGGATTTTCCCTTCTTGATCCAACCGTCAGTCTGGTTTGGTTCAATGTTTAAGGATTTCTGGAACGAGGAAATGGCTTCTTTTGTTTTCCCGAGTTCGTTGAGTGCATCGCCCCTGCGCATCCATACATCACCGAGCGATGGATTGAGGTCAAGCGCTTTGTTGTACGCCCCCAGCGCATCCTGCAGCTTTCCGATATCATAGAGTGCATGTCCCTTGTTTGTCCAACCGTCTGCACGGTCAGGATTAACTTCCAGCGCTTTTGTGAACGCGATCAGGGCATCCTGTTTGCGTCCGAGTTTGTACAGGGCATTGCCTCTCTGCATCCATGCATCAACCAGCGTCGGGCTGATGGTGAGCACCTTTTCAAATGTCTCGGATGCTTCCAAAAACCGGGAAATTCTGAAAAGCGAATTGCCCCTGCACATCAATGCTTCAACTGAAGAGGGGTGGACGGCAAGGCTTTTGTCAAGCGAGGAGATTGCGTCCTCGTACTGCTCAATTGAGAAGAATGCGATGCCACGGTACATCCATGCATCGGAGAGGGAGGGATCAAGATCGATGGCCCTCGTGAAGGCTGCGATGGAATCTTTGAATTTTTCACTCTGAAGGAGAGCAACACCAAGGTAATAATTTGCGAGCGGGTTATCTGGTTCGGACTCGATGGTCTTTTCAAAATTATCAACCGCCTGTTCGTACTGGTTACACTGGATATGGGCAATCCCTTTGTAGTAATATGCAGATACATTGCCCGGGGACAGGGCGAGACAATTTTCAAAAGCCAGTATTGCGTCGTCATAACGGTCGCGCCCTGCAAGCGCGATGCCGAGGTAGTAATAACCATCCGCGTTCTTCGGGTCGATCGCAAGAGCACTTTCAAATGCATGTATTGCCTCGTCATACCGGTCTTTCTGGGCGAGGGCGACCCCTTTACGGTAATGGGCAGATGCATGCGACGGTTTAATCTCCAGCGCCTTCTCATATGCGATGACAGCTTCGAGCTGCCGGTTGAGCTGGGACAGAGCATTGCCCTTCTCGTAATACGCACGGGCACACCGCCGGTCATTTTCAATAGCCCGGTCAAATGACCGTATAGCATCCTCAAACCGGTCCAGCCCAAGCTGGGAAATACCTTTGAAGCACCAGGCCCGCGCGTTATTAGGGTTGGTTTCGAGCGCGTGGTTGAACCCCTCTATGGCTTCTTCAAACCGGCCAAGCTCATACAATGCGATACTCCTGCGGATGGCGGGATCGAAGAGGGAGGGATTGATCCGGATTGAGGTATCAAAAGCAGCGATCGCCTCTTCCAGCAACCCCATTTTTGAAAGAGCGATACCCTTGTATACCCATCCATCAGTAAGGGCCGGGTTCTGTTCAAGAGCGGCGTCAAGTACAGTTACTGCTTCTTCTGACCTGCCGAGTCTGGCAAGTGCGATCCCTTTTTCATAAAGAGCTGCCGGGTTCTGGGGTGTTATGGCAAGCAATGCATCGTACACTTCCACCGCATCGGAATACCGCTCCATCTGCATGAATGCCCTGCCTTTGTTTGCGATCGCAGGAGAAAATGACGGGTCAATTCCCAATGTGCTGTCAAACGCATGGACAGCATCTTCATATTCGTTGAGTTCAAGTAATGCACGGCCGCGGTTGAAATGAGCTGCAACATAATTGTTGTTTATCTCCAGCGCCGAATCGAATGCAAGAATTGCATCCCCGTACCGTTCGAGTTTCATCAGCGCCATACCCTTGTCAAAATATGCCTGTGCAAAACCCGGTTTTATCCCGATGCTCTTGTCAAACGCAGCAATTGCTTCCTGGTACCGGTTCAGTTTTATAAGGATGGTCCCTTTCTGGTGGTAGGCAGGTGCATACCCGGGGTCCAAGGCAATTGTACGCTCATATTCCCCGATTGCATCATCGTATTTTCCGAGCCGGGCAAGGGCAAACCCCTTGTGGTATACTGCAAGGGCAAAGGAAGGATTGATCGCAACAGCCCGGTCAAAGGCTGCGATTGCATCGGAAAACCGGCCGAAGCTTGCGTAACAGACACCCTGCCTGTACATCGCATTCGCACATGCGGGATCCTGTTTAATCGTGCTTTCAAATGCATCGACCGCTTCGCGGTGCCTCCCGAGTTTGGTGAGGGTCACTCCCTTAAGGTACATTGCGCGTGCAACCGCCGGTTGTTTAGCAATCGACCGGTTCAGCGCGTCCAGCGCGTCTTCGTACCGGTGAAGGTGGATACACACAACTCCTTTATTGAGGAGCGTGTCAGGGTTTTCTGACTCAAAGGAAAGGGAGCGGTCGAAATCATCGGCCGCCTCCCGGAACTCGCGCAAGTTCTGGTGGGCGAGTCCTCGTTGGTAATATGCCTGCGCATTTGCCGGGCTGATCGCGAGAGCCTTGTTTAAGGAGGCAATAGCGTCTTGCTCGTGGTGAAGTTCATTGGCTGCAAGGCCTTTATACAACCATGCATCGGTGATTTGCGGGTTTTTTTCCAGTGCACGGTCAAATGCCGGTATCGCGTCCTGAGGACGCCCGAGTTTGTATAAGGAAATACCAAGTATGACCCAGATATCCGCGTGCTCCGGTTCCGTTTTTATGAACCGCTCCGCGGCGTCAACTGCTTCTTCATACCGTTCCTGTTTGGCAAAGATGTAGCATTTGAAATACCAGACCCAGATATCAGAGGGATCGAGCGCGAGCACCCGTTCAAAAGCAGCGAGGGCATCATCATATTTTCCAATCTCATACAGGGATGTGCCTTTGTTATAGAATGCCTTGGCATAGGTCGGTATGTTCTCGATCGCTTTGTCATAGGCAATGATTGCCTCATGGTGCCGGCTAAGGTCAGCAAGTGCGATCCCTTTATTGTAGTGCACCTTGGCATGGTGCGGATCGATGGCGAGCGCATGGTCATAGGCGGAGATCGCATCCTTGAACCTGCCAAGTTCGTACAGCGAGATTCCCTTGAGGATCCATGCTTCGGCATTATCGAATTTGATCGAAAGGAGCCGTTCGCAGGCTTCAAGCGCTTCCTCGGTTCTCCCGAGTTGCGCGAGTGTTGCCGCTTTGTTGTACCATGCACTGGCTTCAGAAGGCTCGATACGGATTGCCTGCTCGTATGCGGCAATCGCTTCTTCAAAATGGCCGAGATCATAAAGAGCGATCCCCTTGAAATAATTCGCTTTTGCAAGTTTTGGGAACAGTTCGAGTGCCCGGTCAAAGGTGATGATCGCCTCCGCAAACCGCCCGAGATCGTAGAGCTCGATGCCCTGTCGTAAAAGGCGTTCTGCATCAGTCCTGCTCATGAAACGGTCTCCCTTTTCCTGTGTATCGCTGGCATGGTAGTCTGGTCTTTTCGCCCGGTTTTTGTGTTTATATACGTTTTTACAAAAACGGTTATACCCTTTCTGGTATTGTACAACTCTACTGGAATGAAGAATAATATTATTATACGGACATTACCTGGAACTCCCTGCGGGAATACCGGTTATTTTATCGGATCATCCTCGAAATATTTTTATGTCCATTTTTATAAGAATTACACAAAGGGCTTTTTGAGTCCGACCTGTATGAAAGCAGATAAGTCATGCTGGGAATTTTAGTTCAGTAATCAGGGCGATAAAAATTTTATGTGAGGAATTTTCTTTTATTTTCCTACCTTCCGGTAGATGAATAATCCAGTGAGTGCGCACACGATGGATATGAGAATGATGAGGATAGTAAGACTGTTGGTGAAGTACTGGACAATTGCCCCGGCGCATAATGAGAGCCAGATGATGAACACATCACGCCCCGATTCTATGTTCAGCATAAATAAACAATCTATTACTATTCATTCGCACATATATAATATTCATGTGCATTTTTAAAAATCATTTTACAAATATATTCAAAATAAGCCCCAATTCTGAAAATATAGAAAGAAATAAAAAAATTAAAGGCATGTTAAAAATTTTTAAAAAAAACAATGCAAGCCTATGCCGAGATTTGAACTCGGGACTTCCTCCTTACCAAGGAGGCACACTGCCGGGCTGTGTCACATAGGCAGATTGCCTAGATACGTTGGGGGTATTCGTTATAAAACGTTGCGGAACCTCAAAGGCCCATGTTGTTTTCACTTAACCGGGTTAGACCAAAATAAATGATGATAACAGTATCCCATTTAAAATGCTTTTAACCGTTCGATGCTTTTGAGCACGCCATCATACGTTGCAACCTCAATTACGGGACGGATCCCAGACTTTTTTACTATTTTCATCACCGGACCAAAATCGATAGTGCCGTCACCGACTGTTGCATGAGTATCGCTTTTCCCGTCATTATCATGAAGGTGGAAGTGCTGGGCAGTAACTGAGAGGAACTCTTCAAGGCAATGGTTCTGGTGGGCGTGCCCCACGTCCAGTGCAAACCGGGCATTTCCGATGAGTGGCAGTTCACCGGGTGTCTTGAGCAGGAAATATTCCCAATCCCCCATGTTCTCGATATAAAACGGGACTCCGTGTTCAGCAGAAAGGTGTGTGAGTTCAGATATTGACTTTTTACACTGGTTCTCCGCTTTTTCCCGTTCCTCCACCCATGCAAAATATCCGGGATGGACGACTACGCCGGCATTTACTTCCGCTGCGATGGTAAAACATTCCCCCATTACCTCAACACTCGCCCTGCGGATCTGTTCGAGAAGGCTTGCAATATTTGTCCCACGGCAGGGGGAGTGAACGGAAAATTTTACAGAATAACTCTGCAGGGGTTCGGCACTCTTCAGATAATGGAACCCTTCGTCCATTACCTCTATAAAATCTGAAATTGCACTGATCTGGTCAAGTGCTGATTCAAGTGACCGGTCATGGAGGCAGAAGGTTGAAACGCCGAACATATAAAAGATGGTGTAGTCCGGGGTAATTATAGCCGTTGGGTTGAAAATGAATCAAATATAAGCAATCCCGGAATGAAAAAATAAATCTCTTTCCTGGCAATTTTATGATAAAAAAAGATGCTTTTTTGACCGTAATTAGGAAATATTGGTGCAAACCGTCCGGGAATTTATGGATTAAAAATCCGGAATTTATATTCCGGATATCTTTTTTTTTTTAAAAAAATTACCCTTTTAATTTCACTTCAACCTGCGGGAACGGGATCTCGATACCGTCTGCAGCGAACCGTTCGGCGATCTGGGAATTGACGGCGTCCTTTATCTGATCCGGGAGATTGAAAGCCTTTGCCCAGACATAGAGGACAAACTTCAAACCCGAATCCCCGAATTCAAGGAAGAAGACGTTGGGGGCAGGATCTGAGAGCAGGTATTGGGTTTTCCCGATCACATCGTGTGCAATTTCGAGAAGGACCGCTTTCACCTTCTTAATATCGCTGCCGTATGCAACGCTCACCGGGATGGTTATGCGCAGTTTCTGGTCCGGCATCGCATAGTTCACGATGATGTTGGTGGTGATCTTGTTGTTGGGAATCGTAACGATCTGGTAGTCTAGTGTCCTGATGCGGGTGCTGCGAGGACCAATGCTGACAACGTCTCCTATATACGCGTCGATCTTTATCCGGTCGTTTACCTTGAACGGTTTATCAACGGCGATGATTGCCCCGCCAAAAAAGTTTGAGATGACGTCCTGTGCGGCGAGCGCAATGGCGAGACCAGCGATACCGGCACCTGCGAGAAACGGGGTGATGTCCACTTTAAAGGTTGCGAGTATGAGGATGATCGCAGCAAACCAGATTACATATTTTGCAACAAGCTCAAGCAGTTCGATGAGCCGGTCATCCCAGTCACTTTCCGATTTTTCAGCAAATGCATGGCCATATATAATGATAATATCATGAAGAAATGATGAGAGCACCCATGCTCCAATGATAATATAAAACGTATTAATGAACCGGTCATCAAGCAGCCACTGGTACTGGTCAGGCACGATACCAAAATTCTTGAGGGCAATGTAGACCGCGACCGCTATGATTGTGACCTGCAGGGGTTTTCCGATCGCGGCAATTATGATATCATCCCAACGGGTATTGGTCGTGTCCGCTTTGGTTTTAAGCCAGCTGACGATCAGGCGTGCAATAATTGCGAGCAGGACACCAAAAAGTACGGTGACTGCTGCATAAAAATATCCCATGTCCATATGCGTACAGCTTATGTGGCCGGGTTCTATATATCTATAGGATTTCATGGCGGAGAGAACGATTTTACAGACGCTTGATGATATCACTGACCGCGACCTATGTTTCATGCATATCTGCGGGACTCATGAGGCGGCAATTGCACGAGCAGGGCTCCGGTCCGTGCTCCCTAAACAGCTAAAGATCGTCATGGGGCCGGGGTGCCCGGTCTGTATCACGCCACAGGGTGAGATCGATGCTGCACTGGAATTGGTGGAAAAAGGGTGCATTGTCACGACGTACGGGGACCTGCTCCGGGTACCGGGGACAAAAGGCTCGCTTGAATCGTGCGGTGGCGATGTGCGGGTGGTGCAGGGCGTTCATAAGGCAGTCGAGATTGCACAGAAGACTGACAAGGAGGTCGTATTTATATCAGTGGGATTTGAGACAACTGCTCCCACAGTAGCGGCAACTATCCTTACAAAGCCGCCAAAAAATTTTTCGATCCTTTCCTGTCACCGGATCGTCCCACCAGCGATGAAGTGGTTGCTGGAACAGGGCGAGGCAAAGCTGAATGGGTTCATGCTGCCCGGGCATGTCTGTACGGTCACTGGATATGCAGACTATGAGAAGTTCCCGGTGCCGCAGGTTGTTGCCGGTTTTGAACCGGAAGATATCCTGCTAGGGCTTCTCATGCTTGTCCGCCAGGTACAGGAAGGGACAAGCCGGGTGGATAACGCATATCCCCGCGCTGTCACCCGGGAAGGCAATACCAAGGCAAAAAGCGTGATGTATAAAGTCTTTGAACCATCTGATGTGGAGTGGCGCGGGTTTCCGGTAATCCCGGGATCAGGGCTACAGGTTAAAAAGGAGTTCGGGCAATATGATGCGAAAAAGAAGTTTGGGATTGTGTTTAAGCATGTCGGAAAACATCCCTCTTGCATCTGTGACAAAGTGCTCCGTGGTATTGCCCAACCATCAGACTGTAAGATGTTTGGAACAGCCTGCACGCCACGGACTCCGGTCGGCCCGTGCATGGTGAGTCATGAAGGCGCCTGCAAGATCTGGCATCTCTATCATAAGAAACATGGATGAAATACCACTCACCCGCTTTTTACTTAATTGTGCCGGATGATTACATCTCCATCAGGCATGTATGAACCATGCGCCTGACATCGTGTTCCAAACCCCTGTTTTTTCGTATATCCTGGAGCTCGTCAACCCCATCAATCAGGAGTTCTCCAGAGGGCTGAATGCCGATATTTCTAAAAAAGGGTGCTACTACATTAATCACGCAAGCAAAATGCGATCTGCCTTTTCTTCCGGCAACAGAAAAGATCAATCCCTTCTTTTTTGCCTGTACGTGCTTAGAAATGGTAAGTTGTGCATGGTATGCCTGGCACCTGTCAATGAGGAGCTTGAGTGCGCCTGGCACCGAGTTGGTGTATACCGGGGAACAGACAATAATCAGGGACGCGTGCTGGAAAGCGTTGATAATATCTCCCATATCATCGTCAAAGGTGCAGGTACCGGTGTTATAACACTGGTAGCACCCGATACAGGAATGGATATTCATATCATGGGGGTAAATAACCTGAACTGTTTTGTGGATCTCCTTTGCTGCTGCAACCACAAAGCCAACTATAATACTGCAGTTCCCATCGGCACGCGGGCTGCCCTGGAGCACCACAACATCAGTAGTTTGACATAATGGTGTAATGGGCGGCACAGTGGCATGAATTTTTAGAAAACGTTCCGGGTCTGATACAAGATCCTGCTCCCATTCCTGCGCCCGTTCAAAGATTACTTTCTCTGCCCGGTAGATGACCGTCGGTGAGTACTCGTACGTGTTTGTGCGGAATACCGCGAAGATTTTTTTTCCGTCAAGAAGTGAGAGCGTATACCGTATCATCCCCGGGTACACAACAGAGAAGTCCTCTTTTTCGATAATGATTGTATAGCTGCCCGAATGGGTTGAAATCTCACGGGAAAAAACCAGCTCCATATCCATATCCCGGTAATCAGTTCCGGTGTCACTGGTCTTAAAATCATATGCAGCAGGTTTTTTAAAAAAGGATTTTTATGTCCAAAATGATTAAGAGTTATTTCTCAAGTAGGAGAAATTAATTCCAATTACAGTGACGGTAATGGTGATTGAATTTACCTCCTGATGCTTTGACTGGAAAACTTCAAGTTCTCCGGGGTTAAGACTGGTTATCGGCCAAAATTAACAGCATGCCAGGAATGCAGGGCTCCAATCTGCAGAATGAGAAAATATATCAAAAAATCCAAAAAACCGTAATCAATGGGTGCCAAATGAAAAAACCAGCCATATTCATTGTTGAAGACGAGCGGATTGTAGCAGAAGATATAGGGGAGACATTAAAAAAACTCGGGTACCTTATATCCGGCATTGCAGTGTCCGGTGAGGCGGCCCTGGAAAACATCCGCGAGACCCTGCCTGACCTTGTGCTCATGGATATCCATCTAGCCGGTGATATGGACGGCATTGAAGCTGCCGGCCAGATCCGTACCCTCTTTGACATACCTGTCATCTACCTGACCGCGTATGCTGATAACGAACTCATCGAACGGGCGAAGGTCACCGAACCCTACGGGTATGTATTAAAACCCTTCAACGACAGGGAGGTACACTCGGTTATCGAAATGGCGCTGTATAAACATTCCATCAATGAGAAGATCAGGGAGCGCGACAGCACCATTGATGCCCTTATCAACACCACACATGATGCGATGCTGCTTCTGGATAATGACGGGAACATCCTTGCCGCAAACGAGCCGATGGCGCAACGCCTCAACCGGAAGGCTTTGGATCTGGTCAATACGCCTTTCAATGACCTCCTATCAAATGGATCAATCTCTCTTCGGCTGGCTGAAGAGGAGCGCCGCGTACGGGCCGGGACACCGGCGCATTTCGTTGAAGAACTTAAGGGCAGGTGGTTTGAAAACAACCTGCACCCGGTATTCGATGCAAAAGGATCCGTGGCAAAGGTAGCGATCTATTGCCATGATATTACCGCGATGAAGGATGCGGAGCGCGATCTTGCGCAGGTGAATGCACAGATTCTCCAGGAGAAAGAAGAGCTGCTCAAATTTACGGCAGCCGTGGATGGAATGGACGACAGCGTCATCATCACTGACCATACCGGAACCATAAGTTACCTGAACCGTGCCGGTGAAAAAATGCTGGGATCTTCGCTCGCCAATGCACAAGGCCAGCATATCAGCCAGTTCAAGGCACCTGAATCGAAATTTATGCTGGAAAAAGAAACATTTATCATGGATTCAAAGGGTGTCTGGACAGGAAACCTGATTATTAAAAACAAACATGGCTTGAAGATCCGGACATCATTAAAAAGTTCCCCGGTCATCAAAGACAACAGGATTATAAGCCGCGTGTTTGTATTGCGGGAGCAGGTGTAATCTGGCACCGGTCCTACCTGTTTTATCCGGGATTATTCATCCGTACAGCACAGATATTTTATTAGTGACCTGAACCTTTCTCAATTGAACTGCACAGATTATGGGATTCACCGTCCGAGAGCTTTATTACCCTGTGTGGTGTTAATGATATGGAACCGTTCGTTAGCACATGAGCATGGAACCGGATCGCAGTTTAAACAGTATAATAAGAGAAAGACGCGATGCCCAAGTCTTAAAAATTTGTTCCCTAAATGTTCTGACTTCATGCTGGCATGCGGGATATCTGCCTCGGTAGGGTAGTGGACATCCTAGAAGCCTCCGGAGCTTTTGACCCGGGTTCAAATCCCGGCCGAGGCGTTGATTTTTTTCGCTGGAATTCTACATAAAAAATCCATGTAAGAAAAGAAAATTATTCCTTTTTATTCTCGTGCTGCCCCGGGTCTTCAAAGAGGTGGCTGACCCCGAGCAACTCGTTTACCCAGCGAAAGTCATCGCTGCACTCAAACACGATCAGGAGCATCAGCGTGATCGGAATTGCAAAAAGCATGCCGGTAATACCCAGCAGCCACCCCCAGAATATGACCGATAAAAGCACGATGACCGCGGGCATCTCGAATTTACGGGAGGCAAAGTAGGAAAAGACCGGGTTTTCGACGATAAGGTTGAGCACGCAGACTGCAGCGATAACAGCTGCCGCCCCCCATGTGCCGAACTGGAGCCATGCAAAGAAAATGGCCGGAATCGCAGCAATAATAAGCCCGATATACGGGATAAAACAGAGGACAAATGTCAGGATACCCCATAATAAAGCGGCATGGACCCCCATAATGGAAAGGAAGCCGCCAAAGAGTACGCCGTGGACGATGTTGGTCTCTGTCCGCACAACAACAAAGTCAATGATGTATTTGCTCATGTTGGACAGTTGCGCGAGTTTTTCTTTCTCGTTTGTAAAAATTTTTTCCATCCGGGTTTTGAGGTGCGGCGCTTCAAGGAGCATAAAAAAAGTCGTTACCGCAATAATAAAGAGGGTCATGATGGTATCGCCAATATTCAGAACTGACGACATGATTACCGATGCAATTGCTCCCAGGTTAATTGATGATGGAATAACCATATTTTTCTGGATGCCGACATTGCCTAAAAATGACGATATCCCGGCAATTCTCTCATTGAGCTCTGCCTGGTATATCGGAAGGTCAGCCACCAGCACATGAAAGGAAAAAGCGGCAACCACGATCAGGAAGAGGATAAAAATTCCTGCTATGCCGGTGACAATTGTCACTGATACAATATTGGGGAAGCCTTTCTTTTTAAGCCATTCAATTGCGGGAAGTCCGAGCAGGGTCAGGATGATTGAGACAAGCAGCAGGTTGATGATAAACCCGGTTGTTTTGATGCCCATAACAATGATGAAGAGAAGTGCGATGATGAGCAGGGGTTGAATAAATGCCGCTCCTTTTTGAAAAAATACCATGGAACGGTATCTGATCATGCAAAGATACAAATCTTTCCAACCCTTCTGCCATTTTGCTTCGCGGCGACTCTCATATGGGGGGGAATTATCATCACACTCGACAACGTGAGGGCGGTCACGGTTCTTTCATAACTTTTTAACCTTTCATTCCTGTTCTAACAATAAACTTCATTGCCTCCCATCTCCTTCACACGATATAAGAAGAGGCACAGGGCATGCTGGTACAACCAAGCGGTGAGATTAACCGGGACGCACTGACACTTCATGCACAACACCATGGCAAACTTGAGATCCGGTCAAAGGTTCCCCTCAAGACCCGGCATGACCTGTCCTTAGCATACACTCCGGGTGTTGCCGCTGTCTGCCGGGAAATTGCACAAGACAGAAATCTAGCGTATAAGTATACGCTCAAGGCAAACACCATCGCGATTGTGACAGATGGTTCGGCAGTGCTTGGCCTTGGCAATATCGGCGGGTATGCGGCAATCCCCGTCATGGAAGGAAAAGCGATCCTGTTCAAGGAATTTGCGGGGGTCGATGCATTCCCCATCTGCTTTGAGAGCTATGAGACCGATTTTGTCGATCAGGTAAAGAATATCGCGCCGGTCTTTGGCGGCATCAACCTTGAAGACATTGCCGCCCCGAAATGCTTTGAGGTCGAGGATGCGCTGCAGGACATCGGGATTCCGGTCATGCACGATGACCAGCACGGGACTGCTGTCGTCGTGCTTGCAGCCCTGATCAATGCCTGCCGGGTTACCGGGAGGAAATACGAGGACCTTAATATCGTTGTCTGCGGTGCGGGAGCAGCAGGATATGCGATCACACGGCTTTTGAAATGCATCGGGTACGATCCTAATGTGTGCACGATGGTGCATGACATTGTCGTCTGCGACACAAAAGGCATCATCCACCGGGGACGCGAAGGACTCTACAGCAACAAGTATAAGTTCATCCTCGCAGATGAGACCAACCATGCGGGAAGGGAAGGGTCTCTTGCGGATGCAATGAAGGGCGCGGATGTCTTCATCGGGGTTTCAGGTCCGGATATCCTTTCCGAAGAGATGATCAAAAAGATGAACCCGGACCCAATCATCTTTGCAATGGCAAACCCGGTGCCGGAGATTATGCCGGATAAAGCACGGCACGCGGGTGCAGCAGTAGTGGGGACTGGCAGGAGCGATTTTCCAAACCAGATCAACAACGTACTTGCATTTCCCGGCATCTTCCGTGGGGCGCTGGACGCATGTGCAACCCGAATCACCGATGAGATGAAGGTCGCCGCGGCACATGCCATTGCGGGGTATGTCACAAAACCTCGCCGGGACAGGATAATGCCCAATATCCTTGACAAGGAAGTCACCAAAAGGGTCGCGCTCGCAGTCAGGGAAGCTGCTGTACAGTGCGGGTGCAGCCGGAGGCTTTAAAACAGATTTTATTCCTTATCCATACCCGGTGATTTCGTAATCAATTGTTGTGGAGTTCTTTGCACATTCCTTACCATGCACAAGCACTTCATCGACCGCCCGTTTTAATAGCGCGGGATAGACCGAGCCAACCATCTCCTGAACTGGTTTTTTATCACAGAAAAACTTGAATGTCGGGGTACTCTTGACACCATAGCGTTCTGCTGTCCATGGGTTTGTTGTGATGTTGAGCCGGACAAAGAGCACCATATCCTTGTATTCCTCTGCATAGTTCCTGAAGTATGGTTCCATCTGGTGACAGAATACGCAGGTCGGGGAAAAAAACATCACGACGACCGGTATTGCCGCGTTCTCCACGATTGTCTCCCAGAGAAGGTCATTTACCTCCGGCACGGTCTCGGGTTCCATGAAAATACCCTGCTTGACAGTGGAGCGGATGCGGTTCTTATACTTTGTTGCGGCCGGGGATTTGTGCAATAAGGAGCGCCGCTGTAAGCGCGGCACCGGTGATCCAGACCGGGAGGGGAGTTGCTTTCGTTGTGGAGGAGGGTATCGAAGCCAATGTGGTAACCGTACCTGGAAGCGTTGTGGGTGCCATAGGAATTGTGGTGAGTACTGTTGTCTTTATCCGGTATGGGACGATCGTAAATGTTGTGGTGCCGGTTGCCTGCTGGTTTATTGCCCGGACATTTACGATATATTCGTCAGGACGGAATGCGGACGCATCGATATCGAATGACCAGCGGTTGCTACTACCTGAGCCGGTCTGCACTTTTACGATCCCTGATTTGCCTGAGAATTCATTCGGCTGACCTTTTCCGGTAGGGGCAAACGATGAAGAATATACCTCTACCATGAGTTCGTCACCAACGGCAAGATTAGTTGTTCCGGTAATGGTGAACTTTTCTCCAACGGCGTGTTCACCGACGAAATCGATGAACGCACCGGGTTCACTGATAAAAAATGTGACCGTTGAAAACATGTCATCGACATTCTGGCTGTTAACAGCGCTGATAAGTGCGGAAGCAGCATCCGATGACTGGAGACTTCCCGCACCGGTGAGGGTGAAGATCGCCATGCCATTACCCTGCTGCCGGTTGATCACCTGCCCGGTAGCAGCATTATAGATAATATCGAACTGCCCGTTCATCATAGGGTGCTGGATGAGGACAAAGTACTGCCCGGGATCAAGGTTCCGGGTATCGGAGGATGTGAGTTCGTATTCAAACGAACTGTCCGAAGCAACAGAAGTTGTCGTGACCTGTGCATAATTATTGCCGATGAGCCATATCTGGAGCCCCTGCTGCGGGCGTCCGGTGGCGATTCCACGGACATAAACCGGGTCACCTTTGGCGATAGAAGGGGTTGAAGAACGGGCTTCGCCCGCGTTGAGTGTAAGTGCGGTGACCGGTCCGATAATAACCAATATAACGAGAAATATGAAGACACAATACCGTGCCGGAGAATGGATGAGAGAAGTCATGGTGATCTGATCAGGGTATTATTTTTTTTATCATATCAAAGGAGCAGGTAACTGAATTTACAATGCAGATTTTTGGTTTTTATCCTACTCCTTCTCCTTGACCACAATCGTAAATTTCATTCCTGTTGTACGGTCAAGTTCAATTGTGCCCTGCAGCTGCTCAACGAGTGAGATTACGAGTCGTAACCCCAGCGATTTGGCGGTGCGCCAGTCAAAGTCCTCAGGGAGTCCGACCCCGTTATCTTTAAACAGGATGGTGAGCTGGCGATCTTTGCGATGAATTGTGATGGAGATCTCCCCTTTCCTTCTGTCAGGGAATGCATACTTTAAGGAATTTGAGACCAGTTCGTTTGTGATCAGCCCGATTGGTATTGCTGTGTTGATATCGAGCGTAATCTCCGGGATGGCTGTCGTAAACGTGATACCTTTTCCTTTCATGCCATAGAACTGGAACAGGCTGTTTCCGAGGAACCGGACATATTCATCAAGGTTTATCTTCGAGATGTCTGCAGACTGGTACAGTTTTTCATGGACGAGCGCCATTGCCCTGACACGGTTCTGGCTCTCCTTGATCGCGGCAAGCGTCTTCTCATCGGTTAAGTACCTCGACTGGAGGTTTAGGAGGGAGATGATGATCTGGAGGTTGTTCTTCACCCGGTGGTGGACTTCCCTGAGGAGGACTTCCTTATCTTCAATTGATGAGGTGAGCTGTGCCGTACGTTGCTCTATCCGTTGTTCGAGGGCTGCATTGAGGGAGCGGATCTCCTCCTCCATCATTTTACGGTCGGTGATATCGGTGTGGGTGCCTACCATCCGGAGTGCATTCCCGTCAGCATCCCGTGAAACGACCTGTCCCCGTGTCAGGATCCATTTCCAGTCCCCGGTTTTTGTGCGCATGCGGAGTTCAATTGAGTAGCCGTCGTCTCTTTTTTGTATATGTTCCTGGATCTTTGCTTCTGTCAGGACCAGGTCATCCGGGTGGACAAGTGATTTAAAAGTGGAGTAATTCGCCGGCATCTCGCCGTTTTCATATCCCAGCATCGTGTACCATCGCGGGCTGAATATTGCATTCCCTGAGGGGATGTCCCAGTCCCAGAGACCATCATTGGTCGCATCAAGAGTAAGTTGTAACCGCTTCTCGCTCTCCGTGAGCGCTTCCTCCGCCCGCTTGCGTTCGGTGATGTCCCGTCCAACTGACTGGTATTCCATTATATGTCCTTTTTCATCAAAGATCGCCCGGTCGATCCAGTACATCCAGCAGATGCTGCCATCCGGAAGGATGATGCGATGTTCTATTTCTGCGACCGGATTTGCTGCAGTTAACGAGACAAAAAGTTTCCTGAATCTTTCCTTATCATCAGGATGAATACTGGCAGAAAATTTTTTCCCGATGATTTCTTCGCAGTTTAAACCAAAATATCTGCAATAAGCTTTATTGGCAAACACATGGGAACCATCAGGACGGAAACGACAGATGAATTCCGTCTGTGCATCAACAACGTTCCGATACCGTGCCTCGCTCTCCCGCAAAGCTTCCTGCACTTTTTTGCGTTCTGTAATGTCGCTGACGATATGAACGGCTCCAGAAAATTCACCAGCTTCATCAAGGATAGGATCTACACTGATCTCAAACCATTTCCTGCCAACCTGCAGGTCCATTGTTTCACGATGCAGGCTCTTTTTTACTCTCAGGAAAGGACACTCAGATATCGGTTGTTTTGTTCCATGCACAATCTCAAAACAATAGCTGCCGATAATCTCACCGGATGGTCGCCCAAAGAACCGTTCTGCCGTTTTGTTGGAGCGCATCACCGTCTGGTCTCTGTCGAGAATCCATATGGCGTCGTTCGTGGCATCGAAGGTACGCTTCCACTCTTGTGCCATGTGAAATATTTCGTCAATCGCCTGTTTCCGTTCGGTGATGTCCATCAGAGACGCGACGCTTCGTTTTGTGCCGCGGATCAAACCAACAGTGAGATAAATATCCCGGATCTTGCGGGACTTTGTAACAAAACGGAATTCATAGTGTTTTAGGGCCTTTTGCCCAAGTTCGCGACGGAGCCGGTGCTGGGTGAGCATCCGATCGAGATCTTCGGGCACCACAAATTCGGTCCACTTTCTTTTTCCTTCGATCTCTTCCTTTCTCCAGCCACAAAGCCGACAGAATTCATCGTTGGCGAGACTGATTGTAGTGTCCTCTTCAATAATGACGGTTGCAGTACCGGTATTTTCAAACACTCCCCGGTAGTGCTCCTCGCTCTCCCTGAGGTTTTTTTCTGCAGTTTTTCGTTCTTTGATGTTCTCCCATTCCCTAATCGCCCGCTCGGTAATACGGGGAAGGTCCTTGAATGCAGGTTCGGATTTTACGATGTAATCCACTGCGCCTGCTTTGAACATCTGTGCGGCAAGTTCCTCGTTGCCATGGCTGGTCATGATGATGACCGGGATAGTGATCGCATCTTTGTCAGCAGGCTGGATATCGATCCCTTTCCCGTTGGGGAGGAGCCAGTCGGCGATGATCAGGTCAAAGGGTTCCTGCGCAACCTGCCGCTTTGCATCCTGCAGGGTAGCTGCATGAAAAAGATGGAATTTTTCCGGGTATTGTGAAAAACTGTGGCAGATGAGTTCTGCATGTGCATCCTCATCCTCGATTAGCAGCACACGGTAAGGGGATTTTTTATTGGATATATCAGGGCTGTCCCGATCCTTTTTTTTATAGTGCCTGCCATACATTTTTAGCTGATTGGCGGGGCGTTCCAGCCCAGCCAGTAAAACCCGAGATCTTCCATAAGTTTGGTGAACGTCTTGAATTCGAGCGGTTTGACAACGTAACTGTTTGCATGGTAATCATACGAGCGGGCGATATCAGTTTCGGCATCCGAGCTTGTGAGAACAACGACCGGGATCCGTTTTAAATCAGGTGATTCCTTGATTGTTTTTAAGACTTCAAGCCCGTCAACCTTGGGAAGGCGGAGGTCAAGGAGGACAAGGTTCGGGCGAGGGCTCTTCTTTTCGGTGTTTGCATAATCTCCTTTGTGGAGGAGGAAGTCGAGCGCCTGCTGCCCATCAAGGACATGATATATGATGTTTGCCACCCGCTGATCCCGCATGCTCCGCATGACCAGTTCGGCGTGGGCTTCATTGTCTTCAACAAGCAGGATGACGAGAGGCTCTCCTTTCAGTGTCACCATATGAATATCACTGATAATTCTCTTCTGTCTTAATGTTTATGTATTACTGTAATTCCTTATACGACCACCGGTAGCGTGAACCGGATGGTGGTTCCCTTACCCAATCCTTCCGATTCCGCCCAGATCTTTCCCCCATTCACTTCGATGATCCGGCGTACGATGGTCAGGCCGATCCCCGTACCCTTCATAGAGGGATCAAGCCTCTCAAACAAATTGAAGATCCGTTCAAGAAACCGGGGATCGATCCCGATACCGTTGTCCCTGACAAAAAAGACTGGAGTATCCCCTGTTGTGTCAACACCAATCCTGATGACCGGGTCAGGCCGGTCACCGGAGAACTTGACAGCGTTTTCAATGAGGTTGACCATGACCTCTCTTATGCGGGCATGGTCGACATTCACAACAGGAAGATCGGGGGCGATTTCAACTGAAACACCCCGTTCGGCAAGCGGCCCGGCAAGGAGGTCCACCGCTTCATGAACGATGGTGCCAAACGGGATTTTTTCCGGTGGTGCTATGACTCTTCCAACCCGTGCAAGTTCGAGGATGTCGGAAAGGAGTTCCTGCATGGTGTCAGCAGCAGCGTTGATACGATGGATATCTTTTTTTAACTGGAGCGGGTCACCTTTCAGGGCATCATTCTCAATAAGCCCTGCAAACCCTTTGATTGTGATAAGCGGGCTTTTGAGGTCATGCGAAACGGTATAGGTGAAGCGTTCCAGTTCGGCGTTCTTCTGCTCGAGCTCTTTGATGAGAAGTTCGCGCTGGGCTTGGGCTTCTTTGCTCTCGCTGATATCATGGATCACCCCATCAATATACAGCGGGACCGCATCCTGATCGGTAACTACCCGTCCCCGTTCGACGAAGTACCGCCAACCCCCGTCACGGTGCCGGAACCGGTATTCGACAATAAAAACAGCAGTTTCATCCAAAGCCTTATTGATCGCTGCAAGAACCCGGGGGAGATCATCCGGATGAATGTAGGGTTCGATGGAACAGATATTCCCCTTTGTCAGCTCCTCAGGAAAATATCCTGATAATTCTAGGAGCTGATCATTGAAAAATATCATCCGGTTATCTTCCCGCAGGAGGATGCGGTACACGATACCCGGTAAATTCCCGGCAAGCACCCGGTAGGAGGTCTCACTCTCCCGCAGGGCATCTTCTGCCCGCTTGCGCTCGGTGATATCGGTTCCCTGAGCGATGGTCGAAATAATTTTTCCATCAAGATCGATAATGTTTGCCGAGTTCCAGAGCACGGTCCGGGTCTCACTGGAAACATGGAGGATCGGTATTTCAACGACTTCCCACCGCTCGCCTGCAAGGGTCTTTTTTATCTGGTCAAGTGAGGTGTTTCTGCTGACATCAGGGAAGAGAATTTGGAGGTGCTGGCCGATAACTTCCGATTCGGTCCTGCCGGTCAGACGTTCGAAAGCATGGTTGAACCGGGTTATCCGGAACTGCGGATCCCATACAATGATAGGGGCATTGGCATAATCCAGCAGGTTCCGGAGGTATGCGTTGGTCTCGCGGAGTGCTTCTTCTGCCCGTTTGCGTTCGGTGATATTTACAATATCCGTCACAAAATTAAGTGGTTTACCCAAACTATCCTTCAGCAGCATCGTGCTGACATCAGTCCAGATAAGGGTGCCATCTTTCCGTATGTATCGCTTATCCATCCGGTAGGTCTGGCGCTCGTCGGCAAGGAGGCTGCGGACACACTCGATACTCTCATCAAGGTCATCCGGGTAGGTAATTTCGGCAAATCCCTTGGCCTGCAGTTCACTCTCCGAATAACCCAGCATGTCGCAAAATGCTCGATTGACTTTTTTTAACATCCCGTCAGGTGAGGTCAATGACTTTCCGATGCTTGCAAGTTCAAAACTGAGGCGGAACAGATCTTCGCTCTCCCGCAGCGCTTTTTCAGCTCGCACGCGATCGGTGACGTTCAGATGTTGGATAACTGCATTAGTGATCTTCCCCCGTGTATCTTTTATAGGAAATATCGTTACATCGAGGATTACTGATGCCCGATTGTCCAGTTGAAGCGTTTTGAGCATCCGGGTATCATATGAGATCCGGAACCGGGCGATCTGTCCTTTGTCAAAGATCTCCAGTACAAGCGGCAAGAAACCTTGTTCCTTTACGATATTGTCGCTGAGTATGTTATATTTCCCGACCACATCATCCTCGGTGATATTCAGTAACTCGCAACATGCCTTGTTAATACGGATAAGAGTTCCCTTTTCATCGGAGATCCATGTGGGTGTCGGGCTCTGGTCGATAAGGCTGCTGAGAAATACATTTGAGTCTTGCAATTCCCGCTCCGCACGGTCAATTGCATAACTTACACCTCCTGATACTCTCGCGACCACAAACATTGTAACAATAGAGAAAACAACCACACTCGCGGAGAGCAGGATTGCGTTATTGATATCGAAATATGAGGTAACTGTAACCATCAGGAATGTCTGGACAAGAACAATGACCAGAGTAAGCGGGAGAAAGAAGCGGAGGAGCCGGGCGCGTGTTGTCGGTCCGGTGAAATGCTTAAGAGGGATTGCCCGTGGACCGGCACCGGTAACGAGCCCTGCCCCGATGCACAGCGTGGCGATTGTAGATGGGAAAGAAATTGGGATGAGGGGGGTATCATACAGGAACGGGACATGGTAAAGATAACTCAGGACATAAATAAAGCTCACAAGAGAGATGGTTAGCCCCAGGATTCCTACAATATCACGGGCCCGTTTCTCCTCTTTTGACGGACCATATGCGTACAGCAAAAAGAACAACGCAATTGCGGCGGGAATTAGAAGTGCTACAGCAACCGGGGAGATATATGACGTTGACTGGGCAGAAATTGCATCTGCGATCCGGACAGCCCATATCTCGACTATGAAATGTTTTCCTAAAATATTGAGGGGGAATTCAAGTGCTGAAAGGATTGCTATAAGGGCAATAATGGCCGCCACACATGTCCGCACGCTGCCCCGCAAATGTATCTCCGCGTGGATTGCCAGCACAAATCCAAAGATGATCCAGATAATACAGGCGGAGAAGGCAATAGATTTGTAACCCGGGAAAAAACTGGATAACAGGGAGATTCCTGAAATCAAACCGAAAATCCCAAGCATACCAATAAGGGCAGCACCGCTGCCAAAGATCATGGTCAGTGAGGTAAAGAGAGGTCTCCTTGGAACTATACCTCTCACCGGATTGGTTTGTGCGGGATCCTTCTCATCAGATACAACAACCATCGGTTACCGACTACTCCTTCTCCTTCACGATAATTGTAAATTTTGTCCCTTCAGTCCGGTCAAGTTCAATTGTGCCCTGCAGCTGTTCAACAAGCGAGATAATAAGCCGCAAGCCCAGGGATTTGGCAGTGCGCCAATCAAAATCCGGTGGGATGCCAACTCCATTGTCCTTGTACACAAGGTGAAGCAGGTCATTCTCCCGCCGGATAGTTATAGAGATCTCCCCTCTCCTCTTGTCGGGAAAAGCGTGTTTTAAGGAGTTTGACACCAGTTCATTGACAATTAGGCCGAGAGGGATCGCGGTGTTGATGCCGACATTGATGTCCTGAATCCGGGTGATGAAATTGATCCCGGTTCCGGTCATACCATAGAACCTGAACAGGCTGTCTCCCAGAAACCGGATATAATTGTCAAGGTCAATCTCTGCAATATCCGTGGACTGGTACAGTTTTTCATGGACAAGGGCCATCGCCCGGACACGGTTCTGGCTTTCCTTTATTACTTGCAGTGTCTTCTCGTCCTCAATATACCGTGACTGGAGATTTAAGAGCGAGATGATGATCTGAAGGTTGTTCTTGACCCGGTGGTGGACTTCCCGGAGCAGCACGATCTTGTCTTCAAGGGATGCATTCAACTGGGCAGTACGTTGTTCAACCCTTTGTTCGAGGGCTGCATTGAGGGAGCGGATCTCTGCCTCCATCAACTTATAATCAGTGAAATCACGGTTGGATACTCTCCTGCCAATGCAGTTGCCGTCATCAAAACAGATAGAACGGCAGCGATGGCTGATCCAGCGCTCCGAACCGTCCTTGTGGATTATCCGGAACTCGATCTCAGCCGGACCAGAATTGATAGTCGCAAAATAGATCCGGACATGTGCATCCCATGACTTGCGGTCATCCGGATGCACAATCCGGTCGATGAGATCCGGGTCTGCCATGAACTCTTCTGCGCGATAACCGGTGATACGCTCAACCGATGGTGATATGTAGACAAATTTCCGGTCCGGGTCGACCCAGTACTCCCAGTCATAAGTCCAGTCCACGATCATACGGAACTTTAATTCACTCTCTTTGAGTGATTCCTCTACGTATTTTCGTTCGGTAATGTCCTGAACAGTGCCATGAAGCCCGATGATTTTTCCATCAGGATTGCGTGTCACGCCACCGAAGGCATTCACCCATCGTTTGCTGCCATCCGGGCGAATGAGTTCCAGTTCAAGGTTGTACGGTTCACCGGAAGTGAGTGCTCTCGTGACCGCACTGCTGAGACGATCCCAGCTGGTGGGAGTGTAGACATGCGGGTGCTCTGCATAAGTTGGCGCAGGTAATGAGAGGTCCCTTCCGGCAATATTATACAATTCTTCGGACCAGGTCACTGTATCATTTTCTATAAGCCAGTCCCATATCCCGATGTGTGCAAGGCGATGCGCCTCTTTCAGTTTCTGCTGTGCAGATTCCAGCTCCATTTCTGCCTGTTTTCGTTTGGTAATATCTTCAAAAACTGCAACAAAATACTCTTTTGCCGGGGAATATACTGAGATATGCAACCATTTGCCAGAAGGTTTGAAATCAAGATCAAATGTTTCGGGTTTACCTGTCAATGCAACCCTGCCATAGATCTCAAACAGGGACGGGTATGCTTCTTTGATCCCGGGGAATACTTCGGTGACAGGTTTGCCTGTGACCATTTTTGTCCCGGAAATCCGTCCAAAAGCAGGATTAACGTTGAGATAGACAAAATCTGCCGGGCGGCCTTCTTTATCATAGAGCATACGACAGTAGGCAAACCCCTCCAGCATATTTTCAAAGAGGGTTCGGAATTTCTCCTCACTGTCACGCAACGCCTCCTCTGTTGCATTATGATCCTTGATATTTTTGATCCAGCGGTTCAGGGTCGTCTTCTGCCGGTCAGGTTTCAGGATATCCTCAGGAGGAGTATAGTAAAAATTATCATAGAGATCTGCACCGATAAACGCAAACGGGTGCGTCAGGAAAATATCCAGCAGGATCCCGGCATCGAACCGGCGCCTGTCATACTGGCAGATGGCAAGGCACCTGCTGCCCGGGATAAATGTGTTGAGTTTGTTCTCGTACTCAATCAACCGTTCGGAGCCGGGTAAGCTCCGGAGTGCCCACGACATCTCACCGGTGACCCTGAGAGCACTAAACCCTTGATCAAGTGCTTTCCGGGTTTCAGATGCGAGAAGCGCGATCATCCTGTCGGGATCGAAAACCCCGTCCTTCATGTAAGCATCAGCAATCGTAAGGATGGTGAATTGTCCTTTGTTCAGGTAATAATCGACATCGACACCGTCAATTTTTAAATAGTTGATTACCACATCTCTGGTTCGAACATCCACAATATAAAAGACCTTTTCGTTCTGTTCCAGTCCCGCACGAAGGAATTGCGTAATAACGGCCCGGTGCTCTTCCTCGGTTGAATAGATACAACAGAGATGATCGCCGGGTTTAATATCGGAAATTCTTTTTATCGGGGTATGGGTGGTTGCCATTGTTTCTCCATCTTACCTGTTACCCGAAAAACGGTGTGTTTATCATGATTCTTTTCTCTTCGATCCGGGTCACACTAATGACTACTTATCCACGTCATTTTCGGAAACAATCTTACGTATAAGACATGAAACGCTGTCAGGATACTTTATTTTTGCTCAGGATTTGGGAATGGTATTACGAAGATGCGGTTTGCCGCGACGTATTTTAGAGCAAAACAAATTTAAAAAGAATCTGATGGATTAAAATTTTTTAGCGGGAATTTTTATGCATAATTATCCAAACACTGGATTCAATGTGGATTTTTTAATTTTTACACACAGTCAACAGTGTGTTATTAAAAAAGCTTACTCATTGGGTTTTCCATCCGGTTCGTGTTTTCCCTCAACGATATATCCCCTGATAGCGGTCAGGGTTGTACTATCCATCATTACCGAGAAGTCAAGGTCAACGATAAAGACCGGGAATGCTCCTCCAAGAGAATTCCGCTTGACAATGAAGATCTTTGATTCCAGCAGGAGTGTACTTGTGTCGACGGGATTATCATCAGGTTCCAGACTCCCGGACCGGGATGCATTCTCTACCTGAAAAAGTTCTTTTAAGGAATTTTCCTTGAAGTCAAAGAGCCTTTCTGCCATTGCCCTGCTTGTGATGCCGTGGATGTACCTGATGATGAAATACTGGCTGATCGCAAGGACTGCAAGAAGGCTGAAGAGGTGCCCGAGTTCACTGAGCTGTGACTGGTTCAAAAAAGCGTTCAGGGTTACCCCCGGAAGAAAGATCATGGTAGTCAGAAACAGGAATATAGCGATCAGGAAGCCGAACATGAACATGGCAGTAACCAGCCGGGGCGGCAGTTTCTGCCTGTGAAGACTGCTTCTCACACTCTCTACTTTTTTCACATACGTAACAGAGAAAGGTTCCATCTTCCAGACCAGCAGGTAGAAGATGACGATGATGGCACACTGGGTGATGACAATGAGCGTTGTACGCAGCGGTAATCCCTGAAAATAATGAATCAGAGTAAACGCGATATCGATGGAAAAGATCAGCCCGATCCCGAGCGACAAAGCCCGGCTGTTGATGAAAAGAGAGTTTATGAATAACCGGGTAAACTGCGATGTACCTGATTTTATGCCGATCTCTTTAAGCCATGCATGGAAACGTGAGAGGTCTGCTGCCGGGAGGGTGGTCTTCCTGAAGTTTGTCGGAATTATCAGGGTGATAAAATAGTACATGTTGAGGTAGAAGCTGGCCGCAATAAAAAGCCCGAAATAATCGGTTCGTACCAGAAAAAAGATTACGTTTACAAGAACACATACAAGAAGGGTGAAAAGGTGTATTCCAAGGTGACCTTGCGGGGCCATCAGGTCAGCTCGGTTCTTTTGCACAGCCGATAATTCATCCCTGAGAACCTGCGTGAAGGGACTGTCACCGGGGATTTTTGTTTTCATTGTGCCGGTAGTCAACGGTTTCACCAGACAGATATAAGATTTAATATTCTTGGTATATGGAGCAATAAACGATAGTATTTTTTATCGTAGTGTAAAATCATTCGCGTTTATTCAAATCTAACATTGTTGGATCAGGAATTATGCCCGTTTCATATAACCCCGGCCTCATCTATATTGGCATTTTTTCAGGTTTCCGCGTTGATCCTGTATTGAGCACAGCAGAAAAAATTTGGAATTGTTTCAAAAAAGATATAACGCTGGTTCACCAGGGACTATAGGGAAAAAACAGGTGAGGATTTGTCAGTCACTATCCTTCATCGTGTGGATTTTCAGGAGCCCGGAACAGGACTTGCAGGTGTAATACTCATCCTTCCAGCATTTATCGCATGCCCAGCGCCCGCAGAGGACGCACTGGCGGAGCCCGGAGACCGGGTGCGGGGTAGTGCAGAGATCGCACATGTACTGCGCGAAGCTGTGGGGATCCTTAACAGGCGGTTCCCCCTGCTTGCGCAAAACAGTTATCTCTTTTCTCAGCTCACGGAAGCGATCCGGGGAATCCTTATTTTTTAATATTTCCTTTCCGGGCCAGTTCTTTTTCCACAGTGTCAAGTCGTGCCTCCAGCGATGCCAGCGTGGTCTGCATCCCGGACTCGTAGTTCTTTAATTCCGCAAGACGCGCTTCATCCAGTTCAATCTCCTTGTACCGCTGTTCCTTGAACTTCTGTAGTTTTGGGTGGGAGACCAGCTGCCATTCTTCGACCATGCTCTGGAACCTGCGATCAAGATATTCATCAATCCGGCTCTCAACCGGACGGGCAAGCGAGATATCACCTTTTGCACCCCTGAAATAATAATACACCAGAAATATAGCGATACAAAGGATGGCGATGAGAATGAAAAATTCCAGCAGGTCCATATCAGATCACCATTTTGAGTTTTCTGGCACGGGTCTCAAGCTCAGTCAGTTTGTCCGATGCTGCATGCTCAAAGGCTTTCAGCCGGGGAATCTCCTGTTCCATTGCATCGAGCCGGTTCGTGAAATCAGAGAGGTCACCCCGTGTGGAGAGGTCCCATTCATCAACGATATATTTCATCCGGCGATCCACATAGGCATTGAGGTACGTGTTCACGCCAATCATTGCGATTTCTCCAGTGTTGAGATCAGGTCATTAAGCTTTTTTGCCCGCGCTTCGACAGTTATTCTTCCTGCAGAGAGGCTGCTGATCTCGCTGCTCACGCGTGCAAGCCGGTTTTCAAGCCGGAGGAGATCGCTATCGGTCACAAGATCCCATTCCTCGATTATGGCGGCAAAGTTCTGGTCGAAATATGCGTCAAGCGATTTATCGAACGTCGGGATTCGGGATTCGATAATCCCGGAAATGTGTGAGTACTGATCCCAGAACGCATCCCCTGTAATTTTCTGGTACTGGTTCTGGTTGATAACCGGGTACATCGTTTACTTCACCTTCTTTTCCTGTTCCCCTACATTATTGAGGAGGTTATCCAGTTTTCTGTCTTTTACAAGATTTTCAAGCCGTGTTAACCGGGTTTCAAGGAGTTTTTCCTTTGCAGAGATATTCGTATCAAGGTTAGCGTTCTCGTCTTCCACCTGTCTGATTGCCGCTGTCTGGTCTGCGGAGAACCGGGTAAACGAGAAACCCTTTGATGCTTCATGCTGCTGGAGGAGTTTGAGTTTGTCTTTCTCCAGTTCCAGTTCAATTTTGCGGTTGGATGTCTTCATGATCCGTATCTCGCGGATAATGAGATATAAAATCACCATACCGAGAATGACGAGGATTCCCATGAGGACTGTGTCGGTGATTACTGCTTCCTGTGCCATTGTTTTCTCCACATCACTGAATTTTTCATCCCTTTTTTTGTGCAAAAACCTGCTTTGTTACAGGTCATCGGATCCTGTTGCCTTATTGACGGTTTTTTTCACACCTTTTACGGCTTTTACTGCAACACTTCCGACTTTATCGGACGCTTTTCTGGTCTCCTTTTTAACAGTGTCGGCAGCTTTTGCCGCCCCGGTCTTTACCTCACCTGCGGTTTTTTTGACCGTGTTATCAAGTTTACTCACACCCTTTGAGAACGATTTGCCGGCATCTGCTGCTGCCTTTTTGATCTTTTCTTCAAGGGGTTGGGTCTTTCTTACAAGTACTCCTCCGCCTTCTTTGAGACCAAGCGCCTTAAGATCCTCATCACTCACACGGATCTGCCCTTCCTGTACCATCGTATCGGCGATAACGGTGGTTGTAATGGTTTTATTGTTGTCTTCATTGATGAGATCAACGTGATCCCCTTCAAGTATTCCCAGGACAGGCAGGTGTGCGACATTGAGACGCACCCGGCCCCGGCTTGGAAACGCACGCTTCCTGATGGATAACCTGATTTCAGACATAGTGAATAGACCTTTCTGAAAAGTAATATATCTTACTGATCTCTATTTTTTTCAGTTTCCGCTCCTTTTTTTTAAGGTTCCGTTACGATTTCCAGTGGATTGTCTGCATATCCAAAAAACAGAGGAATCATCCTGCCGCCCCAACCAATTTTCAATAACCGGCAAGAGTCAGAAAGAAATCTCCATAGCAGGATGCAGATCATCAGACTCACGTGAGGCCGAAACAAAAAGGCCTTGTTGAAATGTATCTGGACAACGGGGAACAGATACAACCTTCTCCATCGCTTGCGGATATCAAAAACAGATTCAAACGTGAAATGGCATGGCTTCCTGTAGGTTCAAATCCCTTTTAAAAAGAGAAGGACCATCTGACATCCCGTCAGGAGGGGTTATAAGCAGGAAAATAAAAAAAACTGAGGCAGGGATTGTTTCCTGTATACTCGTGGTACTAAAAAAATCCTTTACAATCCTCTCACCCGCTCGATCAACCGCTCATCATCAGCCTTAGGATTGTTTACGAAAGGTGCGACAGGATACATCTCCATCTCACCGGGCGGGTACGGTGTGAGGATTGTTGCAAGGTCTGATGCACTTAAGGGTCCGTTTGAGAGCCATCGGGACTCATTCTCACGATTGAGAATTACCGGCATCCGGTTATGGACTGGCGCTATCAGACCGTTTGGCTCTGTAGTAATGATTGTATAGCTTGCAAACCCTTCACCGGCCGGGGTGACCCACATATCATACAGACCGGCGAATGCAAAGAGCGTGCTGTCCCGCAGACGGATGTAAAACGGTGTTTTTCTTGCCCCGTCTTTTTTCCATTCATAAAAACCGGACGCCGGGACGAGGCACCGGTTCTGTGAGAGCAGGTTTTTAAAAGACGGTTTTTCATTTAGCGTTTCTGCCCGTGCATTGATAAGCGGTTTTGCCTTGTTTCGTTCCTTAACCCAGTGCGGGATAAGCCCCCATTCCATCAACACCGCTTCGGTGCGTTCGCGCCGGGCAATCACCGGCACCATGCTGCCCGGAGTAATATTGAAGTGCGAGCGGAAGCCAAATGACGGGTCGGTAATGCGAAAACGGGTACCAAGATCATCGATAGCAATGAGCGAGTAACGGCCGCACATGGTACAATTCTCAGGGAAGCGTTGTTGAAATATCAATATTGTGCTAAAAATTTATACTAAAAACAGAATGCGGCAGACTATTGTATATAAGAAGTGAGTGGGAGGAGTAAGCCTCCTTCTGTTCATCGCAGCATTCAGCTATGCGTCATACCCGGGCGGACGCCGAGCAATCCGTCTGCCCTGTTCTGACTTGCACCCGCAGGGGTTCGCCGTTTCACCGTATCCTGCCCTTCAGCGCTCAGCGGATTACTTGCGCATGAATGCGCTCCTTCGCCTGATTTTAAGGCTCGGCCGCATCATTGCTCAGGGCAGGCCGTATCGTTTCTGTGCCATTGCCGTGACTCTCGCCACCCGTACTTGGGTACGGCTGCGTGCTCGGCGGGTGGGGGGACTTTCCTCAGTAGCGAGTGAACGCCACCGTTGGCTGCGCTCTCCCTCTCGTTCATATTATTCGCGGCTTGATAAGATAAGGGCAGCGCTGGTTTGAGCGGATTGTTGTGGATTATCCGGCACTTTAATTGTCTGAACAGACACAGTCTTTTTAAAGAGCGGGGATCAACTGATGGAACTTCTGACTGAAGAGGAGGGAAGGCTCGCGACACGGATTGCCCGAGGGGCGCTCGTGCATGCTGTAGCAGGGAGAAAAGAATCTTCATTTGAGCTGACACCGGTCTTTTCCAAGAAACGGGGGGTCTTTGTGACATTGACAAAACACGGCGAACTGAGGGGTTGCATCGGCTTTCCCTATCCGTACCTGACTCTCAGTGACGCGATACAGCAGGCCGCAGTTGCAGCAGCACTCGAGGATCCCCGGTTCCTGCAGGTGTCCGCACCCGAGCTCTCCGACATGGAACTGGAGGTTACAGTTCTCACCGTTCCGGAACCGCTGACCTGCGCACCGGCTGACCGTCCGGCCGCAGTCATCGTTGGAAAACACGGGTTGATTGTGAAGGGTATGGGCACAAGCGGGCTCCTGCTCCCTCAGGTGGCTACAGACTGGAGCTGGGACAGCACAACGTTCCTTGACCAAACGTGCCGGAAGGCAGGCCTGCCATCCACATGCTGGAAGAAGAACTCGGTCGAAGTCCTGACGTTCGAAGGGCAGGTCTTCCACCTGGAACATGTGCAGTAAATCCGGAATGAAATGAGTCATTTGTAAAAAAGGTGGGAAATCAGGTGACCGTTGGGTACGGCAACTGTTTAACCCGATCATACATAGATCAAGGGAATTATGGGGAGGGAAGGAACATGACAATACAATTCGAGAGCCTTGACAGCGATATCGCGGGGAGATGTGGAAAGCTTGCTGTCGGAAAAAAAATCATAAAGACCCCCGCACTTCTGCCCGTTATCAACCCACACCTCCCGCTTGTTACCCCGGCTGAGATGAAAAGGATGGGAGTCGAAGCGATCATCACCAACGCCTACATCTTCAGCCAGAGCATGCAGTACCGGGAGCAGGCGCTCGCAGATGGACTGCACCGGGTTCTTGATTTTGACGGTGTTATCATGACCGATTCCGGCTCGTTCCAGCTCTCGGTGTATGGAGAAGTGTCAGTATCAAACCTTGAAACGCTTGAGTTCCAGCGCGATATACAGAGTGACATCTGGGTGCCGCTCGATATTCCTACGCCCCCGTCTGCCAACCGTGCAACAGCAGAACTTGAGCTGGCGATCACCATGGAGCGGTTGCGGGAAGCAAAGGCGACCTTTGGCAATGACGCTCCCATCGCAGGGCCGGTGCAGGGCGGCATTTATCCGGATCTCCGCGAACAGGCCGGGCGGGACGTTGGCGGTCTGGGCTTTTCTTTCTGCCCGATCGGTGCCGTAGTGCCGCTCATGGAGGGGTACCGGTACCGCGAGCTTGTACAAGTCGTGATGGCGGCAAAACAGTCGCTCCCGCGCAATGCCTGCGTCCATCTCTTTGGCGCAGGGCACCCTGCAATGTTTGCGCTTGCGGTAGCAATGGGCTGCGACCTGTTTGACTCTGCTGCGTACGCGCTCTATGCAAAAGAAGGGAGATACCTTACTTCCCACGGCAGCTACAAGGTTGACGAACTTGTTGAACTCCCGTGTGCGTGCAATGTCTGCAGGAGCAATTCTGCAGAAGAACTCCGCAAATCAGGGGACAGGGAGCGCCTGCTCGCGATCCATAACCTGCACGTCACGCTTGCCGAGATCGCCCGTATCCGGCAGGCGATTGCCGATGGCACGCTCTGGGAACTCGTGGACGAGCACGGTCGGGGGCACCCCCAGCTCCTGTCGGGATACCGCGAACTCCTCAGATACAACGGGATACTGGAGACTTTTGACCGCGCAACCAAGCGAAGGTTCTTTTACCGGGGAGCCGAGAGCTGCGGGCGCACAGAAGTTGTCCGGTACCAGAATAGCCTTTCAAGGCTAAGGCTCGGGAGGGATGTCCTCATTGCGTTTGACGGTAACATGCGGGACGGATTTTCCGATCTTCTCCTCTTCAAGCCCCCCTTCGGCCCGTACCCAAAAGAGCTCAAAGAGACATTCCCGATAGGGCAGAGCGAGATACCGGACTGGGATGAATCAATGGTCAGGCAGGGATGCAAAGGGATTCGCGCCCTTGCAAACAGCCATCCCGGCACCCGTTTCGTAGTTTCATGCAATAAACAGTGGCATGCAATTGTCCGGCAGGAACTCTCCGATATTGAGGTGCGCGAATGACAACAGTGCGTACTGAGATCAGGAAACGGGATGGTCTTGCACGCATTGGCATTGCAACCATTGATGGTACACCCGTAAAAACACCGGCAGTCCTTGACACAACAGAATTTTTCCCGTCGCTTTTATCGATGAAGCACACCAACGTCCCTCTTTTTAGTCCCGAAGGTTTTGTGCGTGAATATTCCGTGCAGTCCGGGGACCAGCCGGTCACGATTCATCCGCTCATTGATAATCCGGCAAAAAGCGAGGAATGCGTCATGGTCGCAAACTGGCACACAGCGTTCTCAAACCCCCGCAACTATGTGGACTGGCTTGAGGCGCTTAAAAGTAAGACTCCCCCGGATACGACATGGTACGCACCCGGGACCGCGCTTCCGTCAAACGTTCACATCCTCACATACTCAGGCTTTGACCTCTTTGACTTCCGGGCAGTCGACCTCAAGGCAGCGCAGGGAATTTTTTGCACCCTGGAAGGTGAGTTTACCAAAACCATAATGAATTCTGGAATCTGCTCATGCGAGGGGTGCAGAACCGGCTCCTTAAAACTGCATAACCGACAGGCGCTTTTACGCGAGATCGCGCTCGTTACCCGTTTTATTGAACAGGGTCAGCTGCGCGAACTCGTGGAATCAAGATGCCGGATGCATGCCCCCCACGTCTCGATCCTGAGGCATCTCGATGCCCGGTATGGCTTTATGGAACCATATGCACCAATTGGCCGTGGCAGCGTGATGCTGGTGAACTCCGGGGAATCGATGAACCGTCCTGAGATCCGCAGGTTTGCAGAACGCGTTACAACCCGGTACCTCCCGCCAAAATCCGATGTTTGCGTCCTGCTCCCATGTTCGGCAAAAAAACCCTATTCCCTGTCGCGGAGCCACCATAGGTTCCAGGCAGCAGTCGCACACCGGGCGCACGAACTGATCGTCACCTCCCCACTGGGGCTTGTCCCCCGCGAACTGGAGACCGTATACCCGGCGGGACATTACGATGTCCCTGTCACAGGGTACTGGGACGCTGAGGAATGCGCAGTCATTGCCGGTGTCATCGGGCGTTATTTTGAACGTAACCGGTACCGCCGCATCATTGCGCATCTTGATGGCGGGGCACTCATAGTTGCAGAGATGGCTGCAGAAGCGTGCGCTATCGAGATGGAATATTCGTGCAGAGACCGCCCGGCTGATGACGCTGCCCTTGAAAGACTCCATCAGGCTCTTTCCGGGGAGCGGCGTATAAAAGATGACCGTCTGCACGGCATGTGCTCGTACCAGTTCGGCATTGACCTTGACACCCGCGGTTTTTCCGTGCGTGGCCGGTTTCCGGAGATATTTTTCATGAAAAACAATGTGCAGTGCTTCTCGGTTGATATTGCGACGGGCTTGCTCCGCCCGACATTTGAGGGCTGGAACCTTATCCCTTCAGGCTGCCGGGTCATAATTGACGACTTTATCCCTGAAGGAGATGTGCTGGTACCGGGTGTTGTATCTGCGGACCCTGCCATCCGCGAAGGCGACGAGGTTCTGGTCACCGGCCCCCGTGCATGGGCAACGGGAAAAGCGGCGATGTCCGGTGACGAGATGCGCCGGTCACACCGGGGTGTTGCAGTCAGGGTGCGTAAGGTAAAAAAGCTTCAGATTCAATCTGTATGATACATCGCGTACCACATCCGAGGAGTGACGGGGTTGTTTTTTATTGAGAAGACTCAAAAACCAGCAGATACGGTCTGCCAGATATTTGTCAGGATATCTCATGTCGGCCAACCCGGCAAGACCGGACAATTCGCCATGTTCATGAAAGATGAGAGCGGGGTGGTGTGAATTACCATTACCCCCGTCATCGCAAAGGCGGAAAAGGGATTAATCCCGACCGGTTTAAAACCCCCGGTAGCAATGCCGATAGTGGTCGCCGTTCCAAAGGAGCATGTACCTGGGGAACAGCGCGTCGCGGTTGTACCAGAGGTCGTCCAGAAACTCACGAAGTCAGGTTACGAGGTTTGGATCGAGCATGATGCGGGGATGAACGCGTACTACCCGGACGATCTGTTCACGGCTGCCGGTGCAAAGGTTGCATCCAGCCGGACCGGCCTGCTGGATGGCGCCCGGATCGTCCTGTGCATCCAGCCCCCTACAGTCGCCGACATCGATCAGCTTTCTGAGGGGACGATAATAATCGGAATTATGAACGCCTCGCGCAATCTTGAGGCCGTCGCCCATATGCGCGACCGGAAAATCACAGCCTTTGCCCTCGAACTTGTTCCACGGATTACAAGAGCCCAGAGCATGGATGTGCTCAGTTCACAGGCAACGGCCGGCGGATACATGGCGGCTATCCTGGGCGCCGGGAACTGCCCGAAGTTCCTCCCGATGTTGACGACAGCCGCAGGTACGATACGACCGGCTACGGTGCTCATCCTTGGCGCTGGCGTCGCAGGCCTCATGGCGATCGCCACGGCAAAGCGGCTTGGTGCTGTTGTTGAAGCCTATGACGTCCGACATGCCGCTGGCGAACAGGTCCGAAGCCTCGGTGCCAGGTTTCTCGAGCTCGAGATCAATGCCGAGGGGCAGGGGGGCTATGCCCGCGAGCTCACGCCTGAGGAGAAAGCAAAAGAACAACAGATGGTCTCCGCTGCCGTGGCGCGTGCTGATATTGTCATCACGACGGCCAATATTCCCGGCCGGAAAGCCCCACTCCTTATTACCAGTGAGACCGTCGCTGCAATGCGGCCAGGCGCAGTCATTGTCGATCTGGCTGCCGAATCGGGCGGCAACTGTGAACTAACCCGGCCCGGCAGGACAGTCCATGAACATGGCGTCACAATCATGGGGCCTCAGAACCTCCCGGCCCAGGTTCCGTTCCACTCAAGCCAGATGTATGCGAAGAACCTCCAGTCGTTCCTTACGCTCCTTGTCGACATGGATGGGGCGCTCGTCAGGGAATACACTGACGAGATCCTGACCGCGACCCTTCTGGTCCATGCAGGCGAGGTGCGCCACGGGCCGACACGTGAGCTCCTGAGCGGAGGGGGACAATGAGCGATTTGAATGCGTTCTGGATTGCGATCTACATCGCGATGCTTGCCGGGTTCACCGGCTATGTCGTCATCAGCCGGGTCCCGGTCATCCTGCACACGCCACTGATGAGCGGCTCGAATTTCATCCATGGGATCGTGCTTGTCGGCGCGATGGTCGCGCTCGGTCTTGCCACGACGCCTCTGGAGCAGATCATCGGGTTTATCGCGGTCATCCTCGGGGCGGCGAACGTTACCGGTGGCTATGTTGTCACAGAGCGGATCCTTCAGATGTTCGACAAGAGCGGGAAGAAGCCCGGCAAGGGGGCGTGAGATGGTCGACCTCTCTTTTGCAATCGAGCCGGTCTACATTGCGACAATCTTCTTCTTCATCATCGGCCTGCAACGGATGAGTCACCCTCTTACTGCACGGAGCGGGATTGTCTGGGCAGGTGTCGCGATGCTGATCGCAACCTTCGTCACGTTCTTAACCCCGGACCTCACCAACTTCGCCCTGATGATAATCGCAATTGTCATTGGTGGTGGCTTTGGTTACGTAGCAGCAAAGCGAGTCTCGATGACCGACATGCCCCAGATGGTCGCGTTTTACAATGGCATGGGTGGCGGCGCGGCGGCCGGGATCTCGGCTGTCGTGCTCCTTGGCACCTTTACAACCACCACCGGTTCCCTCGCGGTCGTTGGCGGACTCATCGGAGCCGTTTCGTTTTCGGGGAGCCTCGTCGCCTTCCTGAAGCTCCAGGGCTGGATGCCGTCGCGGCCAATCACGTTCGTGGGTCAGCAGGCGGTCAACTTGACAGCCCTGGCCCTCGCTATCGTGTCCGGTATACTCATCCTCTGCCCCCAATCCTGGATCCCGCTCACCGTTGCGATGTATCTTCCGCTGTTCTTTATACTCTCGCTTGGGTTTGGGCTGCTGATGACACTCCCGATTGGCGGGGCTGACATGCCCGTTGTGATCTCGATGTACAATGCCTTCACAGGGCTTGCTGTTGCCCTTGACGGTTTCTCATTTGCATCCCCCAACTATGCAATGATCGTCGCAGGTGTCATTGTCGGCGCTGCGGGTTCGCTGCTCACGCTCCAGATGGCGAGGGCGATGAACCGGTCGCTCTCAAATGTCTTTTTCGGTGCGTTTGGCGCTACAGAAGAAAGAGAAACGCAGGTCCAGGGCAGCATGAACCCGGTCGAGGCAGACGACGTCGCTGTCATGCTCGCTTACGCGAACAAGGTAATCATCGCTCCCGGCTATGGTATGGCGGTCGCCCAGGCCCAGCAGAAGGTCAAGGAGCTGGCCGACCTGCTAGAAAGCAGGAACATCCAGGTGAAGTTCGCTATCCATCCGGTCGCAGGGCGAATGCCCGGGCACATGAACGTCCTGCTTGCCGAAGCCGGGGTCGCTTACGATTACCTTTTCGACCGGGACGAAGTGAACCCGGAGTTTCCGGGCACAGACGTAGTCCTTGTTATCGGGGCCAATGACGTTGTCAACCCGGCTGCGCACCGGCAGGGCAGCCCGCTCTTCGGCATGCCTATCCTTGACGTCGAACAGGCGAAGAACGTCATCGTCCTTAAGCGCGGTCAGGGAAAGGGCTTTGCCGGGATCGAGAACGACCTGTTCTACCGGGATAACACGCGGATGCTCTACGGCGATGCGCAGGAGACTGTCGGGAAACTCGTGCAGGCACTCAAGAAGTTATTAGTCTCATAGCGATCCGGCAGCCCGCTTTTGTTGGCCTATCGGCCCTTCAGCGGCCACGCTTTTAGGGTATCAAAACATACGACAGAGACGATCCCGCCGGCCAGGGCAGGGAGCGGTCGGGCGGGGTTGGCATTGGTACCGGGTCGGCACCGTTATCCTTGCAAGGGACGCAAAAAATGCGGCAGACGCAATCGATTGGATGCTCCAGGAAAAAGGCATTGTTTAAACCAGATTTTAATCCCGTTTTTTTGAGATTCCCAATTCTTATAAATCATCCCGTTGATGGTATTTTATGCCGTTTTGTCCCACGTGCGGAAAAGAGATCTCGGAAATCCAGAAATTCTGTGAATATTGCGGAGCAGCGCAGGATATTTATGAGATCGGGGCAAAATTGCCCGGGGACCAGCCACCCCCTCCGCCTCCACCCGAAATTCCGGTTGTTCAACCACCATTGCCTCCGTCAGCAGGCAAAAAACCCCTGCCTAAAAATGCCGGAATTATTTTTGGAGTCATTGTCATAATCGCCGTAGTTGCAGTTTTCTGTTTTTTCGGGATGCAGGTTATAAAAGCAGGATTTTCTCCCCTGATACAACAGCCGGCTCATACCCTGTCTCCGACTACACTGCCGACGCCCCCGCCGACAATGACCCCCCTGCCGGTAACGACCATCCAAACCCAAAAAATTGTTACAGATGAACGGTTTGAAGAGACATATGAGGAATTGTATAACCGCAACCTTACATACAACTTCGGCCAGAAAGAGTTATTCCCTGTTGATCTCACCCGCCCGCCCCTCTTTATCAAGTTTACTATTATTCCGGTTATGGTAAACAGATCCAAACTTGTCGACATTGGCCTTTCAACTGAACATATCGTGTATGCGGTCTACCCGGACCCGAATTCCTGGTTTGAGGTACGGATTCTGGACGCTGTTTCCGGAACTGTTGTCGCAGCGAAGGGGTTCAACAAGGAGTATGACCAGCAAACCAAAAACGAGTTCATGGTCCGGGAGAAAGGCCGGTATAATGTGGAGATGGCAGGCAACGGGGTGACAGTAAATACGCAGATACTTGTCGGGGATTGAAGATCTAAAAAAATTCAATTTAAAATTGTTTTATCGAGAATTCTTATGTTGTCCAATTTTTATGCCATATGTTTCGTTAATTACCATGACGAAGATAGTGATGAGCCATTCGCCTCTGGTTCTTTCCTGCGCAGTTCCAGCACAAGGTGTTTTAAGGAAATCTTGAAAAATGCTGCCTGGCCGCCCTCAACCCCCCCAGATTTCGAGCTGGCAGTCGCCCCGCACAACGATTTCAAGGTATGCGGTGTCTTGTTCCACTTTGACAAACCTTACCCCCTGCACGAGAGCCGCATGGCTGAGGTCAAGGCTTTCTGCGAGGCGCAGGAACATTGAGAGGACCCGCACCACTTCGCGTTCTGCCGGTTCGATTTCAAGCAACTCCGGTGTATTCTTCCCTGGCACTTTCTTCCGGTGGAATCGTGCGATGTTTGCAATGATCAGGACCTCCCGCTCATTAAAACCCAGCAGATCTGCATTCCGGATGATATAGTATGAGTGGGTATGGTGATTCGTGTAGGAGATGAACGACCCGACATCATGCAGAAATGTTGCATATTCAAGAAGTTCACGTTCGGCCTCGCTATAATTATGCAGTTTCTGTTTTTTTGCGGAGTCAAAGAGCCCCAGCGCAAGCATCGTCACCGTCCGGGCATGAGCTTCATTAATCCCGCAGGACCGGCCCAGCTGCAGGACGCTGTGCTGGCGCGGCGAGAGTTCACCGAACAGAGGAAACTCATGCATCCGGGACAGGTAATCCGCAAGGAGACCATCCTGCAACCCCCGTGTCGTTGTCTTAATGCTAAGAAGGCCAAGTTCCTTCATCAGGGTATCGATGATTGCTGCCCCGGCAATAATGATATCCGCCCGCCCCGGGTTCATTCCGGGGACATGCTGCCGCTGGCTTACCGGGAGTGCGCAGAGCATTTCGATCACCTTCTTTAAGTCCCGGTGGGTAAGGATGCCATTGGAATTTTCGGAATTCTTGTGCAGGGCCCGGTGTGCGATCTCGGCGAGGTTCATAATCGTGCCGGAACTCCCGAATGCAATATCGGGTTTCTCTGACTTGACCTTCTTCACGATATGAATGATCTGGTTTTTTACATGATGCTGAAGTTTTTTATATTGTCCCTGGGATACCGGCCCTGTATCTGATGGGGAGATGTATTGGTTGGTCAGCCGTATGGAGCCGAGTTTTAAGCTCTCAAGGTAGGTATAGTCCTGCTTGTTTCCCAGGATCAGTTCGGTGCTCCCTCCACCGATATCGATAAAGAGCGCCAGTCTTTCGCCGAGGTTGACCCCGGTCGCAACACCCAGATAGGTCAATCGTGCTTCCTCGCGCCCGGAGATAACGCGGACATCAAGGTGTGCTTCCCTGCGGAGACGGCTCAACAGCTCGTTCTGGTTTGCCGCCTCACGGGTCGCTGACGTTGCCACTGCGACAAATTCCTCGCAGGCAAATGTCCGGGCAAGTTCAACAAATGTTTTGCAGACAACAACCGCCCGGTCAATCGCTTCTGGCCTGAGTTCCTCATTCTCAAACTCGCCCTCTCCAAGCTGCACCTGCTGTTTCTTTTTGGTGAGTATCGAAAAGGAATGGTTCGGGTTGAACCTGACGACAAGAAGCCGGACTGAGTTGGTGCCGATATCGACAAAACCTACAACATGGCCTTCCGTGCCCTTAACGGCTGCCTTCATTCAAACACAAGCCTGCGTGAGAAGACCTTGATAAAGAGGTTGCTTTTCTGGATCGCCCTTGCCGTTTCTACAACGACATCCCCTTCGTGCACTAACCTGCAGGTCACCGCATCGGAAGAGATCGTGCATGCAAGCGAGGAGATCCGGTCGGTATGGGTATAATCAAGGCCATCGGCTACACGGAGCAGGGCAGTACAAGTGCGGACTATTCTTTTGTCTTTGGGTTTTAAAGACATAAACACTTCATCCTTTGCACCGGGGACTGATTTGCGGTGGTACCGGGCGATTAAAGCAACAATTGTGCGTTCCCTGTCAGAGAGCGGGAGGGTGTGATCATCCACTATCATGGAAAAACTCCGGGTATGATGGCCCTGTTGCCCGAATACCCATCCGATATCATGGAGAAGCCCTCCGCATTCAAGGAGGAAACGCTCATTACCGGAATAACTATGAAGCGGGGCCAGCTCATCAAAGAGCATCAGGGCAAGACGGGTGACCTGTTTTGCATGCTCATATCCTTGTGGAAATGATCCTGCAAGGGCATGCACAGATTCAAGAGAATATTCTTTTGTATTTTCTTGCAGTAGAAGTTCCGGTGCAGGGGTTGTCTCTGCTGCGGAGTTTATCTCAGTGCGCAGGCGGCCCCAGATATTCCGGGCTTTGCAGTCCTCCCATGTAGAAACAAGTTCCCGGTAGATTATATCGCGCTGTTGTTTCCGGTCAAGGAGCAGTCGGACGACATCGGGTTCGACAGGAGAACTGCCAGCAACAAAAACAAATGTGGCGGAAGGATGCGTCCCAAAATTCTCATGTCCGGACAAGGCCCGGTGCCGGTCTGCAACAACAAGGGTGAGGAACTGCGCCCAGATATCGCAGTCATGGAGCATTCCTAAAGATTCCTGCAGCTTTTTGATGTGCTGTATAGATGATTTCAGCCGGTTCGGATAAATAGGGCGGTAGATTTCCAGGGTATACCGGAGCTTCTTGGCCGCAATCCGTGCCTTGTGATGTCCTTTTGCATCATCAGGATTTTGCAGCTCCGCATCATAGGAAAGCATCGCGTCCAGAACCGATCCGATATGTCCCGCTGCCGCCTGGTACAAATCGGATGGAATCTCCATAACCTTCTTTTCCGGTTTTTTACGAAGTGATAGTTCGCGGAGTGCATTTGTGATCTCCCCGGCTGTGTTGTCCGTGACCAGCATGTCGAGTGCCGCAAGTACATCTTCCTGTTGGCGTGCCCGTTGCTGGCGGAGAAGTTTGATAAGTGAGGTAATACCGGAACCGTCCCTGAATAACGGAGGATGTTCCTTTGCATATGATTCAAGGAACAGGATCTGGACATCGGTGTCCCGCACACTGCCCAGCGCGCTGGTTATCGCTTTTATCCCTTTCATCCAGCGCCGGTACTTTTTTTCTATAAAACAGGATGAGAAAAGGGGCAGGGCACTCCGCAGCCGCCGTGACGCGACACGCATCCCGTGCACATGGTCGGGATTGGTGCCCTCCCTGACCCCGTCAATTTCCCGGACAAATGCCCTCACGCGGGGAACAAGGCGTTTTGCTGCGAACCTGCAGAGGAAGCGTTCATGTGCTGCCACGGTGCCATTCCCCCCTGTGGATTATAAACCAGCTCTGTGCATTGAACGGTCCACCATCAAAATTCCTAAAATCCCGGATATAGGTGCCATCGCTTTCCATCACCCGGAGTTTCTCTGTATCATGGAGCTGGCGGTCAAGAATGGTATCAAGCAGTGCAGACTTAATCGCAGGGTCTTTTACCGGGAAAAGGATCTCCACTCGCCGGTCAAGGTTTCTTGGCATCAGGTCAGCACTCCCAAGCAGCACCTCGCGCTCTCCCCCATTATGAAAATAATACAGCCGGGCATGTTCAAGGAACCTGCCGACAATCGTGGTCACCCGGATATTCTCCGAGATTCCTTTAAGCCCCGGGCGCAGGCAGCAAATCCCCCTTACCTGTAGTTCAACCCTGACACCGGCCTGTGATGCCCGGTACAGGGCAGTGATGCATTCCCGGTCAACCAGTGCGTTCATCTTGAAGATAATCCTGCCGTCACCACCAGTTTTGTGCCGGACAACCTCCCGTTCGATGCGCTCCAGGATCGACATTCGCATAGAGACCGGTGCAACAAGGAGCCTGCGATACTGCTCGATGCGGGCATATCCAGTCAGGAAATTGAAGAGGTCTGCGATATCCGCTCCGATCTCACGGTCGCAGGTAAAAATCCCAAAATCCGTGTAAATCCTGCTGGATGTGGCATTGTAGTTGCCCGTCCCAAGGTGCAGGTAACGGCGGATACCCTCTTTTTCACGCCGTACAACCATGCAGAGTTTTGCATGTACCTTAAGCCCGACAATCCCGTACACGACATGGACACCTGCACGCTCCAGCTGGCGTGCCCAGACGATATTATTCTCCTCGTCAAACCGCGCCTTGAGTTCAATGAGGGCGGCAACCGCCTTTCCGTTCTCCCGGGCTTCCATGAGGGCAGCAACAACTGGGGAGTTTGCGCCGACCCGGTACAGGGTAATCTTGATTGCGAGCACATCGGGGTCGTGCGCTGCCTGCCGGATGAAGTTTATGACCGGAGAGAAACTGTCGTAGGGACAGAATAGCAGGACGTCGTTGTGTTGAATTGCAGTAAAAATATCCCTGCCCTCGGCAATTTCTGGCGGGACAGACGGGACAAAGGGGGTGTCCTTGAGGTCCTGCCGGTCAAGGGAGAGCATCTGCATCATATCAGCCATTCCGACAGGGTGGTCCAGGCGGTAGAGCATGGGTGACGAGATGCCCAGTTTGTTCTCGAGCATCATGCAAATCCGGTCAGGCATGGACCGGTGGACTTCGATCCGAACCGGCCTGCCGGTCCGGCGCTGCTCCATCACCTCCTCGACCGCAGTCAGCAGGTCGGACGCCTCATCCTCCTCAATCTCAAGGTCTGCATCCCGGGTAATCCGGAACGGGTATGCAGCGACCACTTCAAGGCCGGGGAAGAGCAGGTCAAGGTTTGCAGCGATTACCTCTTCGAGCAGGATAAAATGCACATTTGAATCGTCATCGCGGCCGGGATCATCTGTCACGGGGATTCGCAGGAGCCGGGGAAAAAGTCGTGTCGGGACCTTGATACGGGCGAAATACTCCCGGTTCTGATCCTTGATTATGATGGCGAGGTTGAGGGAGAGGTTGGAGATGAACGGGAACGGGTGCGACACGTCAAAGGCAAGCGGGGTGAGAACAGGAAAGATATTGTCAATGAAATGCTGGCGCACCAAAGCCTGCTGTTCAGGGTTGAGCGTTCCATATGTATGAATATGGATACCGGACGCTGCCAGTTGAGGGATGAGCTCTTCTCTCCAGCATGCCGCCTGTTCTTCGAGCGTGGGGGTGAGTGCGGCACGGATTGCAGCAAGCTGCTGGGCAGGTGTCATGCCATCCGGGGGCGCTTCAAGCACACCATTTTCAAGCTGACGCTTGAGTCCTGCGATACGGATCATGAAAAATTCGTCAAGGTTGTTTGCAAAAATTGCATGGAATTTTACCCGTTCGAGCAGGGGGTGGGACTGGTCCTGCGCTTCGCTAAGCACTTGCCGGTTGAACGCGAGCCAGCCCAGTTCGCGGTTGATGAATTGGGTCGGGTCAGAAAAATCAGCATTTGGGGGTCCGGCAGTCATAAGTTCGCTCGTAACAGATGGGATTTGATTGGTCAAAAGAATTTTTCGTTAAAAGTAGATTGCTCCTTTTATATATCCATGTATCATCATCCCGCGTTCGCGTTCCGGTCTTCTTTTACAGGCTTTCGGGCACCCGCTTCATCGGGCAGACATCCGAACCCTGCATGTTCCCGAGCGCAAAATTAAACCGCTCCCGTATCGTTGGCGGAAGTTCCTGCTCCGGTATTGGGACAAAACCGAATGTCCGGTAAAAAGAGACAAGTTCGAGTGTGGAATGCATGTACAGGACTTCACTGCCGCAATGCAGGATTAAATCCTGCATCAGTTTGCGGGCATATCCCCTGTCCCGGAATTCGTGCAGGATAAACACACCGTCAACTTCGTTGCCATCCGGGTGACGCCGGCACCGGGCAACACCGGCAATCGTCCCTTCAACAAAGACCGCAAAGATCCGGTCGGTTGAAACGTCACCTTTCTGCTGGTGGTAGTGCACCCAGACTTTTTCTGCAAGGTAAAACTCTTCGCCGGCAAGTTCTCGCACAAAAATGTCAAGTCTGATCTGCGGGTACCGGATCAGGACGGGCCGTGTCGCCCGCATCGCGATCGCTTCGGCAGTGGAACCGATCGGGATGTTTTTTGTATAGTCAAACCGCCCGTACCGGGAGAGCAGGATAACCGTGGCATTCTCACGTTCCGCAGTCATGCAGGTAATGAGAACCGGATCACCGGTCCGTACCATCAATTCACTCGTGATACCCTGCAGCCCGAGCTCCTGCTGGAATTCAGTGAGCCGTATCATCGCCCGCTGGTGAAGACTGTCCCGGTGCCGGGCAGATTCCACGGACCGGATCACGTGGAGCAGGATGACTTTGGGGCGGTGGACACACCGGACAAGACTGCGCACGGTCTCATCTGATGGTTTGGAGAGATCGACCGGGCAGATTACTTTTTCGCAGAGAGGTAATGAAGGTGACGGAGGGGGGTGACCAAATATCAGCGGTGGAGCCGGGTGCATGAGGAGGATATGAGTCCGGGCATTCCTGATCACTTCATGGGAAACGCTTCCAAGAAGTGCTTCGCGGATCCGGTTTGTACCGCGTGCACCCATTGCAATAAGCATGATGCCCTGAGCCTGTGCGACTTCAAGGATCGTCCGCGCAATCTGATGATGATGTGACGGCTCGATGGTGACCTTTGTCCTGATTCCCTTGGCCTCAAGAAATGCCCGGTCCCTTTTTAAAAGATCCGCTGCAGTACCGGCATCAGGGGCACCATGATTATTATTGCCAGTTCTCTCCTGTTCCCGGATGGGTGCAACATGGAGGAGAGTCACTTCGGAGATTCCCGGTATTTCGGCTGCACGCCGGACCGCTTCATCCGCATAATCCGACCAGTCCGTAGGGATCAGGACTTTCTCGTAATCCATCGATACACTCTCTCCTTTTTGATTATCACTCAGGGAATAATTGACAAAAAACCCGGTTGATTCGTGATCTTGTCCTTTCTCTTTCTCAGTTGTTATTGTTTAAGAACCAGATCGGTTGATTACGTCATGATGAAGGATTGATATTTATAGCGATTACCACACCAAGCTCTTCCTGCATTCCCGCACTTTAAAAGCCCGCATTTACTCCAGATATCATTTCGGGCTTTACCTGCCGTATTTATATTCTGTGACTCCCTATATGATTTCATGGTGCCAACCATGAGTGAGTGTTTTATTCGTCGATAATATCCGCTTTTTAGATACCACGTTACGTGACGGGGAGCAGACTCCCGGCGTTTCGTTAAACCCTGAACAGAAACTTGAGATCGCATCAAAGCTTGCCGATATTGGTGTCGATGTCATCGAGGTCGGTTCTGCAGCTGCGTCTGAAGGTGAACGGGCAGCAATCCGTTTGATTGCCGATGCCGGGCTGAGTGCCGAGATCTGTACCTATGTCCGTGCGTTAAACGAGGACATTGACCATGCTGCGGACTTTGGGGCGGATTCTGTCCATCTCGTTGTCCCGGTCAGCGACCTGCACATCGCAAAAAAGATGCGAAAGACCCGCGAGCAGGTCGTTTCAATGGCATACAGCGCAGTCGAGTACGCAAAAGAACGGGGGCTCATTGTCGAACTCTCGGGTGAAGATGCGTCGCGGGCTGACCAGATGTTCCTGCGTACACTGTTTGCGCAAGGGGTTGAACGGGGTGCTGACCGGCTCTGCTTCTGCGATACGGTGGGTCTCCTTACCCCGGAAAAAGTTGCAGCGTTCATCCCTCCACTTGCAAAGATTGCTCCTCTTTCGATCCACTGCCATGATGACCTCGGGTTTGCGATGACAAATACGATTGCCGGCTTAAAAAATGGTGCCAGTTGTGCTCACACTACCGTCAACGGTCTGGGGGAACGTGCGGGCAACACACCGTTTGAGGAGCTGGTCATGTCACTGGAGATCCTCTACGAGTATAAAACCCGCATTAAAAAAGAGGAGCTCTACCACCTTGCCCTGTTGGTTTCCCGTTTGACCGGTGTCCCGCTTCCGGTAAACAAGGCAATCGTCGGTGAAATGGCATTTACCCACGAGAGTGGAATCCATGCACATGGTGTGATACGGGAGCCTTCGACCTATGAGTCCATCAAGCCGGAGATGATCGGAAGGAAGCGCCGGATTGTGCTGGGCAAACACTCGGGATCTGCATCCGTGGAGGCGGCGCTCAACGAAATGAATTATTCTACCGATGCCAGCCAGCTCAGGGAGATCGTTAAACGGATCAAGGACCTTGGGGACCGGGGCAAACGGGTCTCGGATTCAGACCTGATGGCAATAGCCGATGCTGTCCTTGCCATCGAATGCAAACCGGTGATCAGGATGCGGCAATTTACCGCTGTATCGGGGAGCAACATGATCCCGACTGCGTCGGTCACGCTGGAAGTCAATGGGAAAGAGATGACCGGTGCAGCCACCGGCGATGGCCCGGTAGATGCGGCAATGCAGGTGCTCCGAAAATCTATCGGGGATGTTGCAGATATCCGGCTCGAAGAATATCATGTCGATGCAATCAGCGGCGGGACCGATGCACTGGTTGAAGTGACAGTAAGATTAAGTAAAGACGGGAAGATAATTACTTCAAGAGGCGCACGCACCGACATCATCATGGCAAGTGTCGAAGCGATGATCGCCGGAATGAACAGACTACTTGAGGGAAGAACATGAAAACCGGGGCGAAAATCCTCGTTGAATCACTGCAACGCGAGGGTGTCGATATCTTATTCGGCTACCCCGGCGGCGTGGTTCTGCCAATCTATGATGAGCTATACAACTCAACGCTCAAACACCTGCTTATGCGGCACGAGCAAGCGGCAGCGCATGCTGCTGACGGGTACGCCCGGGCGAGCGGGAAGGTCGGGGTATGCCTTGCGACCTCCGGGCCCGGGGCGTGCAACCTTGTCACCGGCATTGCTACAGCATATATGGACTCAGTGCCGGTCGTTGCAATTACCGGGCAGGTCCCGACAAGTCTGCTGGGAAACGATGCATTCCAGGAATCCGACATCACCGGCATTACCATGCCGGTCACCAAGCACAACTACCTTCTCAAGGACTGCAGGGACGTTGCACGGGTCGTGAAGGAAGCATTCTTTATAGCCGGCACTGGACGCCCGGGGCCTGTGCTGATCGACATTCCAAAAGATGTCAGCACCGGTATTGTTGAAAAAGTGGAGTATCCCGAAACCGTAAACCTGCGGGGATACAACCCGACCTATAAGGGGCACAAACGCCAGATCGACAAAGCAATCGAGATGATCGCTGCCGCTGAACGTCCGGTCATCTATGCCGGCGGTGGCGTCATAAGCTCAAACGCATCTGCAGAACTACTCGGACTTGCCAATGTCCTTACCATTCCGGTAACAACAACCCTGATGGGTATCGGGTGTATCCCGGGAGATCACCCGCTTAACCTCGGGATGCTGGGCATGCACGGTACGGAGTACGCAAATTTCGCCATCACCGAGTCTGACTTGCTGCTGGCAATCGGCGTCCGGTTTGACGACCGGGTCACCGGGAAAGCCGAAAAGTTTGCACCGAACGCAAAGATCATCCACATCGATATTGACCCGGCCGAGATCGGCAAGAACAAGCGCGTTGATGTCCCGATAGTCGGAGATACAAAATCTGTGATAAAAGATATGCTTGCGTCGATTAAGAAGACCGGCGCAAAAGATTCGTGGATAAAACGGATAAAGCACTGGAAGCAGCACCACCCGCTCAAATACAAAAAAGATGGCAGGCTCCGCCCCCAGTTTATCATCCAGCAGATGAGCGAACTTCTTAAAGGCGATGCCATTATCGTCAGCGAAGTGGGCCAGAACCAGATGTGGACTGCCCAATGGTATAATTTCAAAAATCCACGGACCTGGATCACGAGCGGCGGTCTTGGTACTATGGGCTATGGGTTCCCCGCAGCAATCGGGGCGCATTTTGCAAGACCGGACCTGCCCGTATTCGATGTTGCAGGTGATGGGAGCATCCAGATGAACATCCAGGAGATGGGGACGGTTGCAGCCAACAACATACCGGTCAAGATCGCCATCCTCAACAACATGTACCTTGGGATGGTCCGGCAGTGGCAGGAGCTCTTCTATGACCGCAGGTATTCGTTCACAGAACTTCCGCCGGTCGAGTTTGTGAAGATTGCAAACGCGTATGGCATTGAAGGGATCAAGGTAGAGTCCTGCGATGATGTGCTCCCGGCGCTCAGGGCGGCTCTTGACTGCAACGGCCCGTTTGTGATGGACTTTCGAATCGAGAGGGAGGAGAACGTCTTCCCCATGGTCCCGGCAGGTGCTGCGATCAATGAGATGATTGGGGGGCATGAACCGACATGAAGCCGCATACACTGGCAGTATTTGTTGAGAACAAAGCGGGCGTTCTCTCCCGGGTTACCGGTCTATTCTCCCGCCGCGGGTTCAATATCGAGAGCTTGGCAGTGGGCACCTGCGAGGAACCGGGTACGAGCCGGATCACCATTGTCGTTATCGGTGACGATGAAAAGGTCGAGCAGGTGATGAAACAGCTCAACAAGCTGATCGATGTAATCAAGGTTACTGACCTGACGGAAAACGAGCGGGTGGAACGCGAACTCGCACTCATCAAGGTGAATGCAGAGCCGGGCGCAGGCAGGGCTGAGATCATGCAGATCGCCCAGATCTTCCGCGCCCAGATCGTCGATGTCGGCGCAAAATCGCTAATCCTGCAGGTTACTGGAGATACCGGTAAGATCGATGCGCTTGAAAAGCTGCTCCGTCAATTCGGGGTAAAGGAGCTTGTCAGGACAGGACGGATTGGAATTTTGCGGGGATCAAAGACCATAGCAAGTACAAAATAATCCCAAAGATTTTTTAAATAAATACCGAATTGATCTTTTTTATGGTACTCAAGTCAAACCAAAAAGACTGGTAATACACCAATAAATGTATTAATTATGCCTAAATCATTGCCAGATTCATCCTGTGCGTAAAATTCCTACAAAACTATTTTGTAGGTCCCCTTACTCCCAATGTTTATCAACACCATGCAGGTAATTTAAAACCATCCGAAAAAAAGTGCAATACAGGATTGGGACAGATGACCGAGAAACGGATTATCATTCAGGAACTTGGTGAAGACGGGCTTCTCCTGCCGGTGCTCGTGAACCGGGCGCTTTTGGCAAATGACCGGATCAAATATTTCTTCACTCTCCTCCAGACAGCACAGGAAAGGGCAGACCATCCTGAACGTGCCTTGCCCACGATGCGGACAGAGCGCGAAACTGCGGGTATAGAATCCGAGCAGTATGACACCGTGGTACTGGGTGCGCAACGAATCGATGGGGAATTGTATTCTGTCCCCTTTTTGACTGATATCCTCTCGGCTATATGGGACTGCATGGAGGAGATGATCGCCCCCTTTACTGCGCACGGGCGCGACGAAGCGCAGAGTTTTATTAAAAGAAAGGATTCCCTGCTTGCAACGCTCCATGAAGAACCTGAGGGCACCATCTCATCAACCCTAATCACCACGATTACATCGGGGGATGCGGGATCGCAAGACAGTCTCCACCTTCTTGTCATGGACCTCCACCGCGCCCTCAACCAGCTGCAGACCGAACTATCAAAAGAAACCATCGATGGTGCTATGACTTACATGCTCGGTGCCGGTGACGATGTGCTTGTCCGTGCATTCATGGCAGGTGTCAACCGGACTTCACCGCTCCGGTTCGATCACCCGGGCCTTGGTACAACAGCAACCCGCACGGGGAACAAACTCCTGATCCAGAACGATATCGGGGTAACCGATGCGCATGTGCTTGTCGTGAACGTGGAGGAAAAAACGGTCTCGGTTGTATATACCGATATCCATATGCAGCGCCTTGAGTTCTTCCAGAGCCTCTTTGAAGGCTGGCAGGTGCGCTGGCAGGACACCCTTTCCCGCCGGGGCACCGGGCAGTTTGAGAAGAAGGTGTACCATCTCTCGGTCGGGACCTATACTGCTGCAAACGATGCCGACCTTGCCGGTTTTCTCTCCCATCTCGGCTCCCGCATAGTCTTTCTGATCGACTGGAACCGTGCACGCAAACAGCTGCGCAATTTCCTGCTCAACAAGGACTGTATCTCGGTACTGCGTTGGGCTGCCGATAAGGAAGTTGGGCACATGGGATTTCTAAGGCTTGGCGGGGACAAGCTCATTTACGGTGCACTGGAACTGGCAGCCAGAGTCCCGCTCCGGTATGGAGAGCCCCTCCACCAGCTTCTCGGGCGGGACCGCAGTATTGAGTATCTCAAGTGGGTGCTAAAGACCGCAACCACCGGCTTCCTCGCAAACAACCCACGCCTGCTCATACAGGATGAGATCAAAGCAGAGCTGCTCCGCTATTTCCGTTCAGCACACGAAGGGCTTGTGGAGATCTGCATAGACCATGCATCACTTTTAATCGAAGTCGGGACAGCAGTCCGCGATTCCCTCCTCCATATCCAGCGGTCCGGCGATCCGGATTTTGTTGTACGCAGTGCAAAGCGGGCAAAAGAGTGGGAGAGCCGGGCTGACCAGCTCGTCATGCAGGTGCGTGCCCTGTCCAGAAGGATCGAGGAGGCCGAGTTTTTCCTCCTGCTCATCGATGCTGCTGATGATGCGCTTGATGAACTGGAAGAAGCATGTTTCTTTACAACCCTGCTCCCGTCAATCACAAGTTCAAAATCGGTGAACCGGAAACTTGCTTCGATGGCTGAACTGGCAGTCAAGGCTGGGCAGGAGTACCTGAAGGTGCTTATCGCGGCACAAGGAATCCGCAAGGATTACAGCCGTGAGGAAATGCAGGAATTCCTGACAGCAGTAAACCGCGTTATCTCTCTTGAGCATGAATGCGATGAAGCGCTCCGCCTCACCGAAAAGGCGATCATCTTTGAGAGCACCGATTACAAGGAGCTGCGTGTATATTTTGAGATCGCCCGTATTATCGAGGAGTCGACCAATTCCCTGATGAAATCCGTCTATATCATGCATGACACAATACTCGAAGGAATGAATCGGTAACGCGTAGTATGTCAGATTCACTTGCACGACTCGCGCTGTTCGGGCCCGGGCAGCAGAATGTTGTTCCTGCAGCAGAATACGGTAATAAAGCCGCGGGACTTGCTGACATGGCGGCCCTAGGCATCCCGGTACCCGCAGGCTTTGCGCTCCCGGTCGATATCTGCCAGTCATATTTTAAAAATGCAGAAGTCCTTGGCGAAGAAGTCCCCCAACTTCTCCAGCAGGGAATGGCACATATAGAACGGGCGACCGGCACCACGTTTGGCGGTGCACGCCGCCCGCTCCTTGTTTCAGTGCGCTCCGGGGCCCCGGTCTCGATGCCGGGGATCATGGACACGATCCTCAATGTCGGTCTCACACCGGTCACAGTCCGCGGATTGCTCGCATATACAGGCAACCCGAGATTTGTTTACGATTCTTACCGCCGTTTTCTGGAGAATTACGGTACAAGCATCTTTGCACATCCTCCAACGCGCTACTCGACACCCTTAAAAGAAATGATCAAAAAAGAGGGGGTGGCCGATGAACGTGAACTTGACTACCAGAGCTTAAAGACGCTCTGCACGATTTACGAACAGGTTTATACTGTGCCTGACCAGCAGGAATGCCTCTGGGACGTCAACCGTCAACTGGTCCAGTGTACCATGAGTGTTATCCGTTCATGGGCAAGCCCGAAGGCCAAAGCGTTCCGCAGCTCGATGAGAGTGCACGACGGAACAGGCACTGCGGTCACCGTCCAGGCGATGGTCTTTGGCAACATGGGTGCCTCATCCGGGGCCGGGGTTGCTTTTACAAGAAATCCGTGGACCGGGAACAGGGAGATGCTCGTGGACTTCCGGTTTGGTGCACAGGGTGAGGATGTGGTATCCGGAGACCGGGAAGCGATGACCCAGATGGATATCATTCAGGTGATGCCGGATGTATTCCAGGAGCTCCTCCAGACCGGAAACCGGCTCGAGACTCATTTCCGTGACCTGCAGGACCTTGAGTTCACGGTGCAGGAAAGGAAGCTGTACCTGTTGCAGAGCCGGACCGGGAAGCGTGCACCGCTTGCTGCCCTGCAGATTGCCGTGGATCTCTGTGAAGAGGGGCTCATCTCCCCTTCTGAAGCGCTCGATCGTCTCATATCCATCGATCTCACATCTATAGGAATACAGACAGTCCAGGCCGAAGAGCCCCCGGTTGGTAAAGGCATTTCTGCATCCGGAGGAGTTGCTCAGGGAACTATTGCGTTGTCCAGTGTCCGTGCAGAAAAAGATGCCGATGCCGGGCCGGTCATTCTTGTACGGGAGACTGCTTCGCCTGATGATATTGCCGGTATTGACAAATCGGCCGGGATTCTCACTGCCCGCGGGGCGAGGACATCCCATGCTGCAGTGGTTGCACGACAACTGGGCAAGGTCTGTATCGTCAACTGCATCACGCTGTCCATAGATCCGGTGCGTCACCGTTGCACTATCGGATCTGTAACCCTGCGCGAAGGTGACATTATATCCATTGATGGAAATACGGGCTCGGTATACCGCGGTCGTGTCAGGATCAACACAAAACGTCCTGATGAACTTATCGCAAAAGTCCGCCAGTGGCAGACAATGACGGACATATAATTTTATTGATAATTACTGATAATCCCCTCTTGAACAGGAGATATACTATAATGCCTGTATGACCGATGTCTTTGATAGAATTATTGTATAAATTTATCATTTTTTCAGGTAATAATTTTTTAACTCCCTCGGTAAATTTCAAATGCGTTATATGTCAGCACACTGCACACTATTACCGATATTATGTTCGGCCTGCCCTTGTTGACAGTCGTAAGTGTAGGAGGCGCTGTCCTCATCATCGTGATCGCCCTGATCCTTTGGGGTCTTTCTTTTAAGGAGGCCCCGGCATGATCGATCCCGTTGCAGTAAGTCTTGTGATTTTTTATTGCATCGTAATGATTGGGATTGGCATATGGGCATCCAAGAAGATCCATTCCATGTCCGATTATGTTGTCGCCGGGCGATCACTCGGATTCTGGGTCTTTTTAATGCTCATGATGGGGTCGGTCTGTTCCGGGATGTCGCTCCTTGGAGTCTCCGGACTCGGGTTTAAATTTGCATGGCCGACGATCTGGGAGCAGCTTGCCGTCCCCCTTTCGATTGGGTTCTGTATCATTTTTTTTGGAGTGAAGATGCACAATGTCGCCAAGAGCTCCGGGTACCTTACGGTGCAGGACTATCTTGCTCACCGGTTTGAGAGCCAGAAAGAGCTCCGCGGCTTGTCTGCTATCTCAGGCATTGTCGTATCACTGATCTATCTCGCAGGACAATACACTGCGATCAGCATCGTACTTATGTGGCTTTTCGGACTGCCTCACTGGATGGCACTGCTTATCGGGGCTGCGATTGTGACAATTTACACGGTTATCGGGGGCCTCTATGCAGTCGCGTGGACAACCCTTGTGCAGGGGCTGATGCTGATCATCGGTGTGGTCCTCATGGCGCCCATCGTCATCATGGCTGCAGGGGGGTTCACCCATATCAATGAAGTGATGGCGGTAGTGAACCCGACAAATGTGGATCCATGGGTGACGGGCGCCGGGGCGGTATTTACTCCGGCATACATAGTATCCTTTTTCCTCCTTCTCACGGTCGGGCTTGCCTGTGCCCCCCATGTCATCAACAATATTCTCAGTGCAAAAGACGTGAAATACTTCAAATGGGCACCCTTGATCGCTTTTGTCGTGTACGGGGCAATTATGTTTTTATTAAAGTTCGCAGGATTTGCAGGTATCGTCCTTGTCAAAGAGGGTATGATTACGCTCCCCAAAATCCCGAATGCATCTGACTTCATCTTTGTGCACGGGGTCCAGTACGCATTGCCGAGCATGTTTTTATGGGGCATCTTTGCTGTCATCGTGCTAGCTGCAGTCATGTCCACCACTGACCGTCTCATGCTTACGATTGGCACTTATTTTTCATGGGACATCTACAAGAAAATTCTCAGGCCTGATGCACCGGATAAGCAGGTGCTGCTCGTCAGCCAGATATCCGTCATCCTTGCCGGTGTTGTCACCCTGCTGCTTGCACTCAACCCGCCCGACATGCTGGTCTGGCTTATCTGGGCAGGTATCGGCATCATGTTTGCCACGTTTTCCGTCCCGCTGCTTGCCGGGCTCTACTGGCGTGGTGCAACACGGAAAGGAGCGCTCGCATCCATGGCGCTTGGCCTTGTCGCATCGCTGGTCTTTGGCGGCATCTCCTACTTTAAGATTGCACCTCTGCCAATGCACTTCTCATTTTTTGCTTTTATCATATCGGTAGCAGCGATGGTTATTGTCAGCATGGTAACAGAGAAGACCGATGAGAAAGTGCTTGACGAGACAATGACCGGATGGTATATCCAGAAATAAATTTTTTAATCTGTTACCTGTCGTTCAATACAAGAGTGAACACTAAATACCCTTCACCTCCAACTTATTTTTATAGTGACGACAGCAATTCTGGGAGGAGGCCTTTCAGGACTTACGCTTGCCCGGCTCCTCCATGAACGTGGCGACGATGTTATCGTGCTTGAAGCGGAGCAAAAATCTGGCGGGCTGTGTCGTTCGGTACAGGAAAATGGGTTCACGTTTGATACTGGCGGATCCCATATCATCTTCTCCCGGGATGAGGAAGTGCTTGGCTTCATGCGCCGGATGATTGCGGGCAATGAAGAGCGCAACAACCGGAATACCAGAATTTTTTACAAGGGACGATATGTGAAGTACCCTTTCGAGAATGGCCTTTCTGACCTTCCTCCCGAGGACCGGTTCTTCTGTATCAATGAATTTGTAAAAGCACAGATCGCCTTTGAAACAGGATCCATGCCACACCCGTCAAATTTTAAGGAGTGGATTTATTACACATTCGGCAGGGGCATTGCCGAGTGCTACATGGTGCCGTATAATGAGAAGATTTGGAAATACCCGACGGACCGGATGTCCCAGCACTGGGTTGACGGGCGGATCCCCCGCCCACCGGTTGAAGATGTGATCAAATCTGCGATAGGGATTCCGACAGAGGGTTATTCCCATCAGGCTGTCTTCTCCTATCCGCTGGATGGCGGTATCGAAGCGCTTATCCATGCTATAGCCGGGCCGATTGAAAACCGTATCCGGACTGGCTTTTTTGTCAACTCAATCCGGAAGAATGGTTCCCGGTTTACCATCAGTGATGGCAGCAACGTAGTAAAAGCAGATCGCTGCATCTCAACAATTCCGGTCCAGCACCTCCTGCCCTGCCTGTCAAATGTCCCCCTGGATGTCCGGCAGGCATGCAGCGATCTCGTATACAATTCGCTTGTGTGCATCGCGCTTGAAGTAAAAGGGGAAGTCCCCCCAATCTCGTGGCTCTATGTCCCTGAGATCACGCTGGGCAGGACAAACAGGATCTCGTTTCCCTCGACTTACAGCCCGCATGCTGCCCCGGAAGGCTGCAGCTCGATCCTTGCCGAGATCACCCACCAGTCCGGCGATGAAGTCTCGCATATCCCTGATGCGGATCTTATCTTGGAAGTGACGGAAACACTCGAAAAGATGGGGATAATCACCAAAGACCGCATTATCCGGTCGCATGTGATGCGACAGCCGTTCGCTTATGTTGTATATGACCTTGATTACCAGAAAAATATCCGGATTGTAAAAGACTACTGTATGTCAGCCGGTATTCCGCTTGTCGGAAGGTTTGCAGAGTTCGAGTACCTGAATATGGATGGGTGCATACGCAGGGTGATAGATTTTATAAAGGAGAGCCCCGCCACCTGACAAATCTGCCCTGGCATTATCCTTAATATCCGCAACCATCAAAAACCATACAGGAGTTTAATATGATCTCGGTCGTTATTCCAACATTCAATGAGGAGGAGAACATCGCCCAGTGCCTGGTCTCGCTCCGCCACCAGACCGTGCCAAGAAGCGAGTATGAGGTCATTGTTGTTGACGGGGGTTCCAAAGACAGGACCCGCGAGATCGCAGGGAAATATGCGGACAAGGTCTTTGTCCAGACAAGCAGGAAAGTAGGGGGAGCACGTAATGACGGCATCATGGCAGCAACAGGGGATATTGTCGCTACAACCGATGCGGACTGCATCATCCCACCAACATGGATAGAAACGATCAACAAAGGGTTTGAAGATAAATCAGTTGTCCTGCTCTACGGCCCGGTGTACCCCATTGAAGAGAGTATGAAAAATTCGTTTTCGCTTTTATTTGCAAACACCTTTTCCCGTATTGGATATTATACGAAAATCTTCTATTACACCCTTGGGTGCAATACCGCTTTTTCAAAAGATGCGGTTATCCGTGCAGGTATGTACCGGTGCATTGATGCAGGCGATGATCTCGAAATAGCGCTCCGCATGAAGAAGCAGGGCAGACTGAAATTTGACGGCGCAATGAAAGTCGGGTTTTCCATGCGCCGGTACCAGCAGTACGGCTCACTCAAATCCCTCTATGAGTGGATCTATATTGTTGCCCATGGGGGCGAGGTAAAGAAGTATAGCTACTCGCAAAAGGATTACAAATGATGAACACATTATTGGGATCTCTCAAACCACGGTTCCGAGTCGATAAATAAAAAAATCTTTTCTTTATATGGTGAGGTATTCAGATCCAAAAAAAGAAATCCTGCACACAAGCCACACATCCATACCAGGTAAAGTGCAGGAACGTATCGCCGTCTTTGATGAGAGTGAATTTGCCCGGCTGCTGGAGCTGGAAGTAATTGAAGCACGGGATGGGTATGCCCGCGTGTTCATGCCTTCTGTAAAAAAGAACAATCCAAATGGAGTTATTCACGGCGGGGCAGTTTTCTCTCTTGCTGACCATGCTTTTGGGATGGCAGCAAATGCCGGGACGGTTCATCGTGTCGCAGTCTCAATTCACATCCAGTATATCGCACCGGCAAGAGGGGATCTCGAAGCGATCGCGGAACTGGTTGCAGAGAATGGAAGATATTCCACGTTCCGAGTCATGGTCTATGAAGGAGATAGCCCCGTCGCGGAATTTGACGGCGTGGCTATCAGGACGTCCTCATGAAATCCGATAACAACTTTTAAAAAAACACATTTTAGAGATTGTAACAAACCAGAAAATCTTTAACCAGTCTGTATACTATGAGGTACCTATGGCAACCATGAAGATACGCGGCGGAGACCTTGATCTTGTGGAATACGAGTTTAAAACTTTCCAACCGGGAACAATCATCAAAACCCTTGGATACGAGAAAAAGAAGTACGCTCTCAAGCCATCCAAAGGGACTATAACCGTCGTTGCTCCAGCCCGCATCCACCTGACCGTGCTAGACATGAACCGGTTTGCTCCTGACCATCCGGGAGGTGGCGGGATCGGGTTTGCTATCCAGTGTTATTGCATGGCTGTAGCAGAATGCACCAAAACCGGTCTCACGATTGATTACGACCGTGGACCAATCATCCGAAATTTTGTGGAAGTCTTTAAAAGAGCAACAGGATACAAGGGAGGGTTCCGTATACGGGCGACCGATCACCAGCACAAACATGTAGGTCTCGGGTCGACGAGCACAGTGATGATCGCCGTTGCCACAGCGCTCAATGAAGCGGTTGGCTCACCGCTCACCAACAGCCAGTTGCGCACACTGATCGGCCATAACTATGTGGAAGAGACCGCTGACGGAACCATCGCGTTCGGGTTTGAGACCGGCGTGGGTCCCGCAGTAAGCACCCATGGTGGCATGGCGGTGATGGGCGATGAACTGGCACTTGTCTACCACCATCCGTTTGCAGAGGGCAGGCACGTGCATATCGTTATCCCGCCTACGGATATTTCATCTGCAGGTACCAAGGAGTTTGACCTGCTTATGAATAAAGCCCGGACCCTTGATTACCGGGACCGTGAGCTCAAAGCGTATCTGTTCCTCATGGATCTTATCCCGGCGCTCGAGCGGGGAGACTTACAAAAGATTGGCGATATCATCTGGGAGATTGAGTTTCGGGGATCCAAACGGGCTGAGGTGGAGCACCATAGTTACGGGATTTACCATTACATGAGCCTGTTGCGCGAAGCAGGTCTCGAATTTGTTGGTATGAGCTCGGTGGGCCCGTCGATTGCAGTGGTTACAAAAAAGGATCGAAAGGCTCTTGAGAAACTGATAAAACCCATGGGACTTTCGGTTGCAATCAGCACCAGGGTGGATAATAAGGGACTTACCATCACCAGGACAAAAGGAAAATGATTTTTTTATTGAGGCTTTTTTAATTTTTGTGTTGATGCTGTTGATTTATTTTTATCCAGGTTTTGTAGGCGGGTTCCGGTACGCGGATACAAGCCCGGCAATTATCACAATAATGGTCGCTGCCGTCACAAGTATCACGAGATAAATTAAGAGGTTGAGGTTTTGCTTGACAATGGGCAGGGTGCCGAAAAAATACCCTGCAAGCACCACACCCACCGACCACACTACGCCGCCAATCACATTATAGATGAGAAACCTGCGGTAATCCATCGAGCCGACTCCGGCAAGGAATGGCGCGAATGTGCGTATGAGCGGCACAAAACGGGCGACAAAGATTGTCATGCCCCCATACCGTTCGTAAAAACCATATGTGCGGTCGATATACTCCTTTTTCATAATATTCGGGAACCTTAACTGGAGAACCTTCAAACCGATGAAGTTGCCGATCCAGTAGTTTACGGTATCCCCAAGAACCGCTCCGAGTATGAAAGCGGCAAGCAGCCACTGAATCTCCAGAAGGCCGCTCGCAACACATGCACCGGCCACAAAGAGCAGGGAATCTCCGGGCAAAAAAGGTGTAATCACAAAACCCGTTTCAAGGAAGATGATTAAAAAGAGTATTAGATATGTCCACATCCCGTATTGCTGGATTACAGAGTAAAGGTTCTGGTCAATATGAATAAAAAATTCAAGTATGGATAGCAGCATGCCTGCCCTTAAGGTTGGAATGATTTCTATATGAACATGAGTACAACAGGTTTTCTTTGATCCGAAAGGTATTCCGATACCGGAAAAATACCATCTGATAATTTATCAGACAATAAAGGAGTGAAATTTCAGCATCCAAAAAAAATTTAAGGTTTAGAAAATATCGCAACAATTTCAGCTCGCAACAGGTCCCTGCCTTTCACCCGCATTTTCCAGTAGCGGGTAATGATGGATTGATGGGAGAGTGTACAATAAAGAGCCTTAATTTCCGGTTCTGTAAAATAATGGGTAATAATCCCGCCACCCCGAAGATACGTGGCTTCTTCCACCTCTTTCCCGGACCCCTTGCGCATGTCATTGACAGAAAATTCTGAAAAAAACAGGTTTCCGCCAGGTTTAAGGACACGTGCAGATTCTATAGCGATTATCTGGCGATCTTCCATCTGCATATGGCCGATGACATGGATGGCAACAATAATGTCAAACGTATCATTAATAAAGGGAAGGAAACGTGCATCGGCAACAAGAGCATCTCCGGTGTGATGCCTGGTTACGATCCGGTGACTCATCCGGACTGCTTTTTTTGAAAAATCGATTGCTGTAATATCACAAGAACGATTCATGAGTGCACCGACCGTCTTTCCGCTCCCGCACCCGATCTCAAGTACCCGGGAACCAGCCGGAATATCCGGTGGGGACAATGTGTTTCCTCCCCACAACTGACCGCGGGATCCATACTCTTGATCCCATGCGGCCCTAAAATCGGTCATCAGATGTCCTGACGGATAGAGATTATCCGGCATATTCAATTAAGTTGTCCTGTTATTTTAGAGAGCGGATAGAGTTCATCAATTTGACCGGCGAAAATCGTGCACCTTATAAAAGAATAGAGTAGTTACTGGTGGAAAGAATTGAAAAACGCAGGAACAATCCATAATTAAATTCCAACCGACCTGAAAAGTGCTGCTATGGGGATTCGAACCCCAGTCGCGGGCGTGAAAGGCCCGCATGATTGGCCGGACTACACTATAGCAGCAGACGTTTTTACTAGTTGCATTGCACCGAATAAAAAGATTTGGGAGATACTGTTGTTTTTATTTTTTATGGATCGGGGTGCCTTCTTTTTCTGTGACGGTCTTAAACGCCGCCATCAGCTGCCGGGTGACCGGCCCGGGTGTGCCATTGCCAATGATACGCCCGTCTACCCAAGTGATCGGTGCGACTTCAGCCGCCGTACCCGTGCAGATCATCTCGTCTGCGGAATAAAGATCGAAATAGCCGAGGTTCTGCTCTTTAACCGTGATTCCCATTGACTTTGCGATCTCCAGAAGTACTATCCGGGTTATCCCGCGCAGGTTGTTGAGCGTAGACGGGGTGAAGATCTCCCCATTCTTCACAACGTACAGGTTATCCCCGGAACCTTCAGATACATACCCGTTGGTATCAAAGAAGATCGCTTCGTCGCCACCCTTGTAATTCGCCTCGATCTTTGCGAGGATGTTGTTAAGGTAATTGAGGCTTTTTACATTCGGAGGAAGCGCTTCTGCCGGGTTCCGCCGGACTGAAACCGTGATTGCCTTTAATCCTTTATTATAGAGGTCGCCGTACATTGCGCCCCAGCTGGTCGCGATAACGATGACCGATGGTTTCGGGCATTTGCGGGGATCAAGCCCGAGATCGCCGACACCCCTGCTGATGATCGGGCGTATATAGGCATTTTCCAGCTTATTCTTCCGTAGTACCTCGCAGATGACCTCCGCGATCTCATCCTTTGAGAGCGGGGGATGCAGGTCGATTGTCTTTGCCGAATCATACAGCCGGTCAAGATGTTCCTTTAACCGGAACACCCGGCCGTTATAGGCTCTGATACCCTCAAACACCCCGTCACCGTACAGGAACCCATGGTCAAACACCGAGATCTTTGCCTGATCATCGGGGAGGTATTTCCCATCGATGTATATTATCATAGGTTAAGGTGGGGTGTCTGTTGTTTTGTAGTTTTCTTTATCCGGGTTGATCTGAATGAGAGAAAGGAAAAAATTTTGTACTATTTTTTTTTGCAATTTTCTGGCACAGGGACTTTCTCAATCACCTAATAGAGGTGCAGAATTAGACTCCATCAGTCGACAGAACGGGAAATATTTAGTGCGGTTTATATAATACTGGTATCATCAGGTTGGTGGGACATGAAAAAGAAAGGTTTGATATCAGGCTCATTGGGAAAAGAGGATAAAACCTCTGATGATGTTTTCAGGATGGTATTGAAAAAATTCAGACCGGGATCCTGATTGTGGATCCAGAAACCCATACAATCATGGATGCAAACCCGATTGCAGAGGCTATGATAGGTATCCCTAAAGAAAAACTGGTAGATCATGTATGCCATGATTTTGTCTGTCCGGCACACTGCGGTCAGTGCCCGATTACTGATCTTCACAAAACCATCGAAAACACCAAGCGCATCCTCATCAATGCAAAAGGGGAGACGGTGCCGATTTTAAAAACGGTTGCAAGAGCTCCGATGAAAGGAAAGGACTACCTTATTGAGAGTTTTGTTGATATCAGGGACCAGAAAAAAGCAGAAGACAGGAAAATTGCCCTTATTGCTTATATGAGTGAATCTGTCATGAGGATAAACAAACCCCTTGAAATTACAAAAAACAATCTCCAGATAATTGCAGCACACGTAAAAGACGGGGAATATGATGATGAGGATATCCGGATGCAGATCCAGATCCAGGCATATAATATTGAGAAGATGGTCGTCAACCTTGAGGAACTTGCAGAAAAGGTTTCAAAAGAACGCGAAGAAATACCTGATGAATTCAGACAATTTTTTTATCGGGAAGTGAAATTGTGGCAGGTGCCGTCAAAATCGATATACAGGATGACAGCTTCCTTTACCTGATGCTCGCTCCACCCGAAATGATCAATGCCATGAATATATCTGTCATAAAAAATATTGTTGAGCGGGGATGTACCCCCCCATCATCACCATGAACCAGCCGTATCAAATCCTTGCAAAGACCTATGCAAAGGAAGGGATCGATCAGGAGAAATTTTTTGTAATTGATGCCGTAACCCAGTATTCAGGCGGGGTATGTGAACCGAATTCCCGGGTAAAATTTGTCAATAACCCTGCAAACCTCACCGATCTCGGGATCGCAATCACCGAGTTGCTCAAACAGATTCCCGGTGAAAAAATGCATCATGTTTGATTCGGTGAGCATGCTCCTTATCCACATTCCTGCCGCCACAGCGTCCAAGTTTCTCCATTTTGTCGTCAACAAACTAAAGCTCTCGGATGTATCCGGGATCTTTCTCTGTGTAGAAAAAGGGTTGGATCCGGTAATTCTATCCCAGATGTCAGCGTTTGTTGATAAAATTGTGGATTTTGAAAGAGATGGAACCACGACAAAATCCTGACAGGTTACCAAACAAAAAAAATTCCCATGGCTTTCCCAGGTTTATTTTTAAAAAGCTTGATATGGATCTAAAATTTTGTTAAGGACGAAGATTTTCCCCACTGGATTTAGATCTTGTCCCGGCAGTTGTTAACAAAATGCTGTAACATCCCTCTGCTTGCCAGAGGGTGTAGATGTGTGTAACTCCCCAGCGTACGGTGCGTTATTGCACCATCAAGATTGTCCCGAATTCCGATTCCCCGCGAGAGACGGTAGGCATACCGGGTGGATGGTTCCAGCGTGACATCAGAATAATGGAACTCATGCCCGCGGAACGATGCACGACCAACCGGACTATCCGAAGAACTAATTCCTGCAACATAGCTTACTATCCTTTTTTCCGGCATACTCGTTTCTCCACAAAATACCCCGCACATTTCAACCGAGGAATCTTGTTCTGCCCCCTGCCAGCCTTTCTTGAGAGTCATCCGTTTGGTCAGGTACATAAGGCCCCCGCATTCAGCATATACCGGAATGTCATTGTTTGACACTTCCCGTATCGCTTCCCGAAGCCGGTCGTTTGCTTCCAGCTCTTTGAGAAAGAGTTCCGGGTAACCCCCACCTATGATGTAGCCATCTGCCTCCGGAAGCCGGTCATGGATGGGACTGAAAGGGACGATATCTGCACCCAGAGCAGGAAGAATGTCAAAGAGATCGGCATAATAAAAGTTAAACGCTTCGTCAAGTGCAACCCCAATCCGCACGTCCCGTACGGGATTTTTGTCAAACGGAGTTTTTTTCATGGGGGTGGGTGTGATATCCTTCATGAGTGATTGCAGCTGGCCGAGATCAACATAAGTGCCGATCGTTTCAGTGATTACTGCTACCCGTGATTCAAAGTCGCTTTGGGCCAAACCTTCCCGATAGGGAATAAGTCCAAGATGCCTCATGGTCAGGTGCATCTCTTCCATGCGGGGTATGGCACCTATCACCGGAATCCCGCAGTAATGTTCTATGGCAATTGAGGCCTTTTTTGTATGGGACCCCCCCTTTACATTGTTCAGGATTACACCGGCAATATTAATATCGGGGTCAAAAACCCCAAACCCCCGGACAATAGCCGCAGCACTCCGGGTGATGCTTTGTGCGGAGACAACAAGAATAACCGGGAGTGCCAGGGTTTTTGCAATCGATGCTGTGCTGCCGATATCGCTCATCGCCTCTGCCCCTTCATAAAGCCCTCTTACTCCTTCCACAAGTGCGATATCGGCGCCGCGGCAACCATAGCTGAAGATCTGTCGTATCTGGCGTTTATTGAGCGTGAAACTGTCGAGATTCCGGCACGGGCGCCCGGATGCTGCCGCAAGGTAGGAAGGATCGATGTAATCCATTCCCACTTTAAAGGTCTGCACACAGTTTTTTTTTGAAAGGAGCGCGGCAAGGGCAAGTGTGATACTCGTCTTTCCGCTACCTGAACGGTCACCGGTGATAAGGATTGCCTTCATGCAAGGCTCCGGAGCACGGCCCCGAACTCGCTTTGTACAATCTCCCTGACGCCGAGTGTCTTGGGATGGAGATCGATCTCGACAATCACATGACTGTGCCCGATCGCCCTGAGCGGTTCCACCTGCCGTGGCCCGTTGGTGATTGAGAAGCACTCGATTCCCTCTGTATATTCAGGGGCTATCGCGTGCGGTACCCCGCACAGGAGGGCGAATGCCGGGGTAAGTTCACGAATCCGTTTTCCGAGAAGTTCCCCGTTTGCCCCATATTCGTCCAGTGCCCCGATAATTTCGCAGTCGACATTTCGTGCAGCCAGTCCGTCACGGATTTTTTTTGCATCCGCCCGCACCTTGGGGAGTCCGCGATCGGCGAGATTTGCTATATATGTGATGTCAGCATCAGGACAGGCATCGTGGAGTGCAATCAGTTCATCGGCAAACATGTATGCCGTTTCCTTCTTGGCATTCAGGATTGCTACGCCCTTCTGCCCGCTGCGTGCGCATTCAATGAGACGCTGTGCGGCAACATGCTTCATATCCCCGCGCGATGGTTCGATATAGGATACGCTTGCTGCCCCGCGCACACGCTCAACTTCGTTTGCCATTTCAAGCAAGTATCGCTGGCGCGAAAGTTCCTCGCCACTGATCCATCCTGCCGCCATTGCCGATTCCAGGGTCGCAATCACACCGGCAATATTCTCAGGGTACCCTGCATGGATATCAACGGCAATTGTTGGCGTTGAAATACCGGCATTCTCAACAGCAGATGTAAGATCTTCACCGATGATCATCGCAACACAGGTGCCGATTACGGCAATGCGATGTGGTGAGAAACGTGTTTCTGCAAACCGCAGGACGTCTTCGAGAGGTTTCTGCCCGCCGAATATGAACTCGTTATCGGCAAGCGATGTAGTCAGCACCCGCATGCCATCTTCTTCAAGCAGTCGTGCGTGCTTGAACGAGCATCCGGAAGGACCGTGGAGGATTGAGACATCAACTGCGAGGTCGCGTGCGGTATAGAGCGCGGCAACGATTGAGCTGGGGCGGGGATGCATGAATTTCATATTTCATCTCCATGTTTTGACTGCGAGCACGATGCTGCCATTCTTGGTCATTCTGACGGCAACCTCCCGCCCTTTTTCAAGGGTAGAGACACGGGTAAATTTCAGGGAATCGGCCAATTCTGAACCTTGTGCACCGGCAAGTACATCCCCCACGACAATGAGACTGGATGGATTGACCACATATATTGCTTCAAGGATATTGGCGTCTGAAAATCCGTCACAGACTGCACCATCATCTGGTTCAAGTCCTATCACAAGAGTAAGGTTCTCCCCGCCAGAAATTGCACGGGCGTATGTTGCTGCCTCAAGGGTAGTTGTGGTATTTGTGCCACTGTTCGAATTGTCGATAATCGTACTGGTACCGTCATACCGTATAGTCATCCTTCCGTCAACCGGCTGAAATGTTGAGAGTGGCGCCGGATCGATACCCATAAGGCAGGCGGCAGCCCCTGCGAGCATAAGGGGAGTGCGGTAAGCATCAAGCAGGAGCAGCTGGTTTTCAAAAGTCCCCTTCCGTTTTCCGGTATCGATATGGCATTCGGTTCCCCGGCATTGAGCAATATCCCCGACATTGACCATCACGTCAGTTCCTTTTTCAAGAGGCCCGGCAAGCAGTACACAGTTACAATTTTTTACCGATTTGAGCTTTTCTGCAAAAGCGCTTTTTTTTCCGGCAGCACAGTGATAGTCTTCTGTAGAGGTTATTATCGCAAGCGAACCGGCTCCGGTAACCCCAAGCGATTCTTCTACGATAAGCCACCCTCGGATCTCAAGTGCTTTACGTGCAACAGCGATTACCGATGCGGGGGTGATACTCTTTTTTGCGAGCAATGTTTTGTCGGGGTATTGAATTGTTCCTGCGGACGTATGGAGGATACCAGTGCCCTGCATCACATGCGCAAGGGCAAACGCAGTTGTCGTCTTACCCCGTGCCCCGGTGATCTCAACCATCGGCTGCGGAACCTGTCCATCAAGCAACAGGTGCACCGCTTCGTGGTGGGAGATAACCGGTGAGACCTGATTTTTTAAAAGGGGATGACCAGGATCCAGATGGACCGGTGCAATCACGAGGTCATATGTTCGGACAAGTGCTGAAGGTACATCCACTGCGCTCTGGTTCCGGTACACGTCCACCACATCGACATTGTGACCTCGGGTAGCAAATTCCCTGCCAATGATATCACCGCCGTGTATGGTATCAAGTACCAGCATGTTCATACAAGAAATCAGATGTATTGCAGGGCTTTCTGTGCATTTTTAACCATCAGGCTTGCAAGCAGCGGGTCACTGCCGATCGGTTCGGCATAAACGAGCGGTATGGATTTTCCGTTCAAGACAAATATCCCTTTTTTCTGTCCCTCCTTAAATCCAATCTCGCCCGGTATATCTTTTTCGATATGCACGCCTTTTGCAAGAAAAAGGGGCACAACAACCAGCGCATCGATCTTTTCATGACGGAAAGATTCAAGGGATTCCTTAATCGATGGATTATTCATGTTCATAAAACCGCATTTGACCACAAAATCCTGAGTCTGTGCGGCGATCATCTTTCCTGTGGCTTCTACAAGTTCCTTGTTATAGGGCATCGAGCTCCCGTGCCCAACGAGTAACATTCCCATCATACCCATATAACAAATAGTATTACTATTATCCTTAAAAATTCTTACCAAATGTTTTTTTTAAAGAGAGGATCAATAGGAGATCGATGAGTGACTTTGAACGTGAGATCGTCCATTGTCTCAACCGGTTTTTCAAAACCCACCATTTCCAGGGTTTTGCCTATCGCCTGAAACAGCACAAATTTTCCAGCCAGTATGTTGACGTCCTTGTAGATTCGCTCAACCCTTCCTATTACCTTGCTATCGAATGTAAATCAATCCTTGATAAAAAAATTTATTTTTCACAGCATTTCCACTCGGATAAAAAAGGTATCCACCAGATCGATGCAATTTCTGATTTTTTAAAAAGGACCGGGCGGACCGGGTTCCTTGCCATCGAATTCAGGTTTGGTGCAGGCAAAGCAAGCGAGGCATACCTCATTCCTTGGGCAGCCGTAACAGGGTATTTCAGGGACAAACCCGGGATCAGTCTTGAGGAAGCCCGGCAAAATGTCCCCCTTCCCAAATCCCGCGACGGTTATTACCTTGATCGGTTATAACCCTCATTAATGCAAAGTAATTTCTCTGTTGTGAATCAAATGATATGAATCCATGATGGAATCCTTCAACAGGTTCGGCCTTATCATCAATGACAAGGTGGTCCGGACACCGATCGCTGTTGCATCAATGGCTGGCATCGTTGATACCGGTTATGTGCTTGCCCTCGCTCCCCATATCGGGGCTGGATTCATTGGTGGGTATTCCATTGATGAGCGGACTCTCGCTGCTGCACATGCAGTCGTTGCATCCGGAGACCGTAAAGAATTCCTGTACGATGATCCCGTTGAGGAACTCGGCACCCAGATTAAAAACATGAAAGGGAGCGATGTGGTTTTCGGGTTAAATCTCAGAGGTAGTGCCCCTGAATCCTATAAGACCATCGCGGAATTACTCGGGGACAAGGTTGTCTATGAGATCGATGCGCACTGCCGGCAGAGGGCAATGGTTGAGGCTGGCTGTGGGGAACATTACCTGCACAACCCAAAAAAACTCACAGAAGTCGTCAAAGCCCTCAGGTCAGCGCATGTCACCGTGTCTGTCAAGATACGGGCAGGGGTCGCAGCTGATGACCGGCTGCTTGCCCGCAAACTCTGGAGTGCCGGAGCCGATATCCTCCATATCGACCTGATGGATGCCGGCCATGCAAAACTCCGGCAGATCCGTAACAGCTGCCCCCTGATGCTGATTGCAAACAACTCTATTAATACCTTTGATACCGCAAAGGAGATGTTTTCTCACGGGGCCGACCTTGTATCGCTTGCCCGGAAATCGGATGAGCGGACGCTTGCAGGGATCGATGCCGCCATTACACGGTACTCGGATGAACAGGGCTGGTACAACTCCCCCAAGCAGCTATGCCGTGGCGGGGATATACGGGCGCTCACGTTCTGCTGCATGCCGGTTAAGGATTGCCCCCTAATCCCGACACTGAAACGGATCGGGATCTCCAAAGAAGAGTTTTTGAAAATTAAGACTGAAGCAGTAAAAAATAGCCCGCTGAATTCCGGGCAGCATACCTGTTTTGGCAGCCTTGTGTGGTGCTGTAAGACGTCCTCACCCTGCATGTTCCGTGACATGACAATCAAGCAGGAAGGGCTCACAAGCAAAGAGTATATGCGCCTGAAACGTGAGCTCTCTGATACGATAATGGGCCGTGTGTTTTATGACATGCCACATGATGACGCGGGTTGAACGGGCGCAGCTTGCGATGATGCTGGAAGTCTGCGCGTATCCCAAACCCGGAAACGTCGACCGCTGCCATGATTATGAACAGACCCTCCTTGAACATTTCCTCGCTTCTACAATTTTTTCCCGGCCTGCACTTGAAGAGGCAGAGCGGGGAGCCGGGAGGATCGGGGAGATTATCCGGCATGCCGTTCAGGCCACAAACTGCCATGAAGGCGGCAACACCCATTTCGGTGCATTCATCCTGCTCATCCCGCTCGTGTATGGGGGGGATATTGCAGGTGCACAGGACGCAGTCGCAAAGACCGATGTGTCTGATGCAGTAGCGTTCTACAAGGCATTCCAGATGACCAGCGTACGGATGTATAAAACTGACGAACTGGACGTTCATGACCCCCGGTCGCTGCAGATGCTGCGTGACCGTGATATGACCCTCCTGGATGTGATGCAGCATTCTGCAGCAAACGACATGGTTGCCCGCGAATGGGTGACCGGGTTCCGACTGACACGGCGCGGGGCGGATCTCCTGAAATCGTACGGCAATGGACGCAAAGCCATTGTGAAGGCATTTCTTATTTTGCTAGCTTCAGAACCGGATACCTTCATCATAAAGGAGCATGGTATTGAAGTTGCGCAGCGCGTGGTCCGGCGAGCCCGGGACGTCCTCGACGGTAAGGCCTCGTTGGAGAGTTTCGATGCCGAATGCATTGAACAGGGGATTAACCCGGGTTCAACTGCAGACATCATCATCGCCGCCATATACATCGCGCTGGGTGAGGGCTGGAAATGGGACTCCTGAACGAAGGAATTAACGAAGTAATCGCGAGCACCCGGTTCAATGCCGCACCGATGGGGGTCTTCTTTCGGGGCGGCCGGTTTTCCATGGTGCTTTTCTCCGGCAGCCATACTGCGCGCAATATTGAGAGCGAAGGGTGGGTGGTAGCCAATATAGTCCAGGATCCGGTTTTATATGTCACCACTGCATTTTCTGATCTTGCGCAGACTGCGTTTCTTTCGGTTTTGGTCAACGGGAGGGAGATGCACAGGCTTGCACATGCTGATGCATGGCAGGCATTCGATGTTACGATCGAGCACCGGGGCACTGAATCGTTAACTGCTCTCCTGTCACCATTGCACGAAGAGATTATATCACCCACAGTCCGGCCGGTAAACCGTGGGTTCAACAGCATTATTGAGGCAACGGTCCATGCGACGCGGTATGCGATCAACCGGGACCCGTCAATAAAACGACTGATCGATTATCATGCCGGGATTGTCCGGAAGTGCGGCGGGAAACGCGAATGGGAAGCCCTCGATCTATTAATGAATTATATCAGATAAGAAAAACGACTGATGAATAAATATTTTTAGCAGACTCTTGGAACCGGGTCTCCAAGGGGGGGCTCAATAAAACGTTCACCCCCGATTGATGTCTCCATGATTACGTGGGCGCCTTTTGTCACGTTACCCACAACCATAGCATCCCTGCCGTATTTGTGTGAACGAAGGGCAGCAAGAACTGCATCCACGTCCGAAGACGGAACGCCCATAACAACCTTTCCCTCGTTGGCAACTTCGAGCGGGTCAATGCCGAGCATGCCGGCGGCACTCTGTACGCTTTTCCGGATCGGGAGATGTTCTTCCCGGATCCGGACACACACGTTGCTTTTCCTTGCCATCTCGTTAATCGCGCTTGCAAACCCGCCCCTTGTGGGATCCTTCATCGCGTGAATTGTCCCGGAGGCAAGTGCCTTGTCTACCATACCCCAGAGAGGTGCCACATCTGATTTTATCTGCTCACCGAGATCAAATCCTTCGCGGTGCACCATGATAGCAATACCGTGATCTCCCAGTGTGCCGGAAACGATGATTCTGTCACCGGGCTGCAGGCCATTGTCTCGTATAACAGTATCCGCAACACCAATCCCTGCAGTATTAATTGTAATCCCGTCAAGAGCTCCCCTCTCCATCACCTTCGTATCGCCTGTTACGAGGTTTGCACCCGCTTCCCCGAGCGCTTCATCCATGGACGCAACGATCCGTGCGAGATCTGAAACATCAAAACCTTCTTCTATGATCATGCCGCAGGAGAGCGCGATCGGGCGCCCGCCCATCATCGCAAGATCGTTAATTGTCCCGCACACGGATATCCTGCCAATGTCCCCGCCCGGAAAAAAGATCGGGCGGACAACATGGGAATCCGTTGTAAAAACAAGATTTTGCCCGTTGAACGGGATCACTGCCCCGTCATCAAGCGCCTCGAGCCCAATCCCGCCGGCATTATTATGGGAAAACTTCGTGAGCGTCCGAAGCAGTTCCCCCATTGCTTCCCCGCCGGCTCCATGCATCAGTGTGACCTTCATGCATCATCGACCTCGATCTCGATGTTTGTGACCAGGATCTCCCTTCCCTTGATCAGTTCTGGCAGCGCCCCGCATTTTGGGCAGACAAAAATTTCATTTCCTTTATATCCGCAGGAACATTTCGTCTCCGGTGCCACATCCTTGCATTCAAGCACCGTTTGGTCAAAAAGTGGGTCATCTTCCCTGATTGCATCAAAAAGGAAGATCACCTGATCGGGGTTTACCATCGCCATCTTTCCGACATCCACGCATACTTTATTAACACGGTCCGCATGGTTTTCAATTGCGGCTTTGCGTGCTGTTGCATAGAGGTCATACGCGATGCTGTACTCGTGCATCACTCCTCCAGTGCAGCGTACACCTGACGGAACACTTCCCGGGTTTCCAGCCCCTCTTCGCGGGAGAGCCGCTGGATAGCAAAACCAACATGGACAAGAACATATTCGCCGACTTTTACATCGACAAGATCGAGCCGGACTTCCTGCTTAAGGTCTCCATAGTCCACGATCCCGATATTCCCCTCTTTAATCTCCAGTACTTCAGCGGGAACTGCCACACACATCGATGACCCTCAAATATCTGACGTATAATGTGGGAGCTTCAACCACATAAAAACAGTGATGCAATGCAAAGGCCCTTTCAGAATTTTTAAAAATCCATGACACCCTTTTGACAATAATCATAATAATTTTAAATTGTTCATTTAAGACGGTAAAATATAAAATGGTGACGCCGGGGAAGAGATTTGAACTCTTGAGGTGCAGGGCACCATTGGTTTTCAAGACCAACGCCTTCCCGGACTAGACTACCCCGGCACGTAACATACCCATTTGGTCTTTTATGTAAAAAATGCTTCTTTGGAAGGATCGCTCAAAATAACTTAATGGGATTAGATTTTTTAGGGATATAAGATATCAAGAATTTCTCAAACCGGTAATAACCATAAGAGATATTATCCCCAGAAATAGCATCATGGGAGATTTTTGTGTCTCCGGTGGTATAGTGCCGGAGAGAGACCCGGCCCCGAACCCTGCCGGGATGGTGGGGCTGACTCTCACCGACTGGGCATTCTCTCCATACAGGAAGACCTCCCCGCTGTCAGAGTATTTGTATGGGTATACCTTCACATAGATAGGCTTTCCCCGTGCCTGTATGATAATTTCTTCAGGATTCAGAGCACCGTTTTCATTGATGGTATGCAGGGTTCCGCGATCATCGATATATTCTACCACCCAGTCAATACGGGACGAAGTGTATATACTCATGGTACCGGAGCCGGATTTCACTTCAAAATAAGCAGGGTTATCCCTTGATGCAGGAGAATGGGCAGAAATAACTTTTTGCTCGGTCGATATTGTTTCAGGTATGCCGGTCACTGTTGGCGATGGGATCGCAGCTTCCCCGGTTACTGATATGCTTATTGTACCGACAAATCCATTCGCATCTGTAAAACTCGCATCATATATACCAGTCTGGGTGATAGGCACTTCAACAGAAAAGTATCCCTGAAAATCTGTGCTGATATATTGTGGCCCAAATACCCGTGTCCCGTCAGGTGCCGTCACTTCTATCTGGATACCGGAGTTCTGGTTTCCCTTTATCGTACCGGCAAGACTGAGTTTTCCATTAAATTGCTGTTGCTGTCGTGAACTAAGCTGAATTTCATCAGTCCTGTCAACGAGTTCCACCAGACGCGTTGTGACTGAATCCCCCCGGGCATCCGCGGGCACTTCAATTTTATATGTCCCTTTTTTGAGGGTCGTTGTATCGAAAATGACACGGAAGGTCCTGTCAGACTGAACATAGGCGATTTTACGTTTAATCTCCGTAGCTGTTGTGAGCTGATAATAAAGTACCACGTCGATTGGGGTGCCGATTCCAAAGGTCGTAGTCCCGGTGACGATAAGAGGTTTTCCCAGCGCGAGCGTCTCGGGTGCAGATATATCAATCTGGTATGCAGAGACGATACCGGATAAAAAAAGAAGTCCCAGCACCGGCAGGACGAACTTATTCATTATCCTAAGGTCTACTACTATAGTGTTAATGATTTCTGATTTTTTAAACCGCCCGCTCGCCTGCTGGAGTGGAAAAGAGCGGTTTGAAGGCACGATTCTCCAATGCCTCACGATTATTTTTAAGACAGCGGGATGCAGCTGGAACCAGTGCCTGATGTGCAGCTACCGGCACGAACGGTACTCTGGTGAGTTATCCCCGGAATCATATGAAAAAAACATCCTCTCCCAACTCGCATGGATACTGGAACATCACAAACCTGATGGTTACCAGATGGTAAAAATATTTACTTCGGGAAGTTTTTTTGACTCCCGTGAAATTCCCCCAGGTGCCAGGAAGCGGATTGCATCTGCATTTCACGGCAAGGTTGTTATTGCAGAGACCCGCCCTGAATTTGTACATGAAGAATCTGTTGCACTGTTTCTCTCAGAAATCGACAATGGCAGCTGGAAAACTCCCCTGTTCTGCGCGATCGGGCTCGAGACATCAGATGACGGGATCCGGGAAAAATGCATCAGAAAAGGGTTTCGTTTTTCTGATTTTTCTGATGCCGCGGGACGTGCACGGGAGTCAGGTGCTGGTGTAAAAGCTTATCTCTTGTTTAAACCGCTCTTTCTGACCGAAAAGGAGGCAATTGATGATATGAAAACCTCAATTCCGGCCGCAACACGTTATGCAGATCTGATATCCCTAAATCCATGCACAGTTCAGAACCGGACCGATCTGGAGTGGTACTGGAAGCGCGGGGCATACCGCCCCCCATATCTCTGGAGTGTCCTTGAGATCCTGCAGGACTCTCCAGTGCACCTTACCTGTGATCCCGTCGGTGGCGGGAAGCAGCGGGGCCCCCACAATTGCGGTACATGCGATGACGGGTTAATAAAAGGTATAAGGGATTATTCCCTCACGGCAGATAGGGACCTGATTACATCGCTTCTGGAAACGGAATGTACATGTAAAGAAGAATGGCAGTTTATTCTCGAATTGGAGAAACCGTTCTGCATGCCATTGACCGGCTGAATGGTTATTTTTTTGCGCCTTCCTGCATCTCGATCTGTTTTGCAAGTAAGGGGAAGAATGTCCCGGCATCACTGACGATGCCGATTGCCTGCATTGTCCCGCGGTCCATCAGCTTGGTTAGCGAGGCAGGGTTAATGTCCACGCATATCGTCTTGACACTGGAGGGAAGGCAGTTCCCGACTGCTACTGAATGCAGAAGCGTCGCTACCATCAGCACCATGCTGCACCCGTCCAGCTGGCGGCGCATCGCTTCCTGAGCAGCCATCGCATCAGTGATCACATCGGGAAGGGGTCCGTCATCTCTGATTGAGCCGGCAAGTACAAAAGGAACATTGTTTTTCACGCATTCATACATGATCCCCCCGGATATCACTCCTTTCTCCACCGCATTCCTGATAGATCCCGCCCGCATGATCTCATTAATAGCATAGATGTGGTGCTTATGTCCGTCCATCACGGGTTTTCCGGTCGAAATATCCATACCCAGCGATGTCCCGAAAAGGTTGTACTCGATATCGTGGGTTGCGAGTGCATTACCGGCAAAAAGGATATTGATATACCCTTTTCGTACCATCTCGGCAACTGCCTTTGCTGCACCTGTATGGATGATCGCGGGTCCGCCGACAAGCACGATCCTGCCGCCTTTCTTATGAACATCAATAATCTCTTTGGCAATTTTTGCGATCAGGGTGACACTGGGGCGCTCTGATGAGACTGTACCATGCATAAATTCAAAGTTGCTCTGCTCACGGGGGCGCTCGGGATACTGGACCTTGACACCCTGTTCTCCCACAACAACAAGATCACCTTTTTTGATCTTTGCCAGCGGGGTACACAGGGATCTTTTTGCCTGTTTATCCATAACAATCAGGCAGTCCATCTCTATGAATTCAACAGGGATCCATTCCCCGTTAAATTTTATCTCCGTCGGATGGTTTGTTGTCAGGTAGAACCCTTTTGGACCTACACGGTCGCGCTCAGCTAAAACCACATGCACATCCTTCACTTCAAGGGGACGAGCACCAAACCGGTGGAGTTCCGAGAGGATGAACCTTAGTTTTTCGCGGTTAGCCGCAGCGATCTTAAGGCGTGCGTAACTCGGGTCGGTCTTCTCTTTTCCAACATCAAAAACGAGGATTTCGAAGTTTCCGCCCATATCCATAACCCGGTCAAAGACCTGGGTCATGATACCCGAATCGATGATATGACCAGAGAGCTCGATCTCCTGCGAAACTACCATATATACTGATATGGGGGATGCAACTTAATATGCGTTCTGTTAAATCTGGATAATTTGAGGATATTTTCGGTACCGGGACACGCTACGGGATTCCTGACCATTTTTATAGTCAGCTGATCAGGTACGGGGAAACCCGATCGCATGCGAGGGATCTTTCAAATACATGTCTGCAAACGCGAGATCTGTCCGTGTATTCACATTATACGCGAGCCGTGGTTCATCGAGCAATAATGAAAATTCGTCCTGAGGTTGTGCAATCAGATCGCCGCGGAGGATATTGACACCGCAGGGGCATGCTTCAATACCATTGATCTTCTCTTTATACAGCACATCACGGTGGTTCCTGACGAGGGATACCGGCACCCAGCTTGAACAGGACTCTTTCCCGGACTTTTCATAAGCTGCATGGATTTTCTCAAGAATGCCGGCATGCAGGCAGGGGATATCAGATACTGATATAAAAACCGGTTGCTTCTCTCCTAGGGCAGATACAGCATCTACCATATCTTTTACATATCCGTTTCCCTTCGCACAAAAAAGATCAATGCCTGAGACCCTGCACCAGTTCTGCGTCATAGGGGTTTTCTCCGAAACAACTGCAACGATATTACAGCCATACATCTCAAATGCCCGGATAACATACGCAATCATAGGTCGCCCTGCGACTGTCACAAGAGGTTTTTCACCAAGGTTCAAACGGCTGCCTTTACCTCCTGCCATTATCAGTGCAAGCATGTTGCAAGAGCCTCCAGAAGGGACCTGTTTTCATCGCGGGTGCGGACAGCGACACGGATTGTTGTGGGGAGCCCAAACGATGTGCAGTCCCGCACAAGTATATCTGCTTTTTGCAGCTTTTCACATAATTCCTGTACCGGATGGGCAGTATCGACAAGCAGAAAATTTACCGATGATGGCATGGGATTCAGACCAAGAGCCAGAAGATGTTCATACATCCAGTCCCGTTCACGTTTTATATATTTCCGGGAGTTTTCAAGTTCATGGTAATGGAGAAATGCCTGAATGGCAAAGGCTTCGGCGTATGCATTTACGCTCCAGGGAGGGCGCATTGCTTCAATCCGGGCGATAAGATCAGGATTCCCGAACCCGTACCCGAAACGGATACCGGGAACTGAGAAGCTTTTTGTCAGAGATCGCAGGACAATAAGATGATCGTTTCTTAGATCAACAATACTTTGTGCCGGATCTGCAAGCTCGATGAAGGCTTCATCAGCACATAAAATGCCGTTATGTAATTCAGTCTCACAAAGGAGCATAACCATTGAATCTTTTTTCTTCAGGGTTCCGGTGGGATTGTTCGGGTTACAGATAAAACAGATATCCGCATCCGTCCTGTCTGTAACTTTTTTTCCGCTGGCAAGATATGCCGAATACTCATATTCCCCGAATGTCGGGGTTTCGGTGTAAAATGTCCTGGACTCTTTAAATGCCACATGACAAAAGACACGTATGAGTTCAATCGAACCGTTGCCGACACAGATCTCATCGATGTGCCGGTTGAAAGTTCGGGCGATGATCTCTTTAAGTGCAAAATATGCATCATCGGGATAATGGTTTATATAAAATGGGTCGCATGTCCACAGAATTTTTGGTGGAAAGGGATTTGTACTCGCGCTGAAATCCAGCACAGTTTTCCGGGTTTTTTCATGCTGCTGCTTCCCGCACCCCCCATGCACTACTTTTTTTTGGTATAAATCTGCCATGAACAAAACCCGATAATTACCCAGTTTGTTGCATCGGAACCCATAAATGCGTTTTGTGGATGGATTGCATGCAAAGAAGAAAGTTTTTATACATTTATGTGATATTTTGATTCATCTGGTTAAGTCAGACACAAGAGTTCTCTTTGTCTGACATATGAATGACAAATGACTGACATATGTCAGAAATGTGAGATACGATGATGCAACGGATCACACTCCGGCTTCCGGAACAGCAGATCAGCCTCCTCCAGCACATGGTGGACGCGGGAGAATTCCCCAACGTCTCAGAGGCAGTCAGGGCAGCCGTTCGTGAACTTGTGGAAAAACGTGCCAGCCGTGTCTTAAAAGACAGTGACCAGGTTTCATTCAAGGTATGAGAGGGTAGACATGCAGAGTATTATTAACGATGCGCTAAAAAACGCCGAGCTTGAAAAAGAAATTAACAAGCCCGGCTCCAATGCGATGGAAGACGACTTTGTCGGCCAGCCAAGGATTGTTATCATCGGCTGCGGAGGTGCCGGCAACAACACAGTGAACCGGATCCACCATATGGGTGTGGCCGGTGCTGAGACGATTGCTATCAATACGGACAAGCAGCACCTGGATATGGTCCAAGCGGATAAACGCGTCCTTATCGGCAAATCCCTGACAAAAGGCCTGGGGGCCGGCGGATATCCGGATGTCGGAAAACGCGCTGCAGAAATGGCACGCCCGACACTTGAAGCCCTTCTTGAATCGGCTGACCTCTGCTTCATTACCGCTGGTATGGGTGGCGGTACCGGAACTGGTTCCGCACCTGTTGTTGCCCAGATCGCAAAGGAACAGGGGGCAATTGTCGTAGGAATGGTCAGTTATCCGTTCCAGGTTGAGAAAGCACGCCTTATCCGTGCTGAGGAAGGACTCGAAGCACTCGCTACGGCAGCAGACTCCGTGATTGTCCTTGACAACAACCGGCTCAAGAACTTTGTCCCGAACCTCCCGCTGGGCCAGGCATTCTCGGTTATGGACCAGCTTATCGGTGAGACGGTCAAGGGAATCTCAGAAACGATAACCGAACCCTCACTGATCAACATTGACTACGCTGATGTCCGGGCAATCATGAGCAAGGGTGGCGTCGCTGTCATGCTTGTAGGAGAGAGCAAGCAGCAGAACAAGGCAGAAAGCGTTGTCCGCGAATGCTTAAGCAACCCGATGCTCGATATCGACTATCGCGGCGCAACCGGCAGCCTGATACACATCACAGGAGGTACTGACCTTACCCTGCAGGACGCAGAAGAAGTTGCGACCTCACTCACGTACGAGCTTGATCCGCATGCAGATGTGATCTGGGGGGCCCGGGTCAGGAACGATATGGAGGGAAAAATCCGCGTCCTTGCAATCATGACCGGTGTCAAGAGTGCCCAGATCCTCGGCACACGGCAGTCATATAAGACTGTAATTCAGGACATTGAGAACAAGCGGGCAAACCCCAAGGCAGTTGAAATGCCCCAGGCCCGCAGCAAGTCCCGCGACCAGTCAAGCGGTGGCGGTCTGCTTGAATGGGTTGGTTGATCGCACCACGCACAATCACGTTCACCTTAAAAATTTCCATGATAGCATTCCCCCTAAACTGCAGGGAAATGTTGGTAAAATAATCAGCAGTTAACAGATATACCAAGAAGGTGTACCTGATCTAATCAGGTTCAAACCTCCTTTTTCTGTAGTCTTTAATGATCAGCGGTTATTAAAAAATATTGGGAATATAGCATAAGAAATCCATTCTAAAGCATCAATCCTGCCTGGTTCATGTCGGTTTCTACGAAATGCTTAAGTAAATTCCAGTCTTTTAATTGTAGTACATTTCATTTATCCTTCACTGGGAGGATGTGGGGTGCACAAAAACATTTATGCGCCCTGGTACCGGGAGTTGAACATCATGAACAGAGTGTTGAACAAGGACGATTGTCCTGAATCTTATCATAATTACATTATAAGACCTTCTTCTGATGTTTTTTACCCTGTATACTGCATTCAGGGTATTCCTGTAATCGTACCGGAGAACGACTGCTCTGCCGTATTTAGTGCCTTATCCACATCAATAACATCCTCCCTGCCAGGATTTTTGGAGGACTGATGCATGATAAACGACCTGATTGAAAAGCGAAAAAAAACACTCGCAGAGTCTGAACAGCACAAAAACTTGCGCAACGAGCTCAATGCTGCGGCAAGCAAGTCTGCACGTGAACGCAACACGTTAAACAACCAGACTCGTGAGTTTGTGGACGAAGCACAGAAAAACAAGGATCTCCGTGATAAATACAACCAGGAAGTCATTGAGCAAAAGGTTCAGCGCAACGAGCTCAATGAACAGGCAAATACTCTTTTTGAAGAGATTGAGGTATTTAAAAAAGAGCATGGAAGCCCTAAAAGCCGGGGAATAAAGGAGGTCCAGAAACAGATCGAACACCTCGAAATGATGCAACAGACGCAGGTCTTTTCCACTGAAAAGGAGCGAGAGCTGATCGAGAAGATCAAGCAGATGCGGGGGCAAGTAAAAGAGCAGGAAGCAGAGCTCGAGCAGAATAAGGAGATGCGTACAAAGGTGGCAGCGGCACGTGATCTCCGTAAGCAGGCATCGGACCTTCATGCAAAAGTCACAGAGATCGCAGAGCTTGCCCAAAAGCATCACGACCTCATGGTCGAATCCTACCGTAAAGCTGACAAGTCCCGGGAAGCGGCAGATGCGGCACATAAGAGTTTTGTTGAGGCACAGGAGTCTGCGGATTCCGAACATAAATTTTTCATTGCATGCCAGAAAGAGTTGAGAGATTATGACAAAGTCATTTCCGGTCTACGCAAGAAAACCAAGAAGGTCAAGGTCACCAAGGAACAGAAGGCTGTGAGAAAAGAAGCTGAACACCTGTTCAAGAATTTCAGGGCCGGGGAGAAACTCACCACAGACGATATCCTGCTGCTCCAGCGGTCAAAACTCATATAATTTTTTTTTTAAAATCAGGAATCATTTAATAGATTTGCAATTGAGTGTTTAGGTACAATGGTGCAGGGACGTACATTAGTCCTCAGTGTCGATCGTGATGATGACATTGGGTACAAGGCTTCTGTCGAGAGCCCGTGCGTCGGCAGGGCAGCCTGCCTTAAAGCGGCCAATACCCTTGCACTCGCTGACCCGGAGGACTCTGATCTCAATGCAATTTTTTATGCGGTAAAAATCTTTGACGATCTCACGGCAAAAGGGGAGGATGCACAGGTCGCAGTCATTTCCGGAAACCATATGCACATGATAGAGGGGGACCGGAAGATTGCTGCAACTTTAGAACAGGTTGTCAAAGAGACACAAGCCACGAATTGTATTCTCGTATCTGACGGGGCTGAGGACGAGTATGTCATCCCGATCATACAGTCGAAAATTCCAGTCAGCAGCATCCGCCGTGTAATTGTCAACCAGATGCCCAACCTCGAAGGAACCTATTATATTTTAAGAAAATTGCTCGATGATCCAAAAATTTCACGGATAGTACTGGTCCCTCTTGGCCTCGCAATGCTGCTCTATGCATCTGCGTATCTTCTGGGATATCCGGGCACTGCAACCATCATAGTTGTAGGCGTCATCGGAAGTTATCTTCTCTATAGAGGATTCGGGATCGATGAGGTCGTGCATGGTACTATTGATGCATTACGGGTATCACTCACCCGTGGAAGGTTCTCATTTGTTACATACACCACGACAATACTCCTTGTAGTGGTTGGATTTGTCATGGGATTTATTACTGTCCTGAAATTTTATTCATCTGACGGGAGCCTTGGAATTCTGCTCTATCTCATGACGTTTATCTATGGTTCTGTAGAGTGGCTGATCATCGCCGGCATCATTGTTTCTGTTGGGATCATTATTGATGTCTATTTAAACGAACGGGAGCAGATGGGAAAGGTAATCGTCTTTCCCTTCTTTATAACAGCGCTTGGGCTCATACTCTATGGCGCCAGTGTTTACCTCATCACGGTAAGTGGTGTACCGGACTTCCCGCTCACTATGAACGATGCAGGCAGTTACATTCTCTACTCCACCATTATCGGGCTTTCTTCAGCCATCATTGGTGTCATCGTCCAGCATTTTGTTAATAAAAAACTTGCAGAGCAGAGACACCAGGAAATCATCGAAGTGCTCTGAATAACGACAAGGCTAAAAAATGGTCCGCAAAGGGCCTGAAAAAAATTAATTGAAAATTTTATTAAAATAATTATTTGATTTTTTTATGTATTTTCTTATTCTACGCTTTAAAAGTGTCATTCCCGATGAGAATAGAAAAATTGGATAATTTTCCCTCGTTCAAAATCCCGGGGATAATTATTTTCTGACATAAAAACAATTTTTTGTACCGGTTATATCAAACATTTTAAGAAACAGGCTCCTCTTGAACACTTACAGCAGGCTCTGTATCGAAATATCCGATTCCATCAGGGAATGAATTTGTCATAAAAAAGGTTCTTGTGATCTGCGGAGATTGAACCGTGAGCGATGGAATTACTACGTTAAATGTGTGAGTGGGATACCAGTAAATTCCCTTTCCATAGGAATAAGCTGCACCATCAACGTAAAATTCTGCACTGGAAAGATTGACCCGCCGCATCTGGGCACCATCATAATTCAGGATATAGTACAGTTTATTTTTCAAATCCTGTTTACCCAGTAAAAAAAAGATGATCCTTGTCCCCTCATCAACGTTGTAATTCATATTGATTACGGCTGTGTCATTCCGGAGCTGCACAGTGACGTCCTGCACCGTAATATACCCGTATCGCTTTTCATCCGCTGCACTCACAGGTATTGCAATACTCAGAAGTATAATAAAAAGTATAGCGATAGCCTGTGCTCTCATGCCTTAATGCATCTGTCCTGTTCGCTTTAAATCTTTTTTGTCTTTCTGAAATTAAAGAAAGTTTGGATTTTATTTAAAGAACATTTTATTAATTAAAATTATTTGTTATTGGTAAGCACAATCTCGATGCTCGATACATTGGTCTTTCCGGATTCAGTATCAATGACCTCGGTTGATATCTGTATCTCTTTTTTTGTAACACCATCCAGAAAACGGTTCAGCGCGATCTCTGCAGTATCCACAGCCCGTGAAATGGCTTTTCCCCGCGCTTTAATTGCCACCTGATTTGCCCCATTGTTAAACTGTGTCACCACTGCAAGTACGTAGTTCATGACTGGCTTGTTTCCAACGAACACTGTATTTTCTTTCAGTTCCATAGGTTCATCTCCTGTGAAAGGGTTTTAGAGATACTTTTTATTTGATATCAGTTCTGCATTCAGTACGCTCGCACCGGCAGCACCACGAATTGTATTGTGTCCCATTGTGATAAACCGTATTCCCTCGCGCAACCGTCCAACAGAAACGGTCATGCCTTTGCCCCGCATCCGGTCGAGACGTGGTTGAGGCCGGTCGTTCTCCTCAAGATACATCACAGATTTCTCAGGTTGTGTCGGGAGCCCTTTGATCGGTGGTTTATAATTATAATACGCCTTTTTGAGCTCGTCCACCGGCTGATTAATGTCAACCCAGACTGCCATCGTATGCCCATCGATGACCGGCACGCGGTGACAACTTGCACTGACAGAAAACGGTGCGTTTATGACTTTTTTCCCTTTAAGTGCTCCCATGATCTTTAAGGATTCGGTCTCCATTTTCTCTTCTTCCTTACCGATATATGGGATTACGTTATCATAGATCGCCATTGCGGCAACACCGGCAAAACCTGCACCGGATATTGCCTGCATTGTTGCCACACGGACATCGGTAAATTTGTAGGCACGGAGAGGGGCGAGCGCCATTACCATCATGATAGTGGAACAATTCGGGTTGGTCACGATAAAACCGTCACGCCCCTTATCGCGCTGAACATCTATCAGTCCGAGATGATCCGGGTTCACTTCGGGAACGACAAGCGGAATATCGGGCTCCATCCGGTGGGAACTCGCGTTGCTGCAGACTCCGATCCCGGCATCTGCAAACTCCAGTTCCACATCAGTTGCAATCTCCGCGGGAAGGGCGGAAAAGACCAGATCTACATCTTTTGCTCTTTTTGGTGATGTAGGACTGACTTTAAGTCTCGCGATCTTGTCCGGAAACGGCGTGTCGAGACGCCAGTTCACAACCTCCCCGTAAGGTTTTCCCGCACTCCGTTCTGAAGCAGTAAGCGTTGTTAACTTGAACCATGGGTGATCTGCCAGCAGCTCGACAAAACGCTGACCTACCGCACCCGTAGCACCGAGCACTCCTACATTGATCATAGATAAAAAGAAGTGATAAACGTAAAAGTAATTAAACCGTTTGATTTTTATTCCATTTTTATTCCATATGGATAGCTTCTGATGGGCAGACGTCAACACAGGTCTGGCAATCAACACACATGTCCTTGTCGACTTTTGCCTTCTCGTTTTCCATCGAGATTGCCGATGCCGGACATTCATTCACGCAGGTTTCACAACCGGTACACTTTTCCTTATCAACGACTGCAACCAAAATTGTTCACTCCAAACTATATGTTTCAGCCTATATGTTTTACAAAATACAAAAAAAGGGTTTCGATATGTGCACGACGATTATCTCTTATTAAGGTTGAGCACATCGTTCATGCCATATATACCGGGCTTTTTACCGACAACCCAGCGGGCGGCAAGCAATGCACCGCTGGCAAAGACAGCGCGATCATACGCCCGGTGCGAGAGGGTGATGGTTTCAAAGTTCTTCGAGAATAATACAGCATGGTCTCCCACGATATCGCCGCCACGAACGACATGGACCCCGATCTCGTTTTTGCGCTCGGTCATGCCTTCCCGGCCATACATCTTCTGACGGGCCCCCACTTCCTCATCAAGGATCTGGAGGATTGTCTTTGCGGTGCCGCTCGGAGCATCCTTTTTATTCCGGTGATGCCCCTCGATAACCTCGATATCATAGTCCTTCAGGAGTCGTGCCGCATCGCGCAGCACCTGCCAGAAGATATTGACACCAACCGAGAAGTTGCTTGAGATAACCGCGGGGGAGTGTCCTGTGACAGCGTCAGTCATGACCTTCCTCTGTTCAGGAGTGAATCCTGTGGTGCCGACCACAAGTGCAATATTATAACGTGCTGCAATCCTGACATTTTCAACTGCCGCACCGGCAACCGTGAAATCGATCAGAACATCCGGTTTTTTCTTTTCAAGCAGCAGACCAATATCTTTTGACTCAACCTGTTCCTCGCCAAAAAAAGTACCGGCTTTGAGGTCGACCCCGCCAACGATTTTCAGGTCTGCTGTTTCAGATACCATCCTCCCGATAGTCTGCCCCATGCGGCCTGACGCGCCGCATACGACGACCCGATCCATCCCTTAACGCCTTCCTTTTTTAAAATTTTTTTTCTTTTTGGAACCAGGGTTCTTTGCAGGGGCGGTTTTTTGCGCCGCAGGTTTAACTGCCCTGACACCGGACGAGGTGAGCACTGCCTGAAGCTGTGCAGTCTTTTTCTCATCCAGGTCATCCAGCGGCAGACGTACCGGTCCACCGGCCATGCCAATCAGTTCGACCGCCTTTTTGACCGGAATCGGGTTGGTGTCAATGAACATCGCCCTCAACAGTGGTGAAAGTGCATAGTGGACTGCTAGTGCCTTTTTTAAATCGCCTTTTTTCATTGCCTCGCACATTATGACCATGCGCTTTGGATCAACATTTGCTGCTACAGAAATTACTCCGGTTCCCCCAAGTGCCATGATCGGCAGTGTCATATTGTCATCACCGGAGATAACAGCAAAGTCCTCGTCTTGCGTATCCTCAATGATCCGCGAGATCTGGCTGATATTTCCGCTTGCTTCTTTAATTGCCACAATGTTGGGGTGCCGGGCAAGTTCAGCGACAAGATCGGGTTCAAGGTTCTGCCCGGTTCTGCCCGGAACATTATACATAACAACAGGAATATCGAGATCGGCAAGTTTTGTGTAGTGTTTGATGAGGCCGGCCCGGTTGGGCTTGTTGTAATACGGGCTGATGACGAGTACTCCGTCCGCACCGCTGTCCTTCGCAGCCTTCGTGAGCCGTACAGCCTCGGCTGTGTTGTTTGAACCGGTGCCTGCGAGAACAGGTATCTTACCATTCACCTTATCAATGGTGATCTCGATTACCTTCTCATGCTCCTCGAATGAGAGGGTGGCTGATTCACCAGTCGACCCGCAGGGCACAACCCCATGTATGCCCTGAGAAAGGAGAAACTCAAGGTTGCCCACAAGACCACGAGTGTCGAGGTCCATGGCAGAGTTTCTTTTAAAAGGGGTAATGATTGCTGGAAGGACACCTTCGAACATAAAGCGTTTATTGGTGTCTCTTGGTATTTATTTTTCTTGTGATAAACCCGGCAATCCGGTTCCTGACGCGTTTGCTCTCAATTGATGCAGAAGTGGCCAGTGCCTGTTTGTTCTCTTCATAATTGCTGGAAAACTTTTCCCTGTTTTTTGCCAGCAATTCAAGACCGAGGGTCTTGATATACGATGGTTTGATTCCCATGAACATTCCTCTTAGTTTCCTTTATTGTATGCGATGCGACAGGATAATAATATTATTGGCTACTTCGACTGCATCTTCCCCGATGAGGTAGATCCCTCCTTCCTTTTCATCAGTCCCTTTATCATAGATTACCTCAGGGACGCCATCAGAGCAGCATGATGCAATCCCCCAGTCCATTGTGCTCGTCTGAGGTGCTGCCCGCATGACATCAATCCTGCAACACTCGATGAACATATCCTCAAGAGCTTCGAGAAAATCCGCATGATATGCGATTACTGAAGCGCTGCGCATCGCAGGATCGAACTTGGTTATCGTAAGAACAACACGGGTAATCGGTTCATCGGTGCCAAACGCGCATGATCCAGAGGAATGAATTATCCCCCCTTCCTGATGGAGACCGCCTTGTACTGCTGCAACATCATACCCGTCCCGGGCACCCCTGATTGCATATGCAATATTCACACCAAAAGATGGAATGAAGCGAATATCCATTGATGCCGACAATAAATTAACCGCTTCTGCAAGCCGGATAATTACCTCCTGCCGTTCCTGTTCAGGACTTTTCATTTTCAGATTGTGTGGTTCACGAACACTGATAAGGATACGCTTTTTTGGCTCTGTAGAAATCCCTGATCTCACATCATTACCAGAGACCCAAGATGGACCGGTTTTCAAGAGAGATCGCAAGGGGGATATCTGTCATGCGCGGGGGGAGGACAGATTCGAGAAAATATCGAAGATATTTTCGCTGTGCCACAGTGGCGGGGGCAATGTAACTCAAAGATATCCTGATGGATATCTTCTCAAGTTTGCCCTTTCCTCGGAAACGGCAAATACCCCCCACGAAAGTAATGCAAATCGATGATTTCTACAGAGCCTTTTTTTAAAATTCCTGTTAAATAGCCGGAAACAGAAAATGTGCATATCCGGGATAAGCAAAATCGGAAATACCCTATTGTTCCGGCATTGCGTGCAACTCAATATCTGTTCTGAACCTTCCTGATCTCATTTTTTATGGCTGGGTCATACAGAGGATACTGATTTATCGGTATAAGGGATATACAATATATATAATGGACGCACGAATTCTTGATGTCATAATCAGCGTGATCTGTTTCTGCATCCTGATCATCCTTCTTGGATTACTCCCGATGTTCATGGAAGCCGGCACCGCATACCTCACCGCTATTCTTGTATTCATTCTCGCGCTTTCCGGTGCCGGTTATCTGGTAAACAAGCAAATCGCTTAATAGGTAATCTTATTGTATATCTCACAACAACACCACTATCTAAATCTCCCCGTAAAAAGGTTTTTCTATTTAGGATAGTATACTATATTGAAATGTGAAGTCCAAAAGTAAACAATGCCCGAATGGTCATGGAGCCATGCACCGCTGCCATATCAAACAGACAACCGGCAAAGTGCAAAGATGGTTAACAATTCCCTGGCAGTACTGCCCGGTCTGTAAAATGATATTACCAGATCAATAGGAATACTGTTGTTCTTATCACTACAATATCCCGCTTAGAAAAAGACAAGTAGGGGGTATCTTTTACCCCCACCCCATTATCGTGCCTGCAAATGCCCTTTTTTGCCTTATTCCAGATAGTACTTGCCTTAACAAATGTGGAGTGTTTCATCCCTATTTTATCGGCAACCTTATCGCGGGTTTTCCCCTTTTCTTCAGGGTGTGCCAATATTGGCACAGGCTGAGGATTTGATCCACCAGTTGAGGTTATTAAACGTTCTTTTGCTCTTTTTGATTCAATAATAACGAGATGATCTGCTTCCCTCATTTTCTGGGATATTGTTTTCTCTCGTTGTTTATTAAACTCAATAAGAGATTCTTCCTGCGTATAACATGCTGTTGGTGAGGTTGAGAAAGCAAGAGCCATATCATCCATCTCAAAATCGTTAGAATCGGGAAAGCACCCGATAACGGGCAAACATCTCAAAAAGGGGCGATTAACAGAAGCGGATGTAAAGAAGGTTATTTTGCCTGTACCGGATCATCCGGTAGGTAATGGTCGAGCAGATCAAGAACCTGCCTTTTACTAAGCCGGATCGCAATCGTAACCGGATTCCCATCACACTCTATGCAGAGTTTAACCAGGGATTTAAAATGTTTTTTAACGCTCATTTCGGGACCAGCGCAATGATGATGAACACGCCTGCTGCATACCTACAAAGGAGCCACGCATCAATACCGAGCTCGTGAACCTGGTCACTCATAGTAACATTCCACTCTTGGAATTTGTCGCCCGTGTAATTGATAGAGATCAGGATCGTGGGGTAAACGGATCGTGGGCAATCCTCCTAAGTCACGGTAGAACTTTTGTAATTCCTGATGGGTTTTGATTTTCGATTTCATAAAAAGATATTTCTTCACACTGTCGCCGGTACAGTGTGTTTTTTCGAGCAGAAAAACGCGTGGATTTCAAGTGTGCGCCCGGTATCGCATTTTATATGGCAATAATGACACCTGTAACCAGTGGGATCAAAGGATCGATCCTGTTTACGCACCCGGGGTCGTCCCCGTATTCCGTCGGGGTTGCGCTTCGGGTTCATCTTCGGCATCCCACGCAGTATGGATTTTCGCTGTCTGGTGCCGGGGGGTTATCCCGGTGCCTGAATCGTTCAACCAAATCATCGAGCGAGGAGTGCGGCCAGAAATGGTTGCACAGTAAAACACCTATAAGTACGCCGGTGAAACTAGGACCAATATTACCCAACCACGTTGTAATTGTCATTTCATCAAAGGTTGCTGGCAGGCCATGATTATTTATAATTACCAAAAACATGAAGAGAGTTGCCACAGTGGATCTGATTATCGTGGTCATCGGTACATCTCCGGTAGGGGGACATCTGCGTGGGGGGGGGGATAAAACTTCTGCTGGTCTTGCGGCCAAGGTGCTTTCTGTGGCTGTTAGCTCATCATCTTGTGCGGGTTCAACATCGACAGGCGGGATCTCTGATAAAGCCTTACGAATCGATGGATATCGCAAAATCCTGTGATGAAAATATAAATTCAGCCGTAGATCATCACCAATGATTGTCGATATGGTAATCAGGAGCGACGGCGGGATGGGGATTTTCCTCCGGGCGTGTTTTTGCAGCACGGCGAGACAGTATTCCACATCTCCGAAATCATAGGAAGTCATCGAAAAGACCTCCCTTTTTCTTTCGTTTACCGCCTCTCCTGCCGAATCCCCCCAGTATATCCGGCACACTGAAGACCTCCCCATATGCATAGTAACTGCGCCCACTACGACGGGGTGCGCCACCCCAACCACCAAGACCTCCGCCTAATGGAATTCCGGGTGGGAGTTTTGTTGGCGGGGTTGGTTTCCATGTGGGCGGTCTCATCTGTTGGAACCCCATTTGTTTCTGAACCTGTTTGATCATTTGCTGCTGTGTCTGTCGTTGTCCCTGTTTTTGTACTGATGTCTGCCCCAATCTCTGTACTTGGGTTATACCTTGTTTCGACCGGGGTAATATTGCCTGTAATGGGATTGAGAGGTTTGCCTGGTTTGATTTCTGATCAATGGAATATCTTTGGTTGATGTTTACGGCAGAGAACACGTTTCTACCCATTTGACCGATGTCCTGCCGCTTCTCTTGTCTCATGCCGGTTGCCTGCCGGATAATGCTCCTCGCCGCGTTTGAGATATAGACATCCTCTTCTTCAATCATCTTCATTCTTTGGGGGGAGTATGAGAACGACCTTAACTCGCTTTCGGTTGATTTTAACTTCGCGCTGCCACCTCCCCTCGTTCCATATCCCATTGATTTAATTAAATTATTGAATTGCGCGTCTTTTGCTGCGGTTGTAGTTCTTGCCTGCTCCCGGGCAACAACCGCCCGCCCGCTTGTCTTACTGAATGTGTCTGATAATGGCGTTTGCATCCATGCCGGGCCGCTTGGCGCTCTTCCTCTGGTTGCACCTCCAGATCCCCCCTTTGATGGTGCTTTTCTGGATATCTCCACCCCAAGATCCTTGGCGATCACCATCCGGTCCCACATGCCTTGAATATCGGTTTGTAACCCGCCGACCTGAACCTTGCCTCCCTTGCCGGTTCTCGTCCCGAGCATATCGTTTATTCGTTTCGATGTACTGGATATCGGCTGATCCCATTCCCCGGTAATTCCCGGGCCTTCCCGCATTTCCGTTGCCTTCATTCTTCCAAGGTCTAATCGATAGGTGGGTTGCCCTTTCGCTCCTTTCTTGCCCATGAACATATCTTCGGTGAAGGTTCTGGTAATGGATTCCTTGAATATTCCCTGCGGTTCCATCGGCCAGACTTCTTCTCCAACATACATCATCTGTTTGGAACCGCCCGGAACGGTTACCTGTTTTTCAATTCCGAGAATGAACGGTGAGATATCACGGATGGGTTTGATCCGCATCGACCCAATCTGCTCTTGTGGTGTTGATATCTCTCCTTTTTCAAAGACGTTCCGTAACGTGAATCCTTCTTCAACCGTACCTCCGAATATCTTTTTCATCGAATAGCCTTTGAAGATAGATTCCGGTGCGGTTATTTTCTGCTCGAAGAATCCGCCATACGTTACTTTCTCCCCGGTGATTGGTGTTATCTCTTCCCATATTGGGTACTCGGAGATCCCGCCGGTACTCTTGAACTGTTTGTTGGATAACGACCTCGTACCTTCTAAAAGGTATTTTTGCCCGGGTTCGAATATGAAATCTGTGCCGATTATTATTTTGCCTGTTTTTGTCGGGATGCCTTTTGATGCCCTACTGACCTCATATTCCTGTGCGAACATTTCACCGATCTTCGGTGCTTCACCAGTCAGGGCATACCCATACGATTCAATATCGCCGATGGTTGTTGTCTTTATAATCGATGGTTTGCCAACCTCTTTTGGCTCCATGAAGGACGGTTTATACCACGATCTTGCATATTGTTGTTCAATTGCTGTCTGCTCAATCCTTACCGCACGCCCGCTTGGTGCCAATGGGTTTTCCTCAACATACATCTGCCGGATTTTAACCGTCTCCAGTATTGCGCTTGGTTTGCCGGTAAAGGCTTCGTAGAAGTTCCCCTTTGCCGCTACCATCTTCGTTCCGAACCACCCGGCACCTTTGGAAATTGCGGCGGGGGCTTTTGCGACTGCTGCCTTTGCGGTTCCGTATGTCCCGGCACCGACAACAACGCCGGTAAGTTCCGGCCCCATCTCCCCGAGATTTGTTGTAAATTCTTCTTCGGTTAAATTCCCAAAATCGAAGTTGTTGGTTGCTTGGGCTCCTTTAGATGCAACATACAATCCACCAATGGCGATTTTTCCGGCAGAAAACAACGCGCTCCCGGTCGCTGCTACACGCGGACCCCAAACCGGCGCAGCTTCGACTATTGATGGTACTGCGGCTGTACCGGCTGCTCCGAGAACATCTATCCCTCCAATCGTCAAGACGGTTGCTCCTGCTGCTACAACACCCTCTAACGGATACTTGCGAACACGCCCATAATACTGCTCGGCGATGTTTGCCAGTCCCTTTATACCGGGTGTATCTTTCGAGACCACCCCCATATCGACAAGGGGGCCGTAACTCTTGAAAAGTCCTGATTTTCTTTCTGCACCGGCGTAAATTTCCGCCGATGTGAATGGTTCTGGTGTTCTCGCCTCGAAAAATTCACGATATGGTTTGTTTGCACCAGCCCACCAATCATCAAACTTTGTTGTCGGTTGATCACCGGATATAACCCCGCCTTTCGATTCATACAGTGTTGCACCCGGGGCGTATGTTGGAGTGAACCAATCTTTTGTTAGTTTTGTTGCCCCCCCTTCCGGGACAAACATTATTGGGGTTTCGTACCCGGGGATATCCCTTGGCGGGGTATACCCGACCAGCCCGGCACCGGCTTCAATCATTCCGCCGAATACCGGAATTACGCCCAACCAGCTTGCTTTCGGCAACTCGGCTTTCCCCATTTCTCCGAGCTGTTGCCCCGTCTGAATTTGCCCTTTGACATACTCTCCTTGTGCAATACCGACATCCGATAGTTTCGGATACCTGCCTTTAATCTGGTCGCCTTCCATTGTTACGAGACCGGACTTTAACCCACCTGAAAGAACCGTCTGGTATTCCCCATATTCTTTCTGGTAACTGGTGTAAAACTCCGCGCCTTCCTTAGTCGTAGTGTCGATCTCGCCCTTTGCTGTGAACAGTCCTTTCTGCTTACCATATGCGAATAACTGCTCCACATCCGCCTGTTCTTTTGTAAGTTGTGTGAAGAACTGGTCACTCTTTGCCGCGCCGGTAATCGTTTCCGGTGCGAACATCCACATCGGGCTTGCCGTATCAATTGCTGATGGCGTTGGTGCTGCTGCCGCACCCATTGACGACTTCGCGCCTTTGTAATACGGACCGCCTGCTAACGCACCATACGGCCCCCACTCTTTTGTGGACTGCCGGACTTTCTCGATTGCCGGGCTAAAGTCCCATTGGGGGATCGGTGCGTTCCGGGATGTGAAAGGTAGGGGCAATCCCGTTGCGGCATCAGTCCGGGAAATGAGCTCGTTTCTCCGTGCCTGGCTCCACGTATACCCCTGACTCCCTTCTGGTGGGACAAGCCCGAGCATGTCCTTAACTCCGGGATTTACTAATCCGAGCTGTCCCTTATACACTTCCTGCGAACCTTTCAGGAACACCAGCGCATAATCCCCGGCGTTCTCATAGGTGTTTGGGGGTTGTGCTATTCCGGTATCAAGTTTATAGTGATGCTCCCATGACATCCTCTCAATGGTGTTCTGCCCGGCGAACTGGTCCCGAACATAAGAGTAGTAGAGCTGGTCTTTCCAGCTCTTTGCACCCTGCCGCTTGCCCTCTGCATATTGCGCGATATCAAACGGATCTTCAAACTGCCGGAACTCTCCACCCGGTTCCTGCTTGGTATACCCCGGCCTTAGTTCCCACGCTGGCGTTACCCAATCGATCTTATTCTGCCGGGCGATCATCTTGTTCTGGTAATCCTCCCATTCGGGAGTCCCGCCTTTATAGGGATTCAACCCCATTACGTCGCGCAACTGCCCGCCACGCGCCCAGACCTCCCTTGTCTCCCCGCGTGTCCCTGCGTATGCCAGACCTTCGTCCGTCCGGTACTTCATCACCGATCCGCCGGCTAACCTTTGTCTCCGTGCTGCATCCGTCATCGCATAATCGGACTGCATCATCGGGTCGTAACCGGGGGTGTTTATTTGCGCTTTCCTTTGCTGGAACTCTGATTTTTGGTTTTCATACGCGGAGTATTCCGCACTTCCGGCCGAGAATGGATTTTTCCCTTCATTCTCTCCCCGCGTCATCGATTCCGCTGCATACCATTGGGGATTGGCCTGCCGCCTCCCCTGATCGTCATATACGTACGGGGAATACGGGTTGTAGATGTTTTTCCCTGCTGCCTCATCTACATGATACGATGCGCTTACAGCAGGGGGTCCTACTGTTACAACCTCCCGGAATGTTGCGCCCTCTGGGATTGGCTTGAATGTTCCGGGCGCATATACGGGAGTATTCACATAGAAACCCCCACGGGACTCATAATACCTCTCCATTCGTGCGCCCGGGGGTAGTCCCCCCCGGCCTCCCGCACCTAAGAAATACCCCATTGTTGCGGGATCTACATACGAACCTGCGGGGACTTCCCCGGCAACCGAACCGGGTAATACCCGGTATCCAATCACATTGCCTTGTGCATCCAGAACTTCCTGCTGTCCTGCCCAAACATATGGTTTTGGTTCTATTACGGGTTCTGCCATGGTACTTTATCTCCATTACCTAAATGGTGATTATTCGACTGAGTTTTAAAACCGACGGTGAGTATCCTAAGCATACGCCATCTCCCCATTGGTTGTTTCCATTTCTTCTGTCTCGCCCTCGTTTTCAATAACATCCAATTTCGGATAGTTTCGACAGAATACTAACGGCTGCCGTCCGGGGATTGGAGGAAACACCGCCGATCCGAATTGCTGCCGTACCTCTTCGACCAAAAATTCTCCTTTACTCAGCTTTGCGATCAGTCCGGGGTTTATCATTGTGAGGTTTTTCCCGACATCCGCACCTTTCAGTAAATACAAATATTGCACTCTACCGAGAATCCGATAATCAAGGTACATCGCGCTATGGCTGCTGCATAAAAAAGAGATATTATTTTTTCGATAATCCACCAGGACATTTGAAAAACATTCAATCAAATGCCATGTCAAACCAGATGCACGGGCGGGAAAATAATTGTGGGCCTCGTCAACTGATACGAGGATTGGTTCATCAATGTTTTTCTCTCTTGGTAACGCCGTCAGTAAATCAAATAACCAATACTGCGGGCTACTATATTTTCCATATCGCTTATAAAGGTCAAGGATCGCCAGTCCTCGTGTTTTCCTATTTAGTTTATCAGGATCTAGCCTTCTTGTCTCCAATTCTTTCACTAGCCTTAAAGACATTGTATGACTTTCGGGTGGGTAAGCAACATTGATCGCACCGGGCACGAGGTTCTTAATGAGACTCGAAACGTTTGTATAATATTTGACGTATTTATCGGGCGGGGTGTATGATGCGCCGTTGATTGAGAAGAGAAAACTACTATTTTTTTTCATGTGAATATAAATCGGTTTTAAGTCACGCCCCTTCCAATATCGGCTCAACCTGCCCGGAATAAGAGAGTTATAATTTTCCCACTCTCTTGCAATTCGTAGCACGGTTGTTTGGATGACCTTTACAGGATTTTTTATACAATCGTCCTTTGCCATGTTCCATTGATAGTACGCTGTCTCTCGATTGTATGGTGGAAGAATATGTAACGATTGTTCTTCTAAAATACCTTGAAGCGTGGTCTTACCAGACCCAAAGGCACCGAAGACACAAATGCTATTCCCTCCAATACATTGAATGGGATCATCGGTTACGGTGACCGCATGATGAATATATTTTCCGGTTTTTACTGCCATTGCGTCTTGTGTTGGGGGTTTCTCTTTTAAAACCCGAAGATTGCCCTTGTTCCCTGTTCACCAATTAACTATGTGCCTCATATTGAGGCATTTTTTCGCATCGTTTTTGCGGGTTGTTATCAAATATAATTACCATTTGCTGTGGACACCAGGAAAAGAGGAAGATATATTGTGGATTGTTGGTTGTGGATTATGCAGGACGATCCTCTAATTTCGTATTGGGATCTCGTTTGGGGTAGAAATCAATGTGTTCATCTGTTTGGTCTTTCTCTAGGAAGTCTCGGAAATCGGTTTTATATGCTAAACGTGGTTTCCTATACCTTTCTGGTGGAATTTTTTTAAGGCGGCGGTTGCGTTCACGCATATACTCCCGTCTCTTTCTCAGTACTTCTGGTCGTTTGCGATATTCTCTCTGGTAATCTCGATTTTTCTTCCTTTGCTTTTCTATTTGTTCTTGTGTGAGCGTGCTTATTTTTGGAGTACTCATAACCACACCTCAATCACTGACTGCTTGGTTTCACCGGATATTATTTTTATCCCGCTCCCTCCGGTCCTTGCGGCTGGCTGGTGATGTAGACAGAATGAAATTTTAGAGATGTATTCGTTCTGATCATTGCACCACAGTAGGCCGTGTTCCTCCAGTCTGACGAGATGTCGGGTCTTAACATCGCACGCGGTTTTTACCAGAAGTGATCGGCTTGCGTGCCGGCATGCTTTGCCGGCAACCGGGCAGATGAGATCGGGGGTCATATTTCCTTCATCCCCCGTTGAAGTTCTGCGATCTCGTGCTCGATAAGGTAGTGCCGGTCTTTTAATTCCGATATCGTGTCCTCGATGTGCTGCCGGCGCTCGTTTAATTTTTGCATCCGCTTGGCCGGATCCTTGACGCCCGCCATGGTGAAGTCCCGGGTCATGGTCTCATCTCCTGCACGTGCCGATCATGATACTGAAAACATCTCGGGCTTAACTGACAGACAAGTGAGTTCTTGCCTTTGTGACACTGCCGGGAATCATGGCAGGTGCATTGGTAGAGCCCGAGCCGTACACTGTGAACAAACCAGCAGGTCATGGTGATCCCGCTCCTGCTGCATCCCATGCTGCTTTGAATTCTACCGGGTTTGGAATCTGGCTTTTTCCACATTGTGAAAGGATTTCGGTTAGCTCAGCGCGGGACTTCCCTGCATATTGGTTGCCCTGCTGCTCACATGCAGGATATGCAGGCAAAACAGAACTTACACGCGCATGTGGAATCTCTGTGTCTATATGGGGGTATACCCCCTTGCTTGTACGCGTGTAATTAAAATTATCCTGCATATCCTGCATATTTTCAGGGTCTTTGTCAATTTTATCCTGTTTTGCTTCTTTATCAGGATACTTTGGCTCAGATCCTTTGATCGTGAATCCGGTATAGCAATGCTCCTGCCTGCCATTCACTTTGGGGTAAGATTCAGATCCCACCTTTTTGATAACTTCCGTAAGATACCGCTGGGCCTGAACATCAAGTCCTCCTTCATTGCAGAATGACACGTATGCAGCATAGAGATCCTTCTTGATAATAATCGCATTCGGAGTCCTATCAAGACAGGTATGTACATAATAGAATGCACTGGATGCACTGGAGAGCCATCGATCCTTAATACTCTCGGTGACGATGATCCCATCCTTAATAATTTCTGTAATTCTTTTTATGACAAGGAGCAAAAGACCAGATACGTTTTCATCGGTAAACGTTCTCATCTCAAATTCGGGATCTACTTTAAACTTCTTTTCAAATTCGGCAGCATTCCAACGGTCAAAAAAGACAGGGTCCACCGACTCGATCTTCGGGTATGCGTTCGCGGAGAATAGCATTAAGGCACGGTTTACGAATGGAAAACTATCCTGGTGTTTCTTTTCTACATTGACTGCATCACCGCCGGTCAGCGCTTTAAATTTTCCAATATCACCTATTTTCTGATCGCTTAGATCAGCATAAGCATTCATTATTTTTCCAACGAGCTGTGATGTAGAGAAACGATCATAAAGTAGTCCCTGAAGTGATACCGCCGAATATGTACCCGTTCCGATAAAATAACGAGTAATCAGATTGATGTATGTGCTTTTCCCGCTATCCTTATCGCCACAAAGGAAGTACCCTTTTTTGTAAACCCTACCAAGACCTGACAATACTGCATGTGCCGGGATCTGGAGTAGGAGCTGAGTATCAACCCCGAGGGAGTCCAGATATTCCTTTATTTTTTCTATCGGAGCATTCGGATCATAGGCCACATTCAGTTTATAATCAAACCGATACTTCGGGGAGTGCTCCAATGGAGTGACCTCCCCCGTCTCAAAATTAATTTTCAGTACCGTATTTCGGCAGGGAATCAAATCTGGTGCTGGATTGAAAGGAAATTCCGGGAATGGATTGTGATACTTGACATAATGCAGGCACTGTTCGCATGCAGTTACAACCCGGTCATCCGCACCAATACCACATTCCCTAAGCTCTGCGGTAATCTCTGCCTTTAACCGTCCACCATCGGGCTTGAATATTCCATCCTGGTATCGGTATATCTCGTTATTGAAAGACAGGAATATTCCAAGGTTGATGAACTTATCAGCAATCGCACGGTAGTCAACAGATGCGGGACCAACCCCGATGCTCTCGGCGGCAAGTATGGTTTCTTTAATATCCTTGGCTTTTGAATAGACATAAATAATCTCATCATTATCGAGGGCGGGATCGCAATGTTTGTTATACAATTTCAGGTATGGCGCTTTATCTTTGAGATAATATGAGGTGGATAACACAATCGCACGGGCTATTCGCTCATCGCCTTTAATTTTCTGCCTGTCTAAAGTTGCCTCAATCATACTTGCCTTTTCGTGAATCTCTGCCCGTCCTGATTTACCGATATAGGAGTAGATGAGATTATCGAGCGCATCGGTCATACCTTGTCCCCCTCACTCCAAGACCGAAGACATTTCGTGCATCGTAATCGCAGCACGTGATCGGAGAACCGCCCGCCAACCAAAACGGTTTCTTTTTCGACGATTTCACAATACGCACCGCCGCACCAAGGGCACTGTCGATAAGTCGAAAGCGAGATCATAATTCACCTGCCAACTCATCTTGCAGTCGAAGAATTTCCTCTTCAGTTTTTTTGATACCCTTCTGGTATTCGGCAATATCATTCTCACACTTCGCAATCCATTCCTTCAACTGCTCAATATATTTTTGGCGCTCGGTAATTTTCCCTCGGAGAATTACGTCGTGTGGAGTAGGGGTAACAACTTCTCTCCATTTCTCCTCGGTTATCGTCTCCCCCCGATGTACTAATTCTTCCCTGCGAGGACCTCGTATTGATTCGATTATAATCTTTTTAACAATGGTTTTTGTGGGTTTCTTTCCCGAATCAATCATTGTTTTAAGTGCTGTAAGAGCCCTCTCCTGTACAATCTCGTCCCTGACCTTAATGAGCGGCTGAATTGCATCGGTGCTTAGTGTTGAAATTTCAACATGCTTATCGCAGAACTCAGCCGCTTTTTTGATCGGGATAATAGAGGTACGATCCAGCGGGCAATTTGTTTCAATCCATGCCAGCTTTGACCGGCACTCTTGCGTACGGGTCAATGTCTCCACCTCACCATCTGCGCTTTTTCCGTGCGGATCTCATCACGAATCCGAGTCAGCCCGCGATATTCTGCACGAGAGACAGAGAGCCGTAAACGCATCCATACCCACGCCTTTGCACCTTGCGGTAAATTTTCCACCTGTGTTACAAAACCGTGGATCTCTCCGGGTGTCTGTGGCACACCACGGAGATAACCCCCGACCAGTCCGGCAGCCTTGTCGCTGAAAAATCGCCACCGTGACTTCCATTGAGTCACCGTCGAACACCCCCGCCGATGATCGTGTTACCACGTTCGATCTGATACCGCCTTTTTCGATATGCTGCATAGAGGACGATCCCGATTCCGAAGGCAAGCACGGCGAGCCATGCGATCAACTGATTGCTGGTCATAAACGCACTCCCGCGATACGAATCTCAACGGGGGTTCGACAGGCGCATTTCGTTATCGTGCTGATCGTCTGTCCCGGACACGTGCCGGTGGGTAGAACCTCGCCGATCTCTCGCCTACATGTCGGGCAGGAATAAGAGACGATCTCATTTTTTATAGTGCCCCTCACCGGTCGGGCAATCGGATACAGCCGATCAGTTGCTGGGGGTCGGCTCCGGAACACATCTTGACAGCGAACGCAAAACGAATTCTTCAAGTTAGGAATTGGGGTCCCGCAACGGCTACATCGTGATTGGGCGTTCATATCGGCACCACCGCCCAGACCCCGCGCTCTAAAATAATCTTGAACCCAAGGGAATGACTCGCGGCGAACACTCGCAGCGCCCTAAGACCATCTGCCCGGAATCGGCCGGTAGGGAGATCGGTTTCGGCGCATACCCCGCGAGTCTTCAGATTCCTTCTTATTTCCGGGAAAAACACTCGCAGATCGTCAGTTTTCCGAGATGCACAATAACAAACCTTCGGTTTTTTAACAGGGAAAACAGATGACTGAGTGGAAGAGTTTTTTCTTCCCCGCACAGCCAGTTCGCTGCCGGTTTCCCGACCGGCGGCACCTCCTTCTTTCAAGTTTTCACCGCCGGTGCGGGTGGCTTGCCGGGTGCATCTTCTCTCATCCCAACGCCCCCGGTGTTGGTGCGTCGTCAACCACAATCAGCGAACCGCGATTTACGAGATCATCAGCCTTGCACCGCAGATCCGGATCGAGTGCGTCAATGTCAGATCGCAACACACCGACCTTTTCCATTCGATCCCCATTTGCAAGAGCCTCGAGATGCCAACAGATTATCTCTTTAAGGCTCATGATGCGCCCCCCTGTGTTGGTGACTGTTCTTTCTCGATTAGGATTTTCCCATGTCGTTCGAGGACGACGGCTGCGGCCTGATGGAAGAGATCGAGGCTACGAAATTCCTCTTTCGAAAGAGTAATCTGCTCAGAAGGAGAGATCATCCCGTCCCTCCATGTGGGGTGACTATCGGTGCTGTCTTGACGGGCGCACCGATAATTTCTTTTTCAGCAACACTCAACATTTTCCTGGCATGTTCGGCCTCTAACCGGCAAATCTCAGCTTCCAAAGCAGACTCACAAATTGCAGACCGAGGTATCCCATACCGAACGGCTAATACATTGGTTCTATACGATAATGTGATTGAAATTTTAATTTTTGGATTTTCTGCACATTTTGTTCTCATTATCACAACCTCCTGTTGTATGATAAGGGGATTAAGCGGGGGTATGCTTAAATACATAAAATACAGATATAATGTGTGATTATCCCGAACAAGAGAATTTAAAATGTCCAAAACAAAACTTTTACTTTTAAGCAAGGATAAGCAGGCTGTTTTAAAATGTTTGAGGGAACACGGACACCTACTCGATCCAGAATTTATAAAAGATTTTGATAAGAGCACATCTCAAGAACGGGATGATGTGGTAAAAGAAACGGTTAGAGCATTGGAAGAAAAAAGATTGAATTTATATTTGGAGTTTGATAAATCAAGAATCCCTCAAAAAATTCTACCTAATATTCCAAAGAATTATTTTATTAAAGAGGTAGACGGCACCCAACCACCACCACAACCCTGTCAATATTCACAGTGTATAGGGGTTGTTGATAAATCTCGGAGAGGATTAAAAAAATATTGCTCTCATCGATGTCGTTTAATGGCACTTTATGAACGCAGGAAAAATAAGGAGGGAAAAGAAATAACAGCGCCAATAATTTACGAACAATGCCAAGTATGTCACAAGCCGTTGAATAAACGCGCCGGTGCAAGGTTTTGTAGTAATGCTTGTAGAATGAAACTTTCAAGATCCAAACAAAAGAAAGATATTTAAATATTTTACTTCAACCGTTTCAAAACTTCTCTTACGATTTCCTCTTTAAGTTTTTCATCCGATTCTGTAATTGTTTTATCAATAATTTTTATTTTTGCCTCGTGTTGCCGTCTGGCCTCCTCGCTTAATGCAGCGCCGCACCTGGCGCAATAATCATTCAGAGGCTTATTAACGAAACCACATTTGGGATTCGGGCATACAACCGGCTCGAGTACCTTCTCGCGCTTGACGTATTTCCTTTTTGTCGGGACTCCGGAGACCTCACACTTGCTGTCATCAATTGCCTCATCCCCTGGCTGATTATATCTCAGTATCATCGGGGAGTAACTCTTGCCCCATTTTTCTTTGCAGATGTGGCTGATGGGTCTTTTGTCGTCGGATTCGTGTGTGATATTTGCCCGTCGGAACTGGTGCAGTTTTAGTTTTTTATCGAGGTCTATCCCCTGCTCCTTTACCTTTTTTCTCAGCTTCAGGATCAACTTGTGACCGGTATTATATGACCAGGGTTTACCGTCGCGGCTTACAAATATAACGTTCTCGCCCTCTGGTTCTGCACCGGTATATGATCGGTATTGATTTTTCCAATCGTTTAGAAACGCACCGGATCTGGTGAGCATGACCCGGCGAGGAGTGCCGGTCTTTTTGTTTGTATGAGCAACCACAATGAAGCGCTCCTTATGCTCCTCGGACTCTGACCAGTGAAGATCCCCCCATTCCATTGTTGAAAGTTCAATAGCACGGAACCCCCCATCATACAGCGCGGATATAAACGCCATATCCCTGACATTATCACATGCTCTGATAACCGCTTCAATCTCCTCTTTTTTTAGGATATCCTGCGGTCCGAATGTCTGACTATCCGCTTTGGGTGCTTTGATGCTTTCGATATCGGAGACTTTCAGTTTATTAAAACCTTTTTCAGAAGACCATTTTAGGAACCCTTTAAGTTCGTTAATGTAATTAATTCGGGTGTTGGGTTTGTATGTTCTTCCAGGATGAACCTTTGAACTGTCCGATATTTTGCTGGTATTAAGTGCAGTGATACCTTCCTGTAATTTTTCTATGGTTATTTTCCGGTACTCTATTGGTATGTAACGGCGCATCTTGACAAGTATCACCGCGATCCCATGAATGGTGTGTGGGGTTGCGGAACTGGCCGCGCGAGCCTTTATGTATTTGCTTATCAGGACATTATCATCACTTGTGATAATCCCCTTATCGATCTGGTCGATAAGGTATTGCTCGATTTTCTTGGGGGTTTCGTTTCGGAAGAGCGCGGGGTCTGCGATGATCTCTTTCATGGATTTCATGGATAAGACTGGGTTTTACAAATATTTAACAGTATAGCCCATTTTGTTATTTTCTAAACAAGCAAATCGCCTAGTTTTTTTTCATCTGATTATTTTTTTCTTCCAGTTTTTCTTTTAGTGCTGGTTTTGATCTCTTCTTCCTGGATATGTAATAACTGAGCGGATGATTGATCTTTTCACAGAGTGTATCAGGGCGGACGCACAGTCCTGTAGTACGCATTGCAGCACATGATGGGGCTGTGTATTCAGTCCCGCCCCCACCGGTAATATGCCCGACCTGATACATCGTTTTATCCGCATCAAAATCCGGGGCGCGGGAAAACAACTGGGCGATCTGTGATTTTTCCATACCGATATTATGAAGAAACGACGTGAGGGAGAAACGACCGGGGTGCGTAAGGTTGGCTCCCGAAGTGATTGCCTGTATCAGGGACTGGATGCAGGGGGGAAATGCACTCTCTTCAATTGCGCCGAAGTTCTGGAGCATGTGCTCCTGGTAAGCCTTCTGGATCTCCGCCAGACGGGGTGCCAGCCGTTCGCAGAACGGTTGTGGCACATGGTGAGGAAGATCGCGGCGGAGAATAACCCGGAGCCGTTCGCGTACAAGTTCATACATTTCGTCATCATGAACCTGCACTTTTCCTTTGTCGATGATTCGGTTCACCAGCCGGAACCTGTCTTCACGGATGGGCGATACCAGTTCAACATAGTCAACCAGCGATAGCCAGCCGCATCGTATGGAGATGCCAAGTTCTTCTGCAATATACAGAAAAAGACGCGAAAAGCCGGATTCCGTCCTGTTAAAATTTAAATTCCATGAATTTTCATCCGTCCCTTCATTTCTTAAATAATAGTACGCCCGTTCCGCTTCATAACGCGTCAGCCGGTCGATCATCTGCCGATCTTTGATACAGGATACTATGACACGCGCAAGTGCGTAAGATGCCATCATCTCTTCGGGACTGTCAGTGGTCCCCTCTCCAAAAGTACGTTTTTGCGAGAGCGCGTCCCTGATGCGTTCAATGGCTGAACGTATCAGGTGATCACCATGGTCCCCGGCAAGAAGCGCGTCAAGGGAAGAATATTTTGTTCTTGTAAAATCCTGTGATTTTTTTAAAAACGGAAAATAGGAAAGTTCCCTGACCGTGGGAGTATATCCCATCAGTCAGCCTCAATTCTTGGGGCAAGCAGGTATTCAACATGGCCGTTCCCATTTGCGATGTCAAACGAGAAGCGAACCGGATGATCGAGCCCTAAAAAGATCTCTACTTCCGGTGCCCTGCTCATTACTTTTCCCATATCTTTTAAATAATCAAGCGAGAAAAGTGAGCGTGCTTCGTTCGGTGTGAGCGATTTCAGTTCATCCTTGGAGAACTCCCTGCGGATAGTGTCAGTATCCCCTTCGGCAATCATATAGAAGGTCTCATCCTTGGGGTTGATCCCGATTGCAATCTTATCAGAAATTACTGCCGCTGCCTTGATCGCATTATTCAGGTCTTCTCCCGAAATGGTAAGTTTTCCCGGAAGGTTGATTGTCGGGGGATTGGGATCCTTCCGGATGGTGTTTGTATCAAGCAGCGTTATGGAGTAGTGATACCCGTGGACACTCACCTGCATTTTCTGGGCGTTTTCGGGAAGCTCAAGGCTGATGAGATCCCCTTTCCCCATCATGTTGAAAATATTTTTCATCTTTGAGATGTCAATCCCGATCTGACTCTTGCTTGCCTTAAAGGAGTCAAACGCCTCTTTTTTTAACTCAAGTGAGATCATCGCTACATTCGCAGTATCAACCGCCCTTGTCGAGATACCGCTATCAGTCGTATGCAACCGGCATTCAGGTACAAGAGCCGAGATCACATCGATTGCTTCCCTGAAAACGTCTGCATCAATCGTTGCTTTTAACATCGCTTACCCCTTGACAAACTGTCTTATACAGTATATCGTCATACTTTAATTATAGCGTTTTGGGTTTGACTCTAATCAATTTACGAGGTTGCATCAATGGGTTCGCACTGGGGGCACGATAAGATATACCATAAAGCAAAAAGCGAGGGATACCGGTCGCGTGCTGCATACAAACTGCTGGAGATACAACGGCGGTTCGATATTATACGGAGATCTGACAACATTGTGGATCTTGGCGCAGCTCCGGGGAGCTGGTTACAGGTAGAGCGGACGCTTACGGACGGCAGGGTGCTTGGCATTGATCTGGTACCGATCCCTCCACTCGATAATGTAGAGACAATCGAGGGGGATCTCGCGGATCCCGCAGTGCAGGATCAGGTGAAATCCCTCCTTGGTGTTGTGAATATTGTAGTCTGCGATGCTGCCCCAAAACTTTCCGGGCATAAAAGTTACGACCAGGCACGTGCGATCGCTCTTGGGGAAGACGCACTGCATTTCGCGTGCAATACATTAAAAACCGGAGGGAATTTTGTTGTGAAATCATTTCAGGGAACAGATTTTTCTGACCTCCTGAATCAGATCAGACAACATTTTTATTCCGTAAAGACCTTCATGACCAAGTCCACCCGCAAAGGGAGTACAGAACTCTATATTGTCGCAAAAAATTTCACAGGCTGATTTCTTGATATTAAAAGACCTCTACAACCGACCTGTAAGTAACCTTCGCATCAGTCTCACCTCAAGGTGCAACCTTTCCTGTATTTACTGCCATGCCGAGGGGGAAAGATCCCCACAGCAGCAACTCGCTGCACACGAAATTGCCGAAATCCTCCGTGTTGCGGCAGGATTTGGGATCCGGAGCGTAAAGTTTACCGGTGGAGAGCCAACACTCCGGCCGGATCTTGCAGAGATCATCGGTTCTGTGCCGGAAGGTATGGAGTCATCGATGACAACAAACGGGACTCTGCTTGCAGATTATGCCTATGACCTCAAATATGCAGGTCTTTCAAGAGTAAATATCAGTCTTGACAGTCTGGATCCGGAAACCTACAAAAAGATCACCGGCACCGACCGGCTCTCTGATGCCCTTGAAGGGATTGCAGCAGCACAGGATGCCGGGCTTACCCCGGTTAAACTGAATATGGTCGTACTGAAAGGGATCAATGATCATGAAGTTGATGATTTCATGGCGTATGTTCGGGGTAACCGCAACCTGATCCTCCAGTTGATCGAACTGATGAAGTTTAATGATTGCGGCAACCACGGGGATATGAACGGGCTGGAGGGGTCAATTGCGGCGCGTGCAACCCAGATACTTACCCGCAGGATGCACCACCGCAAAAAGTACTGCCTTGACGGTGCTGAGGTCGAGGTTGTCCGCCCTCTCCACAATACCGAGTTCTGCGCATTCTGCAACCGGCTCCGGGTTACCTCAGATGGCAAACTCAAGCCCTGTCTGCTGCGCACAGACAACCATGTTGATATCAGGGGGAAAAAAGGAGTGGAACTCGAAGCGCTCTTCCGTGAAGCGGTCAATAAAAGGGAGCCGTTCTACCGGTAGGAAAAAGCCGCAAACAAATCCTGTTACGGTAACGTTTTTACAATACTTAACCCTATTAAGAGGCATGCATGCTGACAACGATTACACCACCGTCCTTTCCCACCTTTATGAAAAATCATTGATCCTCCATGACATTGGGATGTTTCACAAGGTTCTCAATTTCTATTTTGTTGATTCCCTCGCCCATATCGATTATACTGCAAGCATCTACGCTTACAATTACCAGTCACCAAAGATCATCATGGGTGGAGAATATCTCCGCTGGCGTATCGATGAAGAGAAGAAAGGGGATAGGGCAAAGTTTCCGGCATTTGTGAACTGGCTCAAATGCGAGCATCCTGACAAATTCTCCAGCCTCCCGTCGCTCTGGCAGATGATCTACGATGAAGAGGATCCTGCGGGTTACCGCAGCTTCCGGATCGTCATGGATCCTGACAGCAGGAGTGAAATCCCGGCTGATATGTTCCTTATCATGATCGATGAATTTTTCGAACCCGAATTCTTAAAAAGCCTTTATGCGGATGCTTCAGTTGCGACCCTTTTTGATGCTTTTATCAACCGGGCTGCCGCAACATAGGGAGTGTATTTTTTTATGGATGTTGCCCGTATTTGTTCCGATCTTGTGAAAATCCGTAGTGAAAACCCCCCGGGAACTACGCGGGACGTTATTGAATATATCCGTTCACTGCTTGAGGGTTGGGGTATTGCCTCTGAGGTTACCGATCAGGGGGATGGCAGGTGCAACCTTGTTACGGAAAAGACCTCTGCCAACCTGTTGTTCTGCGGTCATGTGGATGTGGTACCTGCACTTGATGAGGGGTGGAACATCCCTCCGTTTTCCGGCACGGTAATAGGGGGTTCGGTTTGGGGCAGGGGAACCACTGACATGAAAGGCGGGTGCGCAGCCCTTCTTGCTGCGAGCCGTGATTTCAGGGAATCGGGATGTGAAATACCAGCACAGCTTGCCTTTGTCTGCGATGAGGAGACAGGAGGCGGATCAGGAATCCGTTATCTTCTTGCACACCACCTGATTGCTCCCTCCGATTGCCTGATTGCCGAACCGACACCGGTCCGACACCCCAACATCGGCCAGAAAGGGCTCGTCCGGCTGGAATTACGTTTTTTGGGAACTCCCGCCCATGGTTCCCTTTATCCTGCGGTTGGCATCAGTGCCATCATGGAAGCATGCGCACTCCTCGATTACTTTAAAATACTCAACGGCAGGCATTACCCGCTGACCAATGATATGCAGGAAATTATCACACGTTCCTCCCATGTGCTGGGTGAAGAATTCGGGCTAGACCACGCAACTGACGTTCTGACAAAACTGATGTTTAATCCCGGCACCATAAAAGGAGGAGAAAAATCCAATATTGTGTCACAGCGCTGTGATCTTGACATTGAAATCCGGGTGCCATGGGGATGTTCAATTCCGGGCCTCCTCGAGGATATCCGGCGTCATGCCCCTCATGGGACAATAACAAGTGAGGTAACGCATGAACCATCGATTACCCCCACGGGGAGCAGGCTTGTTTCGGTCACATGTGGCGCTGTGAATGATATTTATGGTGGCGGGGTATTTCCCATCATCCAGTGGGCGGCAAGTGATGCCCGCCATTTAAGAGCCGCCGGATACCGTGTTGTCGAATATGGCCCGGGTGAGATGCAGTTCCTGCATGCAGCAAATGAACACGTCACAATCGACTCGTTGGAAAAAGCCTCAAGGGTATACCAGAAGATTATGCAGGAATATGCCTCTGGCTAATGAGGGATATGTATACGGTGAAGGTTTCCGATACAAAAAAATGCAAAAATATGTTGGTTTAAGCGGTGTAACCCAGACCGGTTCATATCAATTTTTTTACATAATCATTTTAAAAAAAGTCTTTAAGAGTTTTTTTTTCTTTCCCGCAATGTTTACTATAAATCCGGACTTAAGGAAGGAATTTTAAATGTAATTTTAAAATTTTAATTATCGTTTCTGCGGGCCAAGAACCATGATGGCAATGATAAGGCCTGCAATTATTACCCATGCCGGAAGCGGGGAATATGTTGTCTTTGTTTGAGGTACTGCATCTGTTTGTTCAGGAATTGCTGTTGTTATTGCCGTAGTTGCAGGTACTGTTGGCTCCAGATCAGTCCCCGTGACAACAGGTAAAGGTTCAACACTCGTTGTCACTCCGACAGGTTTAGTTGTTGGCAGTGGCGATCCACTGACCTGGTATACCTGCGCCCGGTTCATTGCAAGATCCATATTCTTTTTCGCTTCACTATACGTGGGATCGATACTCAGTGCGCTCTTGAAACAATTCACTGCATCCTGGTATTTCCCTGTCTGGAGAAAAGCAACGCCTTTGTAATTCCAGACTTCTGCATCTGAAATCGTTATCTGGGTACAACGGTTAAATGCGTCAAGTGCTTCCTCCGGTTTTCCCAAGGACAAAAGAGCCTTGCCTTTTCTGAACCAGGGGAATATGTCCGAAGGGTCAAGCCGGGCACAGGAATCAAACGCAACAATTGCCTTTTCGGACTCATTTATCTGTTCGTATGCGATACCCTGGTTACAGTAGGGTTCCGGGAGATTTGTCTGCACCTTAAATAATGTGTCATAGGCAGCCACCGCTTCATCATACCGCTGAAGTTTGAAAAGTGCGTTTGCTCTTGCATTCAATGCACGATTATCCTGCCTGACAGCAAGAGCCCTTTGTGAAAAATCGAGTGCTCCCGTATAATTTCCTATCTGGTTTAAGGAATATGCTTTGCCTGATAATGCTGAAGCATACTTCTGGTCCATTGCAATTGCGTGATCGTAATAGGTTATCGCATCTTCATATTTTCCGATAGTTGCTGAATTTTCCCCCCGCATGTACCAGTCAATAGCATCTTCCGCCATTACTGCGGGAACAAGGAAGAGCAACGCAATAGTGATGATTAGAATTTTTTGGGCCAGCTGCTTGTGCATGCACGAATTTTACCGTAATCAGACTTGAATCTATTGCTTTCCCGTCGCAGGGATAATTGGAGGCTTTCCGGCATAACACCTGCACCAGCCAATCGTGAGAGCAACAAAAAGTACTGAAAAAACAGTGAACACAAATGCCGAAAAATAGGAACTTTTCTCTGCCACAAACCCTGCAATAAACGGTAGAGATGACATCCCGGCATAACTTGCAGTTGTATATAGGCCCATGATCTTCCCCTGACGGATCTCAGAACCGGATAAAAATGCCATCTGTGCAATCATCACACAACCGGCTGACGCACCCACAAAGACAAAACCCCAATGCGTGAAATAGCAGGCGAAGACTGATACTGCCATGATAACCGCACCGAACCTGATTGTGGGGATTGGGGGGAGTGCAAACCGGGAAGCAATGATCACTGCTGCAATTGTACCGACATTCATGACAGAAATATACAAAGCAGTCATCTGCGGGGTGTCCCCGGAAAAACCCGGGTACAGGGAAGTCACGACACCGGTTGCACCCGTCAGGATGATTGCAGATAACCAGAGCCAGCGGTACTTCATGGCGAGGCACAGAATGCTTGTATAAGACGGCTCTTCCGGACTGACTTCCCGATCCCGATGCAAGAGATTTACAGTCCGTGTTAGAAAAACCAGAATGCTGCCAATTAGACACATGCAAAAGAAGAAGGCAATTCCTGCTTTCCCGAAATTAAAGTACGACACCAGCAATCCGGTCACGACAAGCCCGCAAATCAGGCCGGCATTCAGGCTTGCCATAAAGAATCCGGACATGGATACATGATCGGTCTGTTCATTGATCCATGCAAGCGCTGATGCAATAAATATCCCGGCTGCGATCCCTTCTAAGAACCTGAAAAGGATTATAAAAAATACACCTGTCGCTATCAAAAGCAGAAGCCCGGATAATGCAGAGAGTATAATTCCGGATCGGATCAGTTTTACAGGACCCAGACGGTCTGCAATGAGACCGCCGGGGAGTGTAGCGATAAAAGCCCCGATAAAGTAAGCAGCATATACCGCACCCTGCATTGCCGCCCCATCCCCTGTACTGGGCAGGATAGGCACGATTGCATTGGAGAGTGCCATTACAGCAAAAGCGCAAAAACAGAGAGGGATGCGGTCTCTCATCTCAGACCATGCGGTATGTTTCGAGATTCATCGGGGAATGTGTCTCAATGTGGTACCGCTTGTAAATGGAACTCGCAAGGTCAATGGTATTGTTTTCATCGCCGTGAATGCAGAAGATCTTTTCGGGTTTGGGCTGGATCTGTCCGACAAAATTCATGAGCTGCCGGCGATCAGAATGACCTGAGAACCCGTCAATTGTCATGACTTCAAGGTTGATCGTGATCGTGCCCTTCCTGCCCAGCGGGACTTCACGCCACCCTTTCTGGATCCGCCTCCCCTGTGTCCCATCTGCCTGGTAACCCACAAAGACAAGTGCATTCTTTGCGTCCTGCGCAAGGTTGGTCAGGTACTCCATCACCGGTCCCCCGTTCAGCATCCCGCTCGTGGAGATGATAACACAGGGGTCGCCATTCATCACTTTCTCCCGGAGATCTGAAGAGTCAACCTGCTGGAAGCATTCTGCAAGGAACGGGTTCATACCTTCACGGAATATCTGGTTGCGCAGGTCGTTGTTTAAATATTCAGGATATGTCGTGTGGATAGCAGTCGCTTCACGGATCATGCCATCAAGGTAGATTTTCACTTTCGGTATCTTTTCAAGGCGCATTCCTTCTTCCAGAGCGAGCATGACTTCCTGCGAACGCCCGACTGCAAACGCGGGGATGATGACTTTCCCGCCCCGTGAAAGGACGGTGTTGATGGTCTCGTACAGTTTGATCTCCGCATCTGACCTCGCAGGCTGGAAGTCATTGGAGCCCCCGTAGGTGCTCTCCATGAACAGGGCTTCAAGCCGCGGGAACTGGCTGATGGCGGGATTGAAAAGACGGCTCTTGCTGTAGTTGAAATCACCGGTAAATGCTATATTGTACATCCCGTCGCCAACATGGAAATGGGCAATAGCGGAGCCAAGGATATGCCCTGCATTATGGAACGTGAGTTTCATGTCCGGGGCAATATCGGTGACACTGCCGTAATTGAGCGTGATGGAGTGTTTGATGTACTCCTTTACTTCGTTTGAACTATACGGGATTTTCCGGTCTTCTTTGTTGATGACATCAAGATAATCGAGCTGGAGCATCGCTGAAAGATCCCGTGTAGGGGGAGTGGAATATACAGGCCCTTCATACCCGTATTTATATAGAAGGGGGATGAGTGCGCAGTGGTCAAGATGCGCATGGGTGAGCACGACGGCATCCAGCGATGAGAGCGGATGGATCTCGGGGATATACAGGTAAGGGGTGCCGTTTGTATTGTCCGGCTTCTCGCCGCAGTCAATCAGTACGCGGCTTGCAGGAGTACTTAACAGGAATGCCGCTCTTCCGACTTCCCGGCAGCAGCCAAGCATGGTGACCCGCGCCCACTGGTTTTTCTTAATTGCTTCTTTACCGGTTTCATCCTTGGTCGCAATATCCCGGTGGATCCTCCGGCCAATGGTTCTTAAGAACAGTTTGCGGTCTTCATTGACAGATCTGAGGTATTGCCGGATCTGTTTGACCGTCGAGCTCTCAATTGGAGGTGTCCTGACAACCTTGGGAGTCCACCCGATGTGTTTTGTGATCTCACGTAATGTCGCACCGTTCTTGCCGATAACGACGCCGGGTTTTTCCGCTTCAATAAGCACTTCTCCGGTATCAGGATCAAAAAAGATATCCGTGATACCGGCAGTTTCAGGTACCACTGCCCGTACTTCGGATGCCGCCTTTTCAGGGTCTTCAAGGATTGTGGGGCGGATGACGATGCGTTTTCGCAGGTCACGGGCGAGGATCTTTATTAAGTCTGCTTCATCAGCAAACCGTTTGGGATCATCTGTGTAAATGACGAGCTCCGGCCCTTCAAACTCCACCTGTGAAATTGTAATCCCACGGGGGATTTTCTCGTTGATCTTCTCTTTGAGTTCCTTTAACCGTTCTTCAATGAGCATAGAATTAACGTCCTAAAAAAAGTTATGCAGGGGTTTTGGCGAGGTATTTTTTAAGGGTTGCCTCGTCCAGCTCCTGGTATCGGTCTTTTGTTATCACGACCACATGGACACCTTCCCCGGAACCGGCATCCCGCTTCATGGCGGCTTTTAATGCCCGGATGGCAAGATCAATTGCCTCATCCTCGGTCATTTTTGATTTGAAACGGTCTTCGAGCACCCCATATGCCATGGGCGAACCCGAGCCGGTTGAAACGATCTCTTCTTCTTTTGTCGACCCGCCAAGTGCATCAACAGAATATACACCGGGTCCGTGTTCATCCACGCCTCCGACCAGGAGCTGGACATAATACGGGAAGTAACGGTTCTGGTTGAGATAGTTGGACAGCAGCGTCGATGCAGCTCCCACCGTGATCGGGCGTGATCTCCGGATCTGGAACAAACTGCATTCCACGGTGAGGATCCGTGCAAGCTGCTGGGCATCACCCACACCACCCGCGGTTGTCATGCCGATGCGGTCGGCGACCTGGTACACCTTCTTTGCTTTTTTACTTGCGATCATGTATCCCATGGTCGCCCGTTTCTCCGTGGCAAGGATAACACCGTCGGAAAAGACCAGTCCGACGGTGGTTGTCCCCTTCATAGACTCCTGGTACTGTTCAGGCATATTAGCACCCTAAAAAGTTAATAAACGCTATAAAATTATCTAAAAGCGCTTTGTCAATAAAATGATATTTAAAAATTTAAAGGTTGTTATTCTGCAGATCTGCAGAGGGCCTTTAAGAGTTCGCGGTCGTACAGCATCGCAACAAGTCGTTTGTCGCCATTAATCACCGGCAACTGGTCAACCCGCGCCCTGCGCATCTTTAATGCACATTCACTCACCTCTGCATTCTGCGGAACCGCAACAACGTTTTTTACCATTGCAGTCTTTACAGGACGGTCAGGCAACTGCACCTTTGAGATGCTGTAACTTAAAGTATGCATGTCCCGGATACTCTCCCAGGTCCATTCATCATCATCTGTGCCATTGGAAAAGTCGCTCACACCGACTGAGTCTTCAATGGTTGAGTTCCTTATGAGATCCCGCTCTGAAATTATGCCCTGCAACCTGCTCTCCGCATCAAGGATCGGGATTGCATCCACACCGGAAATCTCCATCACCCTGCCGACAACCGGCAGCGGGGTCTCTTCCCAGAGGGCGAAGGTCTGGCTCATATATACGTCCTTGATTTCTTCCTTAATCTTCATCTGGGCGATTGCATGGATCATGTCGGCAACGGAAAGAAGGCCAACAAGTTTACCATTTTCCACGACCGGAAGACGGCGGATCTTGCGGGTGACCAGCAGGCGGGCAGCCTCGCTGATCTCTGCATCCGGGGAGATTGTGACCGGTTTTGTTGTCATCAGCAGCCCGAGCTGGGTCTCCTCAGGCTTCTGCAAAAGGTCCTTCCGGGTGATGATGCCGACAAGTTTCTTGCTTTTCAGCACCGGGACGCCGGATATTCCTGTCCTTTTGAGAATTTTTAAGACATCGTCCCGGTTGCCCGGGATTTCTACATGCACAACATCGGATGTCATGTAGTCTTTGACTTGTACTTCTGTTATGATCTCACCACCAGGGTCGTGATTATGCCATGTGTGACGACATAGTTGCTGACACTGCCAAGCAAGAGCCGGTCCGTTTTGCTTTTACCATGTGAACCGACCAGAATAAGATCCGCTTTCTGTTGTTCGGCAAGGGTGATGATCTCATTGCCTGCATGACCCTGCCTTAGGTGCGTAGTAACAACTATGCCTTTGTCATGAGCATAGGTTTTTGCTCTTTTTAAAACGTCCTCTCCCTCTTTTTCCAGAACAGTGAACATGATCTCAACCGTGTTATCCGTGGGGAGGGAGGAAAAAAGCCCAGTTTCCACCACATATACGACATGGAGTTTTGCACCATGAAGACCGGCCTCCTCGACTGCACAGGCAAATGCCTGTTCGCTTGCTTTGGAGCCATCGATTGCAGCAAGGATATTAGAGAACACATGCACCACCCGGAACAAACATGGCTTTTTAATTGGATTTATGAATTAAAAACATTTGTCCCGATGTTACAGGATTCAGCCCGTTTTACAATACTTTCAATAGGATTTTTTGAGAAGCGCAGGTTTGAGTACCGGGGATCAAGGGAAAACAGGTTAGCCCGCGCGCCAACCCTTATGAAAAACGGATCACCGCACAGACTTGAACCAGCCACAGCCATCCTCATCACTTCGGCAGGCTCAATCCGGTAGATGGTGCGGACAAATGCCATCTCAGTGAGCATATCGGGTTCTGTAAACATCACATTATCGGTCCCAAGGAATACCTGGCATCCGAGCTCAAGCATAAGCGAAACCGGCGGGAGATTCGGGGAGATGGTGACACCCAGTGTCCAGTTTGATCGCGGACATATGGCGATCGGTATCCTGCGTTCTGCACATTCCCGGAGCTGTTGGCGGGTTGCGTGTGTCCCATGGATGATGAGGTCCGGATTAAACGACAGCGCTGCTTCAACATCACCGGAATCTTTTTCACCTGCATGGAATGCAATTTTTTTATTTTCCTTACGGGCTTTTGCAACGAGTTGTTCGATTCCCTGAACGTCACGTGCACTGCTGATGCCTAGTCCGTCAGAAATATACTCGCCACCATCCCTCCCGAATATCATACACCGGAAATTCTGTCCCGTGAATGCCTCCCGCAACGCTTTCACACCTTCAGGACCGCCCTCGCGGAAATCCGCACAACCCGCAGTTCCCCGCCTGATCATCCCGCCAATACTGGAACGCATTGCATGGACAAGGCCGTGATAAGAAGCGGCAGAAAGCAACCGGTGCTTCAGGCCGGATGGAGGTGTGACAAGTTCAACAAGGTTGCCGGAGTGTGCACAGTCCATTGCAATGGTGTCGCCAAGGTGTGTATGGGCGTCAAAGAGCGCCGGACAGATCCAGACATCAGAAGATTTGTCATTCTCCTCGATTGCGGTGATGATTCCCTGTTCGATAACGATATCTACCGGCATAAGGGTCAACTCATCCCCGATGAATGCCTTTCCGGAAATGACCAGCGGGCGTTCCATGTTCATTCCTGACTCTCTTTTATATATCGAAAAATGAAATAGATATGCATGGCAAAGAAACAGGGTGGAAGACTGATGTCCTCTGCGGGGCTCGTGAATTATTACGACAGCGAGGACCGTCGGGCAGTGCACATCAGTCCTGTGGTCGTCATGGTGGCATCTGCTGCCATTGGCTTGTTCATTTTAATCCTCAACATTGTCTACTGACACATCTCTTTTTTTAAGAGCTTTCGCGTGATATCCTCATCCTTTGTAAAGTAAAGGTTATCATGCCCGCTCCACTGCGGGCAATTGCGGAAGATTACTGCCGGAACACCGTTATTGCTCTCACCCATGACAAAATTTGCAAACCCTGCGATCTCATCCACGACCGCTTCTTCCGTTATCTTCAACACATGACCGAACAGGTCAACGTCCCCACGGAAGTCGCGGATGGCATGCATCCCGCTCCAACCTATGGCGTTGCCGGTCTGCCCGCGCCGGAATGATCTGCCGCAGGTATCCGTAATAATAACACCAATATCTTTACCGGATATTTTATTAATCTCCAAACGGACTTCGTCGGCCGCTTTCATCGGATCCGCCGGAAGGAAGATTACCATCCCATCCTCGATATTGCTTTGGTCGACACCCGCACGCACCCCGATATGCCCGGAATTCAGCTCTGATAGGATGAACGGGTGCTCCATGATGATATCAGCAGATGCATCGAGGACTGCCTGTACAAAGCGGGGGTCCTCCCCATTGAGTTTTGCGAGGCTCTCTGCCCGGTCCGATGGGCTGATATCAGAAAGGGGCCGGGTATAACCTTTTGATTTTGAATAAATGGTCGATGCGATGCAAAGAATGTCCCCGTCATAAATTGCCTGCCGGCTGCAGATGAGTGCAGGGATGTCATCGCCCTTGTGAATGATCGGCAGCCCGTGGACACCGATCACGGTAATTTCTTCCATAGCACCATCATATTCAGATGAACACACAATAAAGGTGTTTCGTTCCTTTCCCGTGCGATACTGGGATCTTATCTGGTAATGCTCCCTTCACCGGTCCACTGTTTTTCAACGAAATATTTTTATAATGAGGTTACCGATTACCACTTGACCATGTTTGTTATAATCCGGTGCCCCGGTTGCCGGACATTTACGTACGTGGACCGGTTCCAGCGCTGGAAACTCTGCCCGGTCTGCGGACAGGCTTATGAAGTCAGTCGCGTTCCAGCGTATCTCGAAGTGGAGGATTATATCGAAGCAGAACATATCGTTCGTCAGCTTGAACAGTACCTTCATTCGATGAAACGCAAGGACCTCACACCTGAAGAAATGGAGGACCTGCGCCGGCAGTATGCCACCTGGGTCCGGAAAAAAGTCTGATTCTTTTATTCTTTGAAATTTTAATTTTTACCACCGCTGCCCGCATCTTGGACAGATCATTGTGACAGGGCGGCGGCACCGCGGACAGAAGAGGCCGCGGAACGCGTCATATTCCAGAGGTATCTTGCAGCGCCGGCAATAGATCTGCTCTTCAAACCCGCATGCATGCCTCTGCATATGCTCCTTTGTACTGAATGCTCCCTGATAAGCGTTGTGGAAACAGGTTGTCCAGCGGGTTGTCCCATTAAAAAAATATGGTGAGAGTTGATGACTGATGCAGTACAGAAAATAATCAATGCAGAAAAGAATGGACCGGGCCGATGTCGCAGTTATAGGAGCAGGGCCGGCCGGACTCTTCTGTGCAATCCATGCAGCAGAACAGGATCTCCATGTTCTGGTCCTCGAGAAGATGCAGGCGCCCGGAAGAAAACTCCTCCTTACCGGATCCGGGCAATGCAACATCACCCATGATGGGGAGATACGGAAATTTTTCTCCCATTACGGGAATGCAGGGTCGTTTTTAAAACCTGCCCTTCTTGCCTTCACCAACCGCGACATCATAAGATTCTTTCGAGGACGCGGACTTGAAATGGAGATACGCGAAGACGGTAAGGTGTTTCCTGCAACCCGGAAATCTTCAGATGTGCTTTCAATACTCATCTCAGAATGCGAAAAACAAAAAATTCCTGTTTGCTGCGGGGAACCTGTACAGAAGATCCAAAAAAATGAAGGAGTTTTTGTCGTTACGACACCCCGGCGTATCTGCCATACCACCTGCCTTGTAATAGCAACGGGTGGTGCATCCTATCCGGTAACGGGATCTTCGGGCGACGGGTACTGTTTTGCTGCAAGCATGGGGCATACCATAAGGGAAATCGCCCCTGCACTTACACCCTTACTTATTTATGACTTCCCGTTTTCTGACCTCTCGGGAATATCATTTCCCTCAATGCATTTTTCTGTCTGGAGACATGGAAAAAACTTATTCCACCATACCGGCGATGTTCTTTTTACACACACCGGCATATCCGGGCCAGGGATCCTCGACCGTTCGCGGGATATCCGGCCCGGGGATATTGTCCGGCTTTCATTTATAAATCCTGCAGATCATGATGGATTATCTCATGCGTTCAATGAACTGGCAGATGCACATGGGACACGCCGGGTTAAATCGGTTTTATCGCATTATCAGATACCGGACCGCCTGATTAAAAAAATCCTAGAAATTACCAATATTCCCAATGAACTTACCTGTGCCCATCTTTCCGCACCGCTCCGCTCATCGTTATTGGGCAGTCTTACCGGATTCCCCCTGACGGTTGGCGCTCTCGGAGACTTGTCTGTAGCGATGGCAACAAGGGGGGGTGTCACGCGTGAAGAGGTAAACCAGAAAACCATGGAGTCCCGGATCGTAAAAAACCTGTATTTTGCCGGTGAGGTTCTCGATATTGATGGCGACACCGGCGGTTATAATATCCAGTCTGCATATTCAACAGGTATGCTTGCAGCACAGAGCATCAGGAAAAAATGTTCTTCTTTATAAAAAACAGATAACCTTAAAATTTCTGGTCATCTGGTCTGAACGTCCCGATGTTCTCCTTGGCCGGGAGCATCGAAAGTAAAGCACTCTTTTTGACACCGTGCCCTCACACAATGCATTTGTATTTATATGCTGCACGCATGATTGGGAATGTGATGAAATACGAAATTTTCGGAGATAACCTCCAGATGGTAAAAATTGATCTTCCTGCAGGCGAAGGGCTGTTTGCCGAAGCTGGTGCCATGGTAAACATGAGCGGGAACATGCAGATGGAGTCCCAGCTCAAAGGAGGGATTGTATCAGGGCTCAAACGCGTTCTGAGCGGTGAAAGCCTGTTCCTGACCAAATTTTCTCCGGTTGATACGGGCGGGTTTGTCTCATTTGCAGGAAATGTCCCTGGGAAAATTTTTCCGGTTAAATTAGGGAACGGTAATGAATTCATTGCCCAGCGCGACTCGTTTCTGGCATGCGAGGAGAGTGTAAACCTCGATATCGCCCTTATAAAAAAGATCAGGAGCGGGCTCTTCGGCGGCGAAGGCTTCATCCTCCAGATGCTTACGGGTACAGGTATAGTCTTTCTCCATTGCTGCGGGGATATTATCGAACTGGACTTAAAAGAGGGTGAGATGGTCAAGGTCCAGACCGGGCTTGTGGTCGGGTTTGACAGCACGGTCAGCTATGATATCGCGCTTGCAGGCGGGGTCACATCAATAATATTTGGCGGAGAGGGGCTCTTTGTGACTACGCTGACCGGGCCCGGAAAGGTCATACTCCAGTCCATGGATATCGCGAAGATCGCATCGGCGATCATCCCCTTCCTGCCCAAGCCAAAAGAGACATCGGGGAAATAAGATAAAAAAATAATTTTATTTTTTGAAATAATCGTTTTAAAAAATAATTTTCTCATTCGAAGAGCTAATCTTTCTTTGTAGTGCGTTTTCTGGGACTAAAGCCCAAAGGTATTGACCAATGATACTTGCTACCATAATTTTTTCTGCTGCTTAAGACTCAGTGCGGCACCATTTTTCTATTTTTAAAAAACCTCCCTGTAAAACCGGATTTATTGCCAGTCAATGCCGCGCCCGGATCGCGGTGCTCATTGTCTGACGAATCCGGCCCCGGTTCAAGCCCGGATTCCCCAAAATTTACTGGATCCGGGTTGATTGAACCGGCAGGTTACATAAATATTATATACCAACCTGTCATTGATCGGATAATCACAAATGACCGAAGATTTCTGCAACAGAACAGCGAGAAGGCTCGGGAAGATTGGATATGCACCAAAGACTGCAGTCCGCATCGCCCGGTTCTGCTATATTTTTATGCTGTTCCTGCGCGGGCTGATGGGGCCAATCGCGATCCCATCTGTTGAGAATCTGCTGGAACGCGGGTACGGGAAAAATTTTTTGGGCGCCCGTACCTCGCTGCAACTGCTCTCTTTTACAATACAACGACGGTCGCCGGCTCTCTAGAGCACGGTGCCCAAGGCTAGCCGTGGTGCTGGTATACCGCAGGTCCCGTTCGTAGAATGGGATTTCGTTGTGCAAAAACAGCCCCGGCTCCGGAAGGCTCCGTGATCGTACGGCCGGCTATTTTGATAATTCATGACCGGGACCGGGACCGGAACCTCCCGGCTTAGGTAACGGAAGAGGAATACAAAAAATTTCAGAGATAACCATCATGGAAACCATTGAAAAAAGGGTGTCAGAGAGGTGCAGCTGCGCCTTGGTGATGAGAAGGGAGGCATCAGCCGAACCTTCGAAATCGGAAGAGGTTTATCGAAACCTTGACGACACGAAGGGAGGAATAAGCCGACCTTCGAATAAGGATGTGGCCGCGCCGGACCAGATTGCGTCCGGTATGGCCGGGACCGGACAGGAGAACGAAGAACTGGAATGGGCAAGGAGCCATGTACCGCCAGATCCCTATCTTGCTGAGCGCAAGACCGAGATCATCGGCTGGGGGATCAAGCCCCGGACTAAGGTGTGGCAAAAACCATCGGGGACGTCCCCTGATGAAGAGACCGGTACGACTCCGGACAAACCGGGAATGAGCATCCTCATCCTCGCTGAACGGCAGGACCGGATTACGGAGTTCCTTTCAAAGAAGATCAAGCGGCTCGACCGGAGAATAACATTACTTGAAGAGCGGGGGCGGTCGTGATGCCACGGCGGCCGACAAGGACCGAGGAGGGTATCCCGCTTTTCCTTGTCCCGCACGTGATGATGCAAGGAGTCCGGAAGTATGGCAGGGAAGTGGAATGGATGGAGGCACGGAAGACGAATCATCACTTCTACTCTGTCAGCATCCGGACGCGGCCGGTGAAGCGGGAACTGAAACAGAGGATGGATGGTGCCACAACATCGGCGCGGGTTTGTGGAGCTGATGAAGGTGAGCGCGCATGACGAGAGGACGGCCGGTAACAAAAGCGCTGGACGAAGCACTTCTGATTGCGAAGGCGAGAGGAGATGTCATGAAGTTTTGTCCTGATACAGAGAGCGCGTGCGATATGATGATACGGACTTCCGTTCATCTGGTTTTTGTCCGGGTAAAAAGAGTCTGTAAAATCCGGTGCACAAAGGAAGAGATCGCGGCGGAGTTGCAGGAATGGATCATCATGCTCCGCTCGTTTCCTGTTTCGGAATCCATCCTCTGCGAGCTCTGGGTGTACACCAAGCAAAATTCATGGCGGTACTTCCGGGTCGGGAGTTCCGGTTTGGGGGAGATTGACCGGGACGGTACCCCGATACGTCTGCCGGAAAAGGGGCCTGCCATACCCATTAGTGAAGTGACTACAGGAGGGGCAGGAACTACCCCGGCGCAATAGCTGATGATCAGGTTCACTATCACCACTCCTTTTTGGGGAGTGATCGGTCTCGGAGGAGAGATAAGATCGGTTCTCGTCGGTGAGTGATCTCCCTATGACCTGTCCGGAGGGTATTTTCAGGACTAATTCGGCAAAACACAGGAATAATGTTTCAGGAACTCTTCGATTCGTCGATTTTTCTCTGTATCCGGGGCAGGATTGAAGCCGGAAAAAAGACCAAATAGGCCTAATTACAGGCAGGATCAGTTGCCGGGTCGGACTATACTACATGAACATGGAAAAACCCCTGTTTTTCCTAGATGTTCAGGATCCGTCATTATTTATGCCCCCTCGCTTAACTGGGAAAAAACCCTATGTTGACCATGCCGGCGTTTCAGGCTCTTCCTGGATCCGGTAAATTCTTTATAAAAATTAGAAATAGGAAAAAAATGGAACTCCAAAAACTTTTCAGAAAAAAATTAAAATTAAAATTTTTATTAAAAAATCCCCTGATTATTTTTTTATCCAGCCGACCTTTTCGATCAGGTTTGCGGTCTCGTCCCGCGCCTTGCTCCCCGGTCGCCGGGGCTGGACCACAAGCGAGATCGCGTCTTTAAGGAGGACGGTCTCACCCTTTTCCTTGCATAAGACCGCATCGCCATTGAACCTGCGCAGGGCTTTGACAAAAGCATCGACAATTTTTTTCCGGCTCGCGAGGTCTTTCCTTTTTAATTTCATTAAGTGTTCGAAGATGGATACATCAATAAGGGTGCTTGCCATCCAGCCGATATTGCAGGTATATCCGAATATCCAGCTGATATGCGATTCTTTTGTCGTGCTGATGAAGTCGCCAATATTGTTGCCCACGTTGCAGGAACCGATAAGCACCCCTTCAATATTGGAATAGTTTGCAGCATTTTTTACCGCAGCAAACATCGAGGGTATCTTCATACCGGTCTTCGCTTTCAGCCCGCCTATCCACTTTCCGGTACCATGGGCCGCAACATAGAGGAAGAGCCGGTTTTCCCGGGTGTTGGTCAGGTCATCGATCAGGGCACGCTTGAATCCGGTTTTTTCGTAAAAGTTTGAGTAATAGATATTGAAATCGCCCTTGTAACCCTCCAGCCCCTCCATAAACGGAAGTACAGACGGGCGCTTTGGCCTCTGCTCCGGCGTCCACCAGAGCCCTTCGATGATCAGGAGTGCAGCATTCGACATGCAGGTTCCTTTTAATGCAGGGGTTGTTTGATTTTTCTGTAGTTAAAGAAGTCACGCAGGAGGGGATAAATATTGAGGTAATATTTTTTTTTGTATCCAAAAACAGACAGGCAGGCATCGGGGTGCTCTTTTGCGCAAATCAAAAAAATACGATAACCTCATGAGAAGGAAAACGAATACCTGCTCAGGGACCAGGAAACCCAATGGAAGATCCTGATAAGAGGGGGAACGGGTGCGGACCGGACAAGTCAGACAGTAAAAAAACCAGTGACGGTGATCTCAACTGGTCCGGAGGAATGACCCTTGAAGCGATCGTCGATGCTACCGGTGAGTTTGAGCACTTAAACGAACTTGTCATTCTCCAGATAAAAAAATCAGGGGGATTGAACAGTACAGGTGACTATTTTAAGATTGTTACGCCGATCCTCGACCTTCTTGAAGTAGAGATCCGGGTGCGCTCCGTCCGTGGTATCACGCACCAGCAGATGAAACTGGTTATCCAGGACTGGATCGACAGGGAGATCGCCGAACTCCGATAGGTTCTGTTTTATTTTTGGATCATCAGTGTCCCCTTTCCCCGGTTTGCGATATCGCCTTTATACACCGTCATGGTGACCTTCCGGTCGGTCATCACGCGGGTTCCGATCATCTCAAAGGTTGGAAGCATTTCGTGAACCGTCCCGAAGATCATGCATGTACCGTCCTTCATATTCCCGCACGGGCGCGTGGCATTGCCTTCAACGATAAACTGCCCTCCCTTCATCTCGACGCCCGCCATGTCTCCGCAGCTCCCGTGTATATGTACCTCGCCACCGGTCAGGTATTCCGCGCAGCAGTCACCGGCATTGCCGAGCACCTCGACACGTCCGCCCCGCATACCGGTCTTCTCCCCGCGATAGCCGGAAGCACAGTAATGCCCGGCATTGCCCCGGCACAGGATATTCCCCCCCCGCATCTCACGCCCGAGCCATGCATCCGCATTGCCAAGAACCTCAATATCGCCCCCGCTCATGAAATTCCCGCAATGCATCCCGATATCCCCGGCAATCGTGATCTTTCCGGCATCCATGTATTCCCCGACCCGTTTGATCCGCGAGGTGTCGCCCTTTAAAACAATCTCAATCTTCTCCGGCGTAACTGAAGTCCCTTCCACAAAGATCCGGAATATGTCAGAGAGCCTGCGCTCCTTGTTTCCTTCAAATACGGTCAGTTCTGTACCGTTGAGGAAGTTTCTCGGAATGATCGATTCGGCTTCAATTGGGAGGAACGGTTTTTTACGCGCCTTGGTCTCGAGGATCACCTTCACAGGTCTGCCTCCGTCCCAATGCACCTGCCGCGCGGGAGATACACGTCCTGCACCGGGTAGTTCCCCATTTGCACCGTGTAGTACTCCTCGAATTTTTTCACAAACTCTTTATCATGTGCCATATTGTGTTCATCCGGGACCGAGGGGTTTACCCAGAATGTGCTGTTTGCCCCCTCAACAATCACATCGCCATCGCGGGCGACCACTCTCCCGCGCTTGATCGTATACCGGGTCTTCTGGAACCCCTCGACGACCTTTCGGTATTCGGTTGCAGGGTCGACTTCGCGGCACTTGATGGGGTAAATAGCAACATCAGCTTCCGCGCCGGGCATAAGGTGCCCTTTGCCCTGCAGAGCGATACCCAGCGCCTTTGCCTGCCCGGCACGGGTCATGATGGCAATCTCATTCCAGTCCATTTC